>JBDHFY010000062.1:0-16609 GCA_039590195.1 Gemmatimonadota bacterium | reverse complement strand
CTGACGCAGGGTGTGTGTGAGGTGTGTGCCGTCCCGACCACGCTGGCGGTGGAGACGGCGGCCGCGCTCGACGGCGAGCCGGAGGTACTCTCACTCGATGCCCACACGCTCGACGCCATCCTCGAGTCAATCGTCCGCGTCGGTACGGCCGCCCGCATCGCCAGGAGAGCCATAGCGTACGCCGAGGAACTCCGGGCGCGGATCGAGGCCGTGCAGGAGCGAGTCACAGATCTCCCCGCACCGCGGGTGCTGGCCGTCGAGTGGCTCGACCCCCTCTTCGTGCCGGGACATTGGGTCCCAGAGATGTTCGCGATGGCCGGGGGATCGTTGGTGGCGGGCGACGTGGGTATGCCCTCCCGGGAGATATCTTGGGATGCAGTGGCTGATACCCAACCCGACGTTCTCGTCGTGATGCCCTGTGGCTACGGGCTCGAAGCCGCGCGCCGTGAGGCCGACAAACACGCTTCGCAGCTGCAGATGGTGGCCCCCGGGGCGGTGCGGCGAGGGAGGGCCTATGTCGTGGACGGCTCGTCCTTCTTCAATAGATCGGGGCCTCGAGTGGCCGACGGTGTGGAACTGCTGGGTGGTCTGCTGCATCCAGAGCGGTTCCACGAGGTCGACCTCCCGGGGCGGGCCGAGAAGTGGGGCCCGGCGATCAAAGCCGACTGATTATCTTTTATTTATTGACCCCTACAGGAGGAAGGCAATTGCGATACGATCCGGTTCTCGTCCAGCCAATGCGCGACGAGCTTACCAGCCTCGGCTTCGAGGAGTTGCTGACGCCCGACGACGTGGATCGGGCGCTCGGCGAGAGCAGCGGCGCCGTCCTTGTGGTTGTGAACTCGGTCTGCGGCTGCGCCGCCGGCAAGGCGCGCCCGGGCGTCCGCCTGGCCGTCCAGCACGACGTGGTTCCCGACAAGCTGACCACCGTCTTCGCGGGAATGGAACTCGAGGCCGTGGAACGGGCCCGGAGTTATTTTCCCGGCTATGCACCCTCGAGCCCTCAGATCGGGCTTCTCAGGGACGGGAAGCTCGTGTTCTTGATGGAGCGCCATGACATCGAGGGTCGAGAGGGGAACGATATCGCCCAGCGGCTCGTCGAGGCCTTCGACCAGCACTGCACCAAAGTCGCCTAGAGGTAAGGGCGAAGCGTGCTTCGCCCCTACCTCGAACGGGTCCGCGAGTTGGTGTGATTCTCCTTGATCCCATGGCCCGCCCGGTGATTGCCCACCGGGGGGCGAGCGGGTCTTGTCCCGAGAACACGCTGCTCGCCTTCCGGCGCGGTCTGGAACAGGGGGCGGACGGCCTCGAACTCGATGTGCGCCTTACCGCTGACCGCGTGCCTGTTGTTATCCACGATGCGACGGTCGATCGCACCACGAACGGCACGGGTCCGGTGGCGACATTTCGGCTCGAGGATATGCAGACCCTCGATGCCGGGCAGGGCGAGCGAATACCAACGCTCGCCGAAGTGCTCGAGGCGTTCCCCGGCGTTGCCTTGATCGTCGAGATCAAGGATCGGCTCGCCGGCGTGCCTGTGGTGGAGGTCGTTGAGGCGGCGGGAGTGGGGGCCGAAGGCGGAATGGCGGGCCGGGTCGTGCTTGGAGCGTTCGAGCATCGGACCCTCCTACCATGTCGTGCCGCCGGCCTCCCCACCTGGGCGTCCCGGCGTGAGACGACCATCTTCTGGCTCTCATGCAAGGTCGGGTGGCCCAGGCCCAAAGGCCCGTACCACGGGTTTGCGGTTCCCGAACACTCGAACCGCCTGCGGGTCGTGGACGAGCGGTTTGTGAAGCTGGCCGTCGAAGCCGGGAAACCCGTCCACGTCTGGACCGTGGACGATCGGAGACAGGCGGAACGTCTCCGTTCACTTGGTGTCTCGGGTATCATTACCAACTTTCCGGAGCGGATGCGGGCGTTACCTTCTTGAATTGCTCATCCGCCGAGTGGACGCTCGTATTCCATTGAGAGAAGAGTCATGACCAAAACCACACTGTTTGTTGCAGCCGTCCTAGCCGTCCTGGTGCTGACCGGCTGCGCGGGTGACGAGCCCGTGTGTGCACCGGACGATGCGGGATTGACCCTGCCCTCCGGCTTTTGCGCCCTGATCGTCGCCGACGAAGTCGGTAGGGCTCGGCACCTCACCGTGGCTCCAAACGGTGACCTGTTTGTCGCGCTGGCGGCTCGCTCCGAGGACCGAGCCGGCGGCGTTCTGGCGTTGCGGGACACCGAC
The DNA here is from genome assembly GCA_039590195.1 of Gemmatimonadota bacterium. Lineage (GTDB taxonomy): Bacteria > Gemmatimonadota > Gemmatimonadetes > Gemmatimonadales > GWC2-71-9 > JBDHDY01. The sequence goes on along the minus strand of JBDHFY010000062.1, from coordinate 14,376 downwards.
GGAGATGGTGTGGCCGATGTCACCAAGTTCTTCGGTGAGGGGCGCGGATCCGATGTGAAGCTCCACAACGGTTTCCTCTACTTCTCCACCAGGACCGACGTCATGCGCTACCGCTGGGGCGACGGACAGCTCGAGCCCACCGGCGATCCGGAAGTGATCGTGCGCGACCTCCCCGGCCAGCGTGGGCACTGGGCCAAGAGCTTCGCGTTCGGGGAAGCCGGTTCCATGTTCGTGAACATCGGTTCGCTGTCCAACTCCTGCCAGGTGCAGAACCGGGGGGATCAATCGCCGGGCCATGATCCCTGCACGGAGCTCGAAGGCCAGGCCGGGATCTGGGCGTTCGACGCCGACCGCCCCGATCAAACGCAGGGTGACGGGCGGCGTTTTGCTACGGGTCTTCGGAACACGGTTGCCCTCGTGATCCGACCCGACGACGGCGCGCTCTACGGGGTGATCCATGGTCGCGATCAACTGGCCCAGAACTGGGGCAACCTCTTCAATGAGGATCAGAGCGCCGAGAAGCCGGCAGAGGAGTTCGTCCGCATCGAAGACGGTGACGACTTCGGCTGGCCGTACTGCTACTTCGACACCGAGATCGAACGAAAAATCCTGGCGCCCGAGTACGGCGGTGACGGGAAACAGCAGGGGCGTTGTTCGGCGAAGAAGGGCCCTCTGATCGGCTTCCCGGGCCACTGGGCGCCGAACGGCCTGCTGTTCTACGGTGGAGACCGGTTCCCGGAGCGGTACCGCGGCGGCGCCTTCATTGTTTTCCACGGGTCGTGGAATCGGGCACCCCTGCCTCAGGGGGGGTACAACGTGGTGTTCGCTCCGTTTGACGGGTTGGATCCCGAGGGCGAATGGGAGGTGTTCGCGGAAGGGTTCGCTGGGGAGGAGCCGAATCCGGGCAGTCCGCACCGGCCGGTGGGGATTGCCGAGGGACCTGACGGATCCCTCTACGTGTCAGACGATCGTGGTGGCCGGATTTACCGGATCCTTTATACGGGGAGCTGAGCGTATGGTCTCGAACGCGTTGAAGCCGGCCGTTGTGCTGCTGGTGCTGGTGGCCGCCGTCTCGAGGGTATTGCCCGCACAAAGTAGTGGTCCCACGTGTGCCTCCGACAACGCCGGGCTGACGCTGTTGCCGGGGTTCTGCGCGCTCGTCGTGGCCGACAATTTGGGCCGCGCCCGGCATCTCACCGTGGCCTCCAACGGCGATGTCTTCGTGGCGGTCGGAAGAGGTCGCGGTGGAGAGGGGAGAAGCGGTGTGGTGGTGCTTCGCGATACATCCGGCGACGGTGTGGCCGATGTGCAGGAGCACTTCGCGAGTGGCACGGGCGATGATGTCGAGGTCCGAGGCGAGTACCTCTACTTCTCCACGAACGACGCCGTCATGCGGTACCCGTGGCGTGAGGGATCGATGCAACCGGCGGGGGCGCCCGACACCATCGTCAGTGATCTCCCGGCGACGCGAAGCCACCGGACCAAGACCTTCGCGTTCGGGACTGATGGCTCGCTGTACGTGAACATCGGCTCGCCGTCAAACGTCTGCGGGGCGAGCGGGGCGGAAGCGAGTCCCGATCCCTGTCCGGAGGTCGCAAGCCGAGCTGGGATCTGGCGATTCGATGCAGACAGGTCGGGCCAGACGCAGACCGATGGAACGCGCTTCGCCCAGGGTCTCAGAAATACGGTGGCTCTCGCCTCCAGACCACAGGATGGTTTCCTGTACGGCGTTGTTCACGGGCGGGACAGATTAGGTAGTTGGCCGTTTTTCGATGATGTGGACAATGCCGAGAAACCGGCCGAGGAGTTCGTCCGCATCGAGGAGGGGGACAACGTCGGCTGGCCCTACTGCTACTACGATCCGGAGATCGAGCGGAAGGTGCTGGCGCCCGAGTACGGCGGTGACGGGAGCCGGCAGGGTCGCTGTGCGGATATGAAAGATCCACTAATCGGCTTTCCCGCGCACTGGGCGCCCGACGGGTTACTCTTCTATGCTGGCGACCAGCTCCCTCAGCGTTATCGCGGTGGCGCCTTTGTCGTGTTCCACGGGTCGTGGAATCGAGCCCCTGAACCCCAGGCAGGATACAAGGTCGTTTTCGCTCCCTTCGAGGGTGGGAATCCGACCGGTGAGTGGGAGGTCTTTGCCGACGGCTTCGCAGGCGACGATCCCAGCCCACAGAGCGCGGCGCACCGTCCGGTTGGAATCGCGGAGGGTCCCGACGGATCGCTGTACGTCTCCGACGACCGTGGCGGTCGGATCTATCGCATTCTCTTTCGGGGGCATTGAGGGTGCGTCACGACCTTTCCCCTCGACGGGGAAAGTGATGGTTCGGAGGAACCTGTGACTGAACAATCCCTTTCCGGCAAGATGACCAGGCTGCGCCGAGCGCCGGTCCTCAAGATCACGGTGTACTACATCGTGCTGTCAGCCGCCGCGCTGCTGCTGCTTCGGCTGTTCCCAAACATCGAGTCACTCTTTCCGCTGCTGGGTGCGCCCGTGCTGGGGCTCGCGGACCTTCAGCCGGGCACCGTCGTGCCCCCCGGTGCGGCGGAGACGGCGCCCACGTTGCTGGGCCGGCCGGGGATGGCGCTCCTCACCATCCTCGGGATGGCGGGTGCGCTGGCGTTGGTCCTTCCGGTGGCCTGGGTGTACATGATCACGAAGCAGCGACAAGGATACGACCAGTCGGTCGTGCAGACCGTGATCATTCTCCCCATCGCCGTGACCGGGATCGTGTTGATCGTGCGAGACAGCGTCGCGCTGGCGTTCAGCTTGGCCGGGATCGTGGCGGCGGTGAGATTTCGCAACACGCTCAAGGATACGAAGGACGCGGTTTACATCTTCTTGGCGATCGGGGTGGGTCTGGCGTCCGGTGTACAAGCGCTGAATGTCGCCTTCGCCATGTCGATCATGTTCAATTTGGTCGTCCTCGCGCTGTGGAAGTACAACGTCGGCAACATCTACGCCGATCAACTCAGTCGGACGGGACCGCTTGGCATGGCGGATTCGCTCGCCGGTGGGCTGGGTGCCGGTGAGACGGTGACGGTGGGGGACGCCGACGTTGCGACGTCGCTCAAGCCGGAACAGTTGAGCGGCTTGACCGGTCGTGCCGAGCGGGTTGCTCGGTATGTGAAAGAAGCGGCGGACTCGGGCAAGAAACCGTTCAACGGACTCCTGCTAGTTCACGTGACGGATGAGGCTTCGGCCCGACCCTCAGTGGAGTCCGCGCTCGAAGAGAACAGCAAGCGGTGGAAGTTCTTGGGTGTCGTATCCGCGGGTGATGGCCGGTCCACGCTCGAGTATCTCATCCGGCTCCGGAAATCCATCCTTCCGGAAGTCCTGCTCGACGCTGTGGAGTCGGGCGGTGCGCCCCATGTCGTCGGGGCGGAGTTCAAGGGGCTCAAGACCGCCGCGAAAGACCGTTGACCCTCGTGTTGCTCCGGTCCGCCGGTCCGTTTGCTTGGCGGCGCGCCTGGACGCTTGCGACTCTGGCGCCGCTGGCAGGGTCGATACTCGGTTGTGCGACGGCACCGTCGTCCGAGATGGCGGCGGCCGCCGTTGCGCCACCCGCAGAGATCGAGGTGCACCTCCTGCTGGTCGGTGACGCCGGGTACGCCACCTCCGACGATCCGGTGATGTCGGCTATGACCGCCCGAGCTGCACAGGATCCAGAGCACACCGTCGTCGTGTTTCTCGGCGACAACGTGTACCCCCGCGGACTCCCCGATTCGAGTCATCCCGATCGCGCCACGGGGGAACAGATCCTCCTGGCCCAGGCTCAGGTGGCGCGCGCGTCGGGCGCTCGTGGCATCTTCGTCCCGGGCAATCACGATTGGGCGCACTCCGGCGAGGATGGCTGGGAGGCGGTGAAGAGACAGGAACGCTTCATTGAGCGGCGCACTGGGCCACGGGTGGCGTTGGTGCCGTCGGGCGGCTGCCCCGGGCCGGTCACGATCGACGTGGAGTCGGTGCTTCGCTTGGTTGTGATGGATACCCAATGGTGGCTACATGCGGGGCCCAAACCGACGGATCCCCTGTCTGACTGCCCGGCCGATTCGGAGTCGGAGGTGGCGGATGCCCTGGCGGCTGCGCTGGCGGGGGCCGGCGGGCGGCAGGTGGTTGTGGTCGCCCATCACCCTCTCGCCACCACCGGCGGTCACGGAGGGTATTTCGACTGGAAAGTCCACATCTTCCCGCTGCGGCGCCTCGCCTCCTGGCTGTGGATTCCGCTGCCGTTCATCGGTTCCGCTTACCCGCTGGCCAGAAACTTCGGAATCTCCGATCAAGATCTGTCATCGTCGCGCTACCGGCACATGCGTGCGGCTCTCGATTCGGCACTTGTCGATCACCCGCCCCTCGTGTGGGCGGGGGGACACGACCACAGCCTCCAAGTGATGGAGGGCTCGAGCGTCCGTTATAACTTGGTGAGCGGCGGCGGGCCGAACGGGCATCTCGAGCCTGTGTGGTGGGGGGAACGCACACTGTACGCCGGTGCGAAGAGCGGATTTATGCAGATCGACTTCATGCGGGATGGCCGGGCACGGCTTGGGGTATTAGTGGTGGATGACGAGGGCAACATCTCCGAAGAATTCTCGATGTGGTTGCGTCCCGATGCCTGACCGAAAGCGGATGATGAGAAGACGGTGCGGGCTGGGCCGTGCGCTGATGTCGCTGGTCGCGCTTCAATTCGTCGCGGCCGCTCCCCTGGCGGGTCAGGATTCGGTCATCGTCACGCCCGGCGAGCGGTATGGTGCGGGTTGGTTCCACCGTGTGATTTACGGTACCGATTATCGGGAGCTTTGGGCGACGCCGATCACGGTCCCCGTGCTCGACCTCGAGACCTATGCCGGTGGATTGACCCCTGTGCGAACGGGGGGCTTCGGCCAGACGACCTCACTGCATTTCAACGGATCCGACCGGCGTCGGTACGTCTTCCGGTCCGTCGATAAGGATCTATCACGACGGCTTGCGGAAGAGTTGGTTGGGACGTTCGTCGACGACGTGATGCAGGACCAGACCAGCGCGTTCCATCCGGCGGCGGCCCTTGTCGTGGCCCCACTGGAGGAAGTGGCAGGAGTGCTGACCGCGAAGCCCGAGTTCTATGTGATGCCCGATGACCCGGCTCTCGGTGAGTTCCAAGCGACGTTCGCCGGGATGCTCGGGCTGATGGCGGAAAACCCCGACGAGGGGCCGGATGACACCCCGGGTTTTGCAGGATCGCGGCTGATCTCCGGAACGGAGCGCGTGTTCGAGGACTTGGAGGAGAGTTCCAAGAATCGCGTGGACGCACGGGAATATTTGAAGGCGCGGCTCCTCGACATCTACCTCGGCGATCGCGACCGGCACAAAGGCCAATGGAGGTGGGCCCGGTTCGAGGACGGCGACGGCTTCGTGTGGCGCCCCGTTCCGGAGGACCGCGACCAGGCCTTCGTCAAGCAAGACGGCTTTGCGCTCTGGGTCACGCGAACCTTCTTCGTCCGGAAATTCACGGTGTTCTCCGATCATTTCCACAACGTGTTCGGACTCACTTGGAACGCGTGGGATTTGGATCGCCGTATCCTCCCGGCGCTCGAGAGGCCGGTGTGGGATTCGGTGACCACTGACCTCCAACGGCGACTGACCGATGCGGCCATTGTGGAAGCCGTCAAACAGCTCCCGGAGCCGTACTACCGGATAAACGGGGAACGGTTGACCCGGTCGCTGCTCAGCCGTCGTGATGAGCTTCCAAAGGCTACAGACGCATTCTACCGGTTGATGATCGGTTGGGTCGACATTCATGCGACTGACGAAGACGAATTGGCGGTGATCGAGCGGGGCGACCGCCATGTGGAGGTGACCGTTCGCCGCCGGGCGGACGGTGACGAAAGGCAGCCAGAGCCTCACCTCCGGTGGCGGTTCGATGACGGTGAAACGGAGGAGATCCGCCTGCACCTTCACGGCGGAGACGATCAGGCGGTTGTGCGGGGCGACGGTGGTGGGATTCGGATCAGGGTGGTGGGAGGCGGTGGAGAGGATGAACTCGTCGATTCCTCACGGGCCAAGGCTTACTTCTACGACGTTGGGAAGGCAACCAGGTTCATCACCGGAAGGGGGACGCGGATCGACCGGCGCGACTACGAGCCGCCGCCCTCCCCGGATGTCGCTCACGACAATCCCGTCGATTGGGGACAATGGCTCCGGGGGTCGCCCTGGTTCAGAGTGGAGCCCGACATTGGGTTGTTCTTTGGGGGGGGCGTCGCCCTGTACCGCTACGGGTTCAGGAAGTATCCGTACAGCGCGACGGTGCTGTTCCGGGGGGCGTATGCGACTGGGGTGAATCAGCCGAATGGTGAGGTGCGGGCGGAGTGGAGGGAGGTGGCCCGGGGGCTTCACGCAAGATTGTGGGCTCGGGTCTCGGGCCTCGATGTCATCCGCTTTCACGGGTTCGGCAATGACACCAGGATCCTGGCCGGTGGGAGATTTCACCGCGTCAACCAGACGCAGTGGGTGCTGACCCCGTCGCTGACGATCGAGCCGACATCCAGGTTTCGGTTTTCAGTGGGCCCGGTCGGCAAGCTCACCCTGAACGAGGTGGACTCCAACAGATTCATCGCCACACAGCCCGACCTATACGGGGTCGGCACGCTGGGCCAGCTGGGGGTCACCGGCGAGGTGGTGGTCGATGGGCGGGACCAGCCCCTTGGCTCGAGTAACGGCGTTCTGGTGACGGCCGCCGGGAGCTTTTATGCCGAGGCCCTGGACATTAGGGAGCCCTTTGGCGAGATCCACGGTTCGGTGGCGACCTATCTGACGCCGGTGACGCGGGGTCCAACGCTTGCGCTGCGGGTGGGAGGCAAGAAGGTTTGGGGAGACTTCCCGTTCTACGAGGCGGCGTTCGTGGGCGGGTCCAGTACGTTGCGGGGCTTTCGGGGGCAGCGGTTTGCGGGGGACGGCTCCCTGTACGGGAACTCGGAGCTGCGAATTCCCCTTGGGGGGGTGCGGTTGATACTTCCCATGACCGTGGGCGTACATGGTGTTTTTGACGCGGGTCGTGTCTTTTGTACGAACACCTCAGTGTGCCCTCCGGACGACTCCGACACGTGGCACACGGCGGGCGGGGGTGGGATCTGGTTTTCCTTCCTCGGGCGCCAGAACACTGTTACTCTCACCGTTGCAAGGAGCAAAGAGCTGACCGGTCTCTACGCCGGCGCGGGATTCATGTTCTGACCATGAAAGCCATCCCTGAGGTCAAGTGTGACATTACCGGCCAGGACGCGCTGGATAGGCTTCTGGCTGACGACCTGCCGTTGAACGTGCGAAGCTCTCCGGTGAAGCGCGTTTTTCATCGGGACATCTATTTCGACACGGTGGATCGAGCACTCGAGAAGCGAGGGGTCTCTTGCCGGGTGCGTATTCAGGCTGATGATCGCCGGTTTCTCTCGATCCGGGTCCGGGAGACCGGCGGGAGTGGGATGGTGGTGCTCTCCGACCAGGTGTTTAGGGCGGCCATGCCGGACATTGATCCTGAGGAGGCCCTCAAAGGCAAAACGGAGCCGGCGCGGCGGCTGCGCGGGTTCATCGACCCCTCGCGGCTGAGATCCCGGATCGAGCTCGAGACTGAACGATTCATCCGTCAGATTCGCACCGGCTGGATGCCCTTGCCGTCGCTCGAGGTGAATTACGACCTCGTAACCGTACGTGATCGCGAGGGCTCGGAGGCGTTCCGAGAGCTGAAGATCCGGCGGTTGCGATCCGCGACCCCCACCCTCGAAGATCTCGCCCGCGCCCTGCAGGAGCGCTATTCGCTGCGAGCACTCCTCACTACCAAGATTGAGCGCGCCGAGAAGCGGCTGAAGGAGTTGGAGAGCGAAGCCCTCGCCAGCATCGTGCAGGGGAACCGTGAGGTCACGATGATTGCCGTCGATGACCGGCGGGTGGCGCTGAGATTTGATGGAAACTCGCTGAGGCTTCCGGTGCAGCAGGGCAGTGGGGAGGCCGCGTGCCGTCACTTGCTTCGCCAGCACGTGGCAACGGCGGAAGGCCAGGTGCGGCTAATGGGGATGGCCGCAGCTGTAGGGACGCGTCCCGTGCTGGAGGTGTGGATGGCGCAGGGGCTACCCCGTGAGATCTCCCAGGACGCCCGCGAACACATCCAGTGGATCACCATCGAGGACGTCATGTCTCGGGTGGGCTCGCCGGTGCTGCGGGATCCCCGGACGGTTGGGGCGTTGGCAGTGGCGCAGCGCTCCGGCTTGTTACCAGAGCCGCCGACGGGCGAGTTCCGCGCGGTCGGGGCTGCTTCTTCGGCCAGTCTCGTCCGGGGTGAAGACGCCCAGGCGCTTCCCGAGCTCAAGCAGCCGGAGCTTCCGAAGGGCTCGCTCGATGCCGCCCAGCCGGTGCCGGATCAGTTCATCAATGTCGAACTGAGTTGGCTGGAATTCAACGCCCGTGTGCTGGCCCTCGCTGAGGACCCCGGGACGCCGCTGCTGGCACGCCTACAGTTCCTGGCGATTTTCTGCTCCAACCTCGACGAGTTTTTCATGGTGCGGATCGGGGGACTGAAGCATGCCATTGCCGAGGGGATCTTGGACACCAGCCCGGACGGCCTCGCGCCGCAAGAGCAGCTCGACGCCATTTCGGTTCGTCTCGGGCCACTGATCGAGCGTCAGCAACGGTGCTTCCGCAAGGTATGCCTTCCGGATCTGGAGCGGCGCGGGATTCGCCTGCTGCGTTGGAGGGACCTCGAAGAGGATCAGCAGGAGTCGATGCGGAAATACTTCGACGAGCAAATTTTCCCGGTCCTCACTCCGCAGGCCCTGACCCACGCCCCAGGGCATCCGTTCCCGCACTTGGCGAACCTGAGCTTGTCTCTGGCCATCATGGTGAAGGACCCGAAAGGCGGGCCAACCCACTTTGCTCACATCCGGGTGCCGAGCGGGCTCCCTCGCTTCGTTCAGCTGCCAAGCAAACAGGAGTTCATCACGATCGAGGAAGTGGTCGGGGCGAACCTGCAGCCGCTCTACCCGGGCCGGCTGATCGAAGAGGTGCACCCATTTAGGATCACCCGCAGCGGTGACATTCAAGTCGACGAGGAGGGGGCCACGAATCTTCTCCGGGCGATCGAAGAGGAGGTGAGGAGGCGCCCGTTCGGATCAGTGGTTCGCATCGAGGTAGCTAGGGGTATGCCGCAGGTCATGCGCGAGCTGCTCGAGCGGGAGTTGAGCATCGAAGAGGCCGGAGCCATCAGCACACTGAGTAGTGCGGACATCTTCGAGTCCGAGGGTCTCGTGGATCTGGGATCGCTGGGTGAACTCGCCTCCCTGCCGATCCCCGAGATCAATTACTCGAAGTTCCAGGGCGGGAATCCCATCGATGCGAGCCGCTCCATCTTCGACGTGATGAAGGAAAAGGACGTGCTGCTGCATCATCCGTACGACCGCTTCGATTCGACCGTTCAGCGGCTCATCGTCGAAGGGGCCGACGATCCCGACGTCATGGCGATCAAGCTCACGTTATATCGGAGCGGCAGCCAGTCGTCGATCGTCGATGCGCTCACGCGGGCCGCCGGCGCCGGAAAGGACGTCTCGGTATTCGTCGAGTTGAAAGCTCGCTTCGACGAAGAGCGAAATATCCACTGGGCGCGGAAGCTCGAGCAGGCGGGCATCCACGTGGTGACAGGACTCGTGCGACTGAAGACCCATGCTAAGACGGCCCTGGTGGTCCGGCGGGAAGGGAATGCCGTGCGCCGTTACGTGCACATTGGGACCGGCAACTACAATGCGGCGACGGCCAACTTCTATACCGACTTGGGGCTCCTGTCGGCGAATGAGGGACTCGGCGCCGACCTCAACGATCTGTTCAATGAATTGACGGGTTCGTCCGGACCGCCACAGCGCGAGTTTCAGCGTCTGCTCGTCGCTCCGACCAACATGCTGAAACGCTTCAGGGCGCTGATCAAGCGCGAGATCGAACATGCACAAGCCGGTCGTGGCGGCCGCATTCGAGTCAAGCTGAACGGCCTCGCCGACAAGAAGATCATTGGGACGCTCTATAAGGCGTCCCAGGCCGGGGTGGAAATCGACCTGATCATCCGCGGCATTTGCTCGTTACGGCCGGGCGTGCCCGGCCTGTCCGAGCACATCCGTGTCTTCAGCATCCTCGGCAGATTTCTGGAGCACGCTCGCATCTACTACTTCGCAAACGGCGGCGACCCAGAGTACTACATTGGATCGGCGGACTGGCGTCCCCGGAATCTCAGGCGTCGGGTAGAGGTGGTGACGCCCGTTCTCGATCCCCAGGCGTGCGAGCGCCTCGATGAAATCCTCGAGATGGAGCTCGACGACCCGACGGCGTGGCAGATGAGGCCCGATGGCTCCTACGAGCAGCCGGAATTTGCCACGGGAGTCGATACGCGAAGTGCACAAGAAAAGTTGATCGAGCGGCACCAAAGCAGTTGACCGAGCAATCGTCGGCCGCTCGCACGCAACCAGTCCAGGACTTGCAACCCTCAGCGTCGATCTAAGAATGAACACTGCACGACTTCTCTTCCTCGGCATGTTTGTCGTGGGTGTGTTGACCACACCCGCGTTTTCACAGGTACAACCCCTCACCGTTGAACGCATCTGGGGATCCGAGGAGTTCGACACGGATCTCGTTTCTGTGCGTTGGGCGAGCGACGGCCGTTCCTATACGGAGACGGAGGAGAACGATGACCTGACCGACCTATACCAAGTGGACGTCGCGACTGGAGAGCGGGTGCTGCTCGTGAGAGGGTCGGACCTCGTGCCGCCCGGCACGAGGACGCCGATCGACATCGAGGAATACGAATTCTCGCCCGATCGCTCGAAGCTGCTGATCTTCACGAACTCCATTCGAGTGTGGCGGAGGAATACCAAGGGCGAATACTACATTTGGGACATCAACGCCCGTCGACTCACACCCATCAGCGCGGGGTCCGGATACCAGCAGTATGCGAAGTTCTCGCCGGATGGCCGTCTGGTAGGGTTTGTCCGCGACCACAACATCTTCGTCACCGACATCGCCACGGGGAGCGAAACGCAGCTCACCACCGACGGCAACGACAACATCATCAATGGGGCATCGGACTGGGTTTACGAGGAAGAGCTGGGGCTGCGGGACGCTTTTCGCTTCAGTCCGGATGGACGGCGCATCGCCTTTTGGCGAATCGACCAAACGGTCATCAAGCCGTTCTACATGATCGATGAGACGGAGCTCTATCCCGAACTCGTGCCGGTCCGCTACCCGAAGGCTGGCGAGCAGAACTCCGAGGTGCGTATCGGGGTCGTCGACATCACCGTCGGTAGGACGACCTGGATGAATCTCGGGGAAGAAGAAGACATCTACGTGGCCGAAGTGGGCTTTGCCGGTTCCGCGGATGAGATTTGGCTCACACGGCTCAATCGTCATCAGAACCGCCTCGACCTCATGCTGGCAAACGTCCTGACGGGTGAGTCGCGTGTCATCATGGCCGATGCCGACGAAGCGTGGGTGGACGCGCACACCCCTACTTGGATCGACGGCGGCCGGCAGTACGTCTACCGGAGCGACCGAGACGGCTACTCGCAACTTTTCCTTTTCGACCGTGACGGGGCGCTCGTGCGGAAGTTGACGACGGAAGAGTGGGATGTGCTGAATGTCGTGGGAGTGGATGACGAGGACGACGTGGTGTACTTCACGGCGGCGGCTGATGGACCGCTCCAGCGCCCCCTGTACCGGGTGGGCTTGAACGGCAGCGGATTGCATCGCGTATCCGTCGATCCCGGAACACACAGCGTCACCTTTGATCCAACCTTCGAGCACTACATCGACACGTATTCCCGAGCTTGGATACCTCCGGTGCGGACGCTCCGGACGGCCGGTGGTGCCCTCGTGCGTACCATCTCGAGTCACGAGGTGCTGCAGGACCAGTTACAATCTCTCGGGCTGCGACCGCCCGAGTTCATCAAGATCCCCATCGAGGGAGGCGAAGAGCTCAACGCGCTCCTCATCAAACCGCCCGACTTCGATCCGTCACGGCGACATCCGCTCCTGATGTACGTGTACGGCGGGCCGGGCTCGCAGACCGTCACGGATTCGTGGGGCGGCGCGCGCTACCTGTGGCACCAGATGCTCGCCCAACAGGGCTATCTCGTCGCCAGTGTGGACAATCGAGGTACCGGTGCCAGAGGCGCTCGGTTCAAGAAGATGACCTACCTGAACCTCGGCAGGTATGAATCGGCCGACCAGATTGCCGCAGCCCGTTATTTTGGGGCGCTCCCGTACGTCGATGAGAGTCGTATTGGAATATGGGGCTGGAGCTACGGCGGATATATGTCTTCCCTGTCCATGCTCAAGGGTGGGGACGTCTTTCGCGCCGCCATCTCAGTCGCTCCCGTGACCGACTGGCGTCTCTACGACACGATCTACACGGAGCGGTATATGCGGACTCCCCAGGAGAATCCGGGCGGGTATCGCGAGGGCGCGCCGCTCAACTACGCCGGCAACCTGCAGGGCAAGCTCCTTCTCGTGCATGGCACCGGAGATGACAACGTTCACTCGCAGCAGACCCTGCAGCTCGTGGAGGCGCTCGAGGAAGCAAATAAACAGTTCGATATGCGCCTCTATCCCAACAAGACACACTCGATCGCCGGGGAAGTTACGCGGGTGAATCTGTATACGCTGTTGACGTCGTGGCTCGAGGAGAACCTCTACGGGCAGGGCTCAATCGGCCACCAGATCCCTTAGGCACGCGCCGAGGGCGTCGAGGGATGCCACGAGGTTATGGCGCTCGCCGCCGTAGCCGATCCTGATATAGTTGGACATGTCGAAATGCGCGCCGGGCACGAGAAGCACATCGTGCTCGGCCTGCCCCCGTGCGACGAGGTCGAGCGAATCGATACCGAGACGGTACCGCGCGTAGCAGAGCGCTCCCGCGTCGGGCGCCTTCCACACGAGCAGGTCGCCAAACCCGTCAAACCATGCTGCGAGGGTGGCATAGTTCTCGTTGAGAATAGCTCGCGTCCGTGCGAGGATCCGCTCCCGCTCGCCCAACGCCCGGATGCCAAGATAGTCTCCGACCGCACTCGGCCCGATCACCGTGTAATCGTGCCGCCGGACCACGTCGCCGATGAACTCCTTCGGCGCAACGATCCACCCGATGCGAAGACCCGGCAACCCGTACGCCTTGGACAGGCTGCCCGTCACGATGATCCGATCGTAGCTCGGCCCATCGCGTTCGACGTTTTCGGACCAGAAGGAACGCGTAGTGTTCCCGTTCCGCTCTGCTCCCTGATAGACCTCGTCCACCAGGAGCCACGCTCCCACCTCATGCACGCGTTGCAGGATCGCCTGCCGCGAGGCGGTGGCGAGTACGTGCCCCGTCGGATTGTTGGGGTTCGTCACCACTACCAGCCTGGTGCCCGGCCTGATGGCGTCACGGATCTCGTCGGGCTCAGGAGCCCAACCCTGTTCCTCCTTCAAGCTGAAGGTCGTGACGTCGGCACCGAAGTTTTTGGCGAGCCCCCACGTCTGCATGTAGGTGGGGACCTGGATCGTCACCAGATCACCAGGCTCGATGAGTGTCCATGAACTGATGAAGTTTGCCTCGGAGCTCCCGACCGTCACCAACACGTTGTCCGGTGTCGCACCCGTGTACAGGGCGGCGATCGCGGCACGAAGCGCGTCGGTGCCGTTTGTTTGGCTGTACTCCATTCGGAGGTCGAGGAGCGCCTTGGGATCCGTGTCGGTGATCTCCAAGAGCTCCCCAATCGACAGAGGGTGCACCCCGCTCTCGGACAGGTTGAAGCGTGTGCGGTAATCCCACGTGCTCTGCCATCGCTCGAGTTCGAACGGGATGAACGAAACGGGTGCGTTCGTCACGCTTCACCTCGGTCGCCGACATCGGCAAACTCGTTCATGCGATCCGAGACGCCCATCGCTGCCGCTTCATCGAGCGCCCGCCGGTAGGCGGCCGGAGCGCCAGCGAGGACTCCTTTCACCTTGGCAAAGAATTGATTGAATGCAAACGGATTGCCAAACACGTCTGTCGCCAGTCCACCCGCCTCCTCGACGATCACCGCGCCCGCGCAAACGTCCCACTCCCACTTTGGGCCCCGTGATAGCGTGGCCGCTCCGGCGCCCGAAGCGATGAGGGCGAGCTTATACTCGATGCTCCCGCAGTGGGTGATCTCCCAATCCCGCTTCATGAACGGAGCGAACTCCCCGCGCTTGATCTCGGATCGCGACGCCAGGAGCGACTTTCCTTCGGCGACACGGATGGGTTCGCCGTTCTTGAACGCCCCGCCACCCCGCTCCGCCCAGAAGGTATCGCCGTTGGCCGGGTTGTGGACCACGCCCAGCACCGGCCGACCCGCCTCGACGAGCGCGACGGCGACGCT
>JBDHFY010000061.1:0-16610 GCA_039590195.1 Gemmatimonadota bacterium | reverse complement strand
TGTTTGGGTCATGCTCGCGGGACTCGCTCATCCTGTTGCCGCCCAGGACGTCGGCCGGATTGAAGGGACCGTGACGAGGCAGGACGACGGTAGCCCCCTGGGCGGAGTGAGCGTCACTGTGGTGGGGACGGGAGTCAGCACCGTGACCGGAACAGACGGGGCATACACGCTGCCGCGAGTTCCGGAAGGCCCGCGGCAGATCCTCTTCCGCTGGCTTGGCTTCCAGGCGCAGGAGATGAGCCTGACCGTTCGCGCCGACGCCACCCAGACTGGGGACGTGGCTCTGGTGCCCCAGGTAATCTCCCTCGGTGAGATCATCGTGTCGGGAGCTTCTCGCACCCCTGAGCGAGTCGTGGAGGCTCCCGCAGCCATCTCCGTGGTCAATCCCATCACCTTGCGGGACGCCTCACTCACCGGCCAAGCCCCCCAGGCGCTGACGTCAGTGGCCGGGGTGGACGTGGTGCAAAGCGGCGTCAACGACTACAACGTGAACGCCCGCGGATTCAACTCTTCGTTGAACCGGCGCGTGCTCGTGCTGCAGGATGGTCGTGATCTCGCGATCGCTTTTCTGGGCTCCCAGGAGTGGAACGCATTGAGCATCTCCCTGGAAGAGCTGGGTCGCCTCGAGATGGTGCGGGGGCCGGGCTCGGCACTCTACGGGGCAAACGCGTTCGCTGGCGTCCTCAGCATCCGGACGCCGCCGGCCCGCGACGTAGTCGGGACGAAGATCAGTCTCGGAGGTGGTGAGCTGACTACGTTCCGCGGCGACCTGCGCCATGCCGGCGTGAGCCCGGACGGACGGTTCGGTTATCGCTTCAACGTCGGGTACAACCGCAGCAACACGCGGGCCAAGTCGCGAACCAGGGTCGACGGGCTAGACGCCCAGAACGAATACGGTCAGGTCACAGACGACCCCGTGGTAACGGGCTTGCCCACGTGCGGCGCCACGCGGAATTGCCTGGCGATCGAGGGTCGGGCGCTCAACGGTCAAACCCGCGATCCCACCAACGGGCTTGCCACCGGCGACATCGACAACGTTCAGAACATCTACGGCTCCGGCCGGTTCGACTACTACGCCGACAACGGCTCCATCTTCACCGTGGAGGGCGGAGCGGCACAGGTAGAGAATGATATCTTCGTCACTGGGATCGGTCGTGTCCAAGTGACCAAGGCCCTCAGGCCGTGGGCCCGCATCGGCTGGGACAGCGACAACTACAACCTCATGGCGTGGTACAGCGGCCGGAACTCCATCGAGCCGCAGTACTCCCTCGCGAGCGGCGTGGAACTCGAGGAAAGCTCCGCGCTCTTACACGTCGAGGGACAGTACAACCGCTCCTTCGCCGAAGACAGGGCCAGGATCGTCGTCGGGGCTTCGGCCCGCTCCTCGAACGTGGATACCGAGACGACTCTCATGGCGCCGGGTGACGATGATCGCTCCGACGCGTATTTCTCGGGCTACGGCCAGTTCGAGTTCAAGGTGGCCCCGCAAGTGCGGTTGGTGGCGGCGGCGCGCGTCGACGATGGAGACCTGATCGACACACAGTTCTCACCCAAGGGCGCCATCGTATTCAGCCCGAACGATCAACACTCGATCCGCTTCACGGTGAACAGAGCGTTCCAAACGCCCAACTACTCCGAGTTCTTCCTGCGGGCGAATACACCGGCTCACGGCCTCACGAGTCCGGCAGAACTGGAAGCCGGTTTGGAGCAGCTCTTCGCCGTCCTGCAGAACCCGGGAGCACCGCCTGCAGGGGTCGGCCCGGCTCTCTCCGCACTAATGGGCACGCTTGGTCTGCCAAGCGATGTGCCGTGGAACTTCTCAGCGCAAACCCCCGGTTTGGCCCTGGGCAACGACTCGCTTGACGTTGAGAAAGTCACTTCGTGGGAGGTGGGCTACAAAGGAAACGTTTCCGATCGGGCATACGTGAGCGTAGATCTCTACCTGAGCAAGATCTCGGACTTCGTGACCGACCTCCTGCCGGCCAACATCTTACCTGACGCCAACACGAAATACACGCAGTACAGCTTCACGGCCGACGGTACCGACATCCCGGCGAACCTGGATGCGATCGAGGGCGCCCTCGACCTGGCCATGATTCCGGCGGCCCACCCGCTACGCGCCAGCCTCGCGCAACTCAGGGGAGGCTATGGCCAGCTGACCGGCGCCCTCGGCTCGCAAATCGCGACGCTGCCGGACGGAACCCGGGCCTTCATCGTGTCGTACGCGAACGCCGGCGAGGTAACGGAGCAGGGCATCGAGTTGGGGTTCGGCTACGGCTTCACGCCCGAGGTGCGCATCGACGGCACCTACACCTTCTTCGACTTCGACGTCGACGAAGAGCAATTTGGCCAAGACATCATCCCGAATACACCGAAGCACAAGGGAACGGTTGGCCTTACGTACTCCGGGCTTCAGGGTTTCGACTTCGGCGTCAAGGCGCGCTTTGTCGACGGTTACGAGTGGGTGGCGGGAGTCTTCGCAGGAGACATCCCCTCGACGCAAACCGTGGACGTCAACGCTGGCTACGCCATCAACAACAACCTCAGGCTGTACGCCATTGCCACGAACTTCTTCGACCAGACCCAATTCCATCTCTACGGTGGCTCGCTGGTCAGGCGTCGTGTCCTGGGCGGTCTGACCGCCACCTTCTAAAGCGGTCTGGAAGATCAACTGACATAGGGCGACGGGTAACCGTCGCCCTTCTTCTTACACGGCCGGAATCTCTCTCTTGCGCTCCACACCCCGGCCGCCGCCGCTCCAGAGGGGGCGATATCTTTGCCTGGCGTGGAGAGGTGGGGAGGGAGGGAATCGAGTGCGAACTCAGCCGAATTCAACTTGGAAGGACGAAGGAATGTCGAAGCCATCGCCGGAGCGCATAGCCACCCGCCGGTCCTACGAAGGGCGCCTCTTGAAGGTGGACGTGGAGACGATCCGGAGCCCCACCGGCGAGGATTTCGAGCTGGAGATCATCCGGCACCCTGGCGCCGCTGCCGTGGTACCCCTGCTCTCCGACCCGTCGGGCCCGGACCCACAGGTTCTCATGCTCCGACAGTACCGCCACGCGGCCGACGGCGTCATCTGGGAGGTTCCAGCCGGCGTGCTGGAGCCCGGCGAAGACCCCGCGGCTTGCGCCCAACGGGAACTCCTCGAGGAAACCGGCGCCGCGGCCAGGAACGTCGAGCACCTCACCACGATCTTCACCACCCCAGGGTTCACCGACGAGCGGATCCATCTCTTCCTCGCCACCGGACTCAGTGTCACGGAACCAAACCACGAGGCTGACGAGTTCATAGAGGTAGCCACCCGCCCGATATCCAAGCTGCTGGAGATGATCAGGGACGGGGAGATCGTGGACGCGAAGTCCGTGATCGCGCTGCTCTTCGTGGCTGGCTTCCGTCTCAATGAATAGTCTGGCCGTCCCAATTCGGGGACACGGGGCGGGCGATTTGGGGGCGGTTAGGGGCGAGAAATCACAGCGTATCTCATTACCGTAAAATGACTTAAGCGGCAAGAGAAGTCGCGATGGCTGGCCGGTACGTTTCATGCAGCATCGCCGTCGAAGGGTAGCAGATTTGGAAATCTCAGCCACCGGGAGGGCGGTGGCTGCAAACGATGCCGCGCTGTGGCTTGGTTATCTGGAGGGGACGCAGCCTATGTCAGTCGCTGTAGAATCCACGCACACGATCCGCACCCGCGCCGCCCCATATGCTCCGCCTTCTTTCCGAGATCATACGGACTCGGAGGTCGTGGCGGCGCACCTCCAGGGAAGCCCCCAGGCGTTCGAGCAGCTGGTCGAGCGGTATCAGCGCCGGCTCTTGAGCTTCGTAAACCGCACGATCGGCGACCGGGAGCGAGCGGAGGACCTCGTTCAGGAGGTCTTCATTCGGGTCCACCGTCACCTCCTGAGATTCGATCAGAGCAAGAAGTTCTCGACCTGGATCTATACGATTGCCTCGAACCTGGCGAAGAACGAACTCAGGAATCGCAGCCGTAATCCGTTGATTCTCTTCCAGACGATCAAGAAGAATTGGGAGGCCGACCACCGGCCGCTCCAGTTCGAGGATCACCGGCAGCGCCCGGACGATCTCTTCAGGAAGCGGCATCTTCGGGACATGGTCGAGTGGGCGGTGGAGCAGCTTCCTGAGCATCACCGGGTTGTCTTCGTCCTGAGAGAGCTCGAAGGCAAGACCTACGAGGAGATCGCTGAGATCACGGCCTGCAACCTCGGGACGGTCAAGAGCCGGTTGAACCGCGCGCGGAACCGGTTTGCCCAGGTTATCGAGCCATTTCTTGACTGACGCTTCGCCGACGGCGTAGTTTTCGAGGCTCCCTCTGGAACATCGGGGGGTGGGGGCGGTAGTAGATGCTGGGCTTACCAAGTCATCGGAAATGCGCTGTTCACAATTCCTAACTCTATACTCCGACTTCCGGGACGGGGTCCTCCGTGATCCTGGCCTGAAGCGCCGCGTCAACCATCACGCAAGCCGTTGCAGGCGGTGCGCCCGGTATCATCGTGCCGTCTCCGAAGGGGTGGAACTGCTACGCAGTCTAGCGGGTCCAGAGCCATCAGAGGCGTTCCGGCCAGGCTTGAGAAAGCAGCTTCTCGAAGAGGCGGAGAGGGATTACCGCCACAGCGCGCCGCCGCCCCGTTTTGCTGCGACCCTGATGCTCGCCGCCGCGGTCGCGCTGTTCACGGGGGAAGCGTCGCTGCAAACCCCCGGTGACCGAGACCAGTCGACTACCCAGCCCCCTCGACCGATGCCTATGGTCACCGCCAACCCCGGGCCACCCTTTGTGAGCTTTGCAGAGCTGTCGCTGCCCGCTATCCGAACGTCTCCGGTGCAGCCCCCTCCCCCACCAATCCTCGAGCCGAGAGACCTGGAGCCGAGACGCAGCGTCATCGAGCCTGTGACGCTTGCGAGCTGGGCGAACGGCCCGAGATAGCGTCCTCGCACTTTCTTCGGTACCGTCGCGACGATAACTTCCCCGGTGTATGCCGGCGGCTTCTTCTGCGTCTGTTCGAAGCTCGCTCGAGCGGGGAAAGCTCGTTCCCGTCTATTACCTCACCGGCGATGAGGAAGTCCTCAAGGACGAGCTAGTCGACGCCATCGTCGATTCAGCGGTCGATCCGAGCAATCGCGACTTCAATCTGGACGTTCGTTCAGCCGCCGACCTCGACGGCGAGAGCTTTCACGCTCTGGTTGAGACGCCGCCGCTCTTGGCAGAGCGGCGGGCGGCGGTGGTGCGTAATCTCGAGCAGTGGCGCAAGAACTCGAAAGTGTGGCACGTCGTCGAGAGCTACGTCTCGCAGCCGTCACCGACGACGATTCTGGTCCTCGTGCACGGTGCCGGGCAGACACCTGATAAAACGCTGACCGGAAAGGCCCTGCACATCGCCGTGCCGGTCCCCGACCATGACGTCGTGCGCGAGTGGGTGCTTGGCCGTGGGAAGCAACTTCAACTCGTGATCGAACCGGACGCCGTGGACCATCTCATCAAGGCGACCTGCGCCAATCTCTCCGAACTGGCCATGGAACTCGAGAAGCTCGCGGCAGCCGCAGGGAGCCAACCGGTTGGAGTAAAGGAGATCGAGAACTTCGTCGGTGTACGACACGGGGAGACGTTGCCGGATTGGGTGGACGCCGTCCTTGCACGAGACATACCCCAAGCCATCAGCCTGTTGGACGTCGTGATACCGCAGCCGGGCGTCAATGGAGTCAGAATGCTGATGGCCCTCGGTACGGCGCTCGCCGGATCGCGCTTGGCTCGAGCATCGGTCGATCGGGGGAGCCCGCCCCGCCGGATCCAGCAACACCTCTCCGATTACTTGAAACGCACGCGTCCGGCGGGTATGGGCAGCTACCCATCCGAAGTGGGCCGCTGGATCGGCGCGAGCCGCGAGTGGAGCGGAGCGGAACTCGACACCGCGCTTCGGCTGGTATACGAGGCCGATCAGCAGCTCAAGTCCACCACGATCAGCGATGAACGCAGCACCCTTTACACCTTGCTGTTGCGCTTGAGCGCCCGGAGGGAAACCGCATGATCCGTTGGCTTGGCGTTCTCTTGGTACTCACAGCGACGCCTTTGGCGGCTCAACAGGATTCTCTGATGCTCGAAGCCGTACGCCTGGTGACCGAGGGACAGGGAGACTCGGCGCGGGCTATCGTTCAGAGACAGCTTCGCGCGTTGTCGGTGGGGGATTCGCTATATCCAGAAGTGCTCTTCACGGCGGGCGTCGTCAGTGCGGACGAGGAAAGCGCATTGGCGTATTTCCGCCGAGTGAGTATTGAATACTCCAACTCGGCCTGGGCAGATCGAGCGCTCCTGCGACTCGCCCAGTTTGCCTATGCAGCCGGCGATCTGAACGCTGCACTTCGTTCCGCCGATCAGGTCCTCATCGACTATCCCTTCAGCGACGTTCGGGCACACGCTGCTTTTTGGGCCGCGCGTGCACAACTCGACCTGGGGAGCACGGCTGAAGGGTGCGCAATGATGGAGCAAGCGCAACAGCAGGCCGGGGAAGACGTGGAAGTCGCCAACCGCGCACGGTTCTATTTGCAGCGCTGCGCGGACGCGTTTGCGTCACCGCCGGACAGCACGCAAGCGCAACAGGACCCGTCAGACACTCCAGAGCAATCTGGCCCCACCCGGTACTCCGTACAGGTCGCAGCCGTGGGTAGTGCGCTTGCCGCCGATCAAGTGATGCGGCAACTCAGAGATGCCGGATACGATTCTCACGTGATGCGCGACGCCGATGGCTTGTTGAAGGTCCGCGTGGGAAGGTTTCGCAGTCGTTCCGAGGCACAGGCGTTAGCGAGACAGATCAGGAGTCGAATTGGCGGTGAGCCCTTCGTGGTGGAAGAACCGTGAGCGAACGTCGCGAGCCCACGTCTATGATGGACGCTCCCCTCATTCGCCAGTATAGGGAGATCAAGTCGCAACACGCCGACGCGATTCTCTTTTTTCGGATGGGTGACTTTTACGAGATGTTTTTCGAGGACGCCGAGCTCGCCGCACGGGAACTCGGCTTGACGCTTACGACGCGCAACAACGGCGGTGCCGCTCGCGTCCCGTTGGCCGGCGTGCCCGTCAAGGCTGCAACCGAATATGTTCGCAGGCTCGTCGAACACGGCCACAGGGTTGCGATCTGTGAACAGATCGAAGATCCCAAGACTGCGAAGGGGATCGTACGGCGAGCCGTTGTCGAGACAGTCACACCGGGCGCGGTGCTTACGGACAACCTCCTCGACGGTAATCGCAATAATTTCATGGTTGCGCTGCTCCCGGGCGATCCGGCCGGCTTGGCGGCTCTCGATGTATCCACGGGCGAGTTCATCCTCGAAACCGTCCTACCGGAAGATTGCATCGCGGCCATTGAGCGCTACGCGCCAAAGGAACTCGTGGTGCCCGAGGGAGCACAACTGCCCATCCTTCCCGAAGGTGCGATTGTCGCGCCACGGGAGGCTTGGGAGTTCGATGCGGGGCTCGGCACCGAGGACCTCACCCGCCGTTTCGGGTTGGCGAGCCTGGACGGGCTCGATGTAGAGCCCGGGGATCGCGTCGCCCTGGCGGCCGCCGGCGCCCTCCTTCGCTACGCCGGCGAACTCCAGCCAAACGGATTGCCTCAGATCGCACGACCGACCGTGCGCCGGCCCGGCGTCACCATGCCGCTGGACGAAATGACCCGCCGGAACCTCGAGCTGGTGGAGCCCCTCAGACCGGATCTGACTGCCGGTACTCTCTATGAGGTCATCGATACGACCGTCACCCCCATGGGTGGTCGCTTGCTCCGCCAATGGCTCTTGGCTCCCCTGCGGGAACTTGACGAGATACAGCAGCGGCACGACACCGTTGAAATCCTGTGCGACGATGCCCGTGGGCGTAATCGTTTGCGCGATGCCCTCGACGGGATCAGGGACATCGAACGGCTGACAAGCCGCGTGGCCGCCCACCGGGGCTCGCCCAGAGATTTAGGTGCCCTGAGAGATTCACTGGAACGCCTACCGGACGTGCAAAGCGCCCTGGACGGCCTCAGAGAGCGCGACAAGAGCGCGCTGACCGAGCACATCGCCGGGGCATTCGACCTGCTCACGGATTTGTTCGACGAGATGGCGAACATGCTCACGGAAAAACCGCCGGTAACGCTCGGAGATGGCGATACCATTCGCCAGGGCACCGACGCCGAACTGGACGAAGCCCGCGACTTGCGCGACGGCGGGAAGCGGTTCATCGCAGGCATTCAGGCCCGTGAACGCAAGCGGACCGGCATTCCTTCACTCAAAGTCGGATACAACCGCGTCTTCGGTTACTACATCGAAGTCACCAAGACACACCGAGACGCTGTCCCGCAGGACTACGAGCGCCGGCAGACGTTGACGAACGCAGAGCGCTACGTGACTCCGGAGCTGAAGGAATATGAAGCTCGCGTGCTCGGCGCGGAGGAGAAGGTCGCGGAACGGGAGCGGGAGTTGGTCGACGCGCTGTGTGAAGCGGTGCGCGATCGTCTACCCCGGCTTCAGAAGGTCTCCCGACTCATGGCGCAGTTGGATGTGTTGGCCTGCTTTGCGGATGTTGCGTCAACGGCCAACTACGTTCGCCCCACCATGACCTCTGACACGGTGCTGGACATCAAGAATGGCCGGCACCCTGTCGTGGAACGCATGTTACCCCACGGGAAGTTCATCCCCAATGATGTCCTGCTCGATCAGACGGCGCGCGTCATTCTTCTCACGGGCCCCAACATGGCAGGCAAATCTACTGTGCTTCGGCAAGTGGGGCTCACGGTCATTCTGGCCCAAATCGGTGCCTTTGTCCCTGCAGACGCCGCCACGATCGGTATAGTGGACCGAGTATTCACGCGCGTCGGAGCCAGTGACAATCTCGGTCGTGGGCAGTCCACGTTCATGGTCGAGATGAGTGAGACGAGTGCGATTCTCCACGCGGCCACTCCCAACAGCCTCGTGCTCCTGGACGAGATCGGTCGCGGGACGTCCACCTATGATGGTGTTGCCATCGCCTGGGCGGTGACCGAGCATTTGCACGACCGGCTCGGTGCGAAGACAATCTTCGCTACGCACTACCATGAGCTGACCCAGCTCACTGAGGAACTCCAACACGCACGTAACTTCAACGTGGCGGTGCGTGAGGTCGGTGACGAGATAGTTTTTCTACATCGGCTCGTCCCGGGGGGCACGGACCGTTCGTATGGGATACACGTGGCGAGCATCGCCGGGCTCCCCGATGAAATCGTGGGACGAGCCCGACAGATACTCGGTTTGCTCGAGTCAGGACACCATTTGGCAGGTGTGACGCCGGTGCCGGGTCCTGACCCGAGCCAGTTGGCGCTATTCGACAGCACACATCCCATCGTGGACGAGCTGATGAAGCTCGACCCGAATCAACTAACCCCTCTCGAAGCCTTGAGCCGGTTGGCAGAGCTCAAGCGCCGGGCGGAGGATCTGTGATCCCTAGACGCTTGCTTCTCCTCGTGGGTGTCGCAGCGTGCGGAGGTGCCGATCAACCCGGTGAGCTCCCCGCAACGAACGGAGGACCCCGCGGGTTCGAGCCGCCCGTGGCGACGAACCCCGAGGCACCGGTGGAATATCCCCTCCAGTTGTTCGACAGACAGATCGAGGGAACCGTTGTATTACGACTCTTCGTCGACGAAAACGGGACGGTCGTCCCTGAGTCCACGCGCATCGCTGAGGGTAGTGGGCACCCGGCGTTGGATTCGGCGGCCCTCGCGGGCGTGAGCCAGATGCGGTTTGCGCCAGCGCGAAACAACGGGATTCCAGTTGCCACAGCGTTTCTTCAGCCCATCCACTTTCGCCACCCTGTCAGGGAAAGCTTGGTCGGGGAACCATAGGTGACTACCGTGAACACTTCGCAACGAATCGGACTCCAATCCATCCTGGAGACGATTGGCAACACACCCTTGATCCGCCTCAGCCGAATCACAGCAGGCCTTCGCACACCCGTGTACGCCAAGGCGGAGTTCTTCAATCCTGGCGGATCGGTGAAAGATCGAATCGGCCTCGCCATCATCGAGGATGCCGAAGAACGAGGTGAACTCAAGCCCGGTGGCGTGATCGTCGAAGGCACCTCCGGAAATACCGGAGTGGGCCTAGCCTTGGCCGCTGCCCTCAAGGGGTACCGGTGCATTTTCACCATGCCGGACAAGATGTCGGACGAAAAGGTGCGACTGCTCCGCGCCTTCGGCGCCGAAGTGGTCATCACACCAACCGCGGTGCCCCCGGACCATCCGGACAACTACGTGATGAAGGCGAAGGCGATCGTCAAAGCTACTCCAGGTGCCGTTCTGGCCAACCAGTTCTACAACCAGGTCAACCCGCAAGCCCACTATCGATCGACCGGACCGGAGATCTGGGACCAGACAAATGGGAAGGTCACGCATTTCGTGGCTTCAGCGGGAACTGGAGGGACCTTGAGCGGCGTCGGGAAATTTCTGAGAGAAAAGAACCCGAGCGTCAGCATCATCGCTGGAGACCCAGAAGGCTCCATCTACGGTGATTACAGCCGCACGACAACCATTTCCGATGGCCACCCTTACAAAGTCGAGGGCATCGGCGGCGACAAGATCCCTGAGACTTTGCACTTCGAATCCATCGACGAATTCGTGGCCGTATCTGATCCCGATGCCTTTCGAATGGCGCGCCGTCTTGCTCGAGAGGAAGGGATCTTCGTCGGCGGGTCATCGGGACTGAACGTACACGTCGCTCTCCAAATCGCGACCAGAGTCGACGATCCCGAAGCCTGTGTCGTTGTTCTCCTTCCCGATACGGGAGAACGCTACCTTTCAAAGCTCTACGACGACGAGTGGATGCGGGAAAACCAAATGCTCGAGGCGGAGCGAGTGACAGTCGGGTCCTTGTTGGAATTCAAAGAGGAAACCGCCCCACCACTCGTTACCGTCGCACCGTCAGCTACAGTCCGGCAAGCGCTCAACCTCATGGGCACCTACAATGTGTCTCAGCTTCCAGTCGTCGACAACGGAGAGAATGTGGGATCGGTGGCGGAGGGCTCGCTCATGGCCCGCTCCATCTCTGAA
The DNA here is from genome assembly GCA_039590195.1 of Gemmatimonadota bacterium. Taxonomy (GTDB): domain Bacteria; phylum Gemmatimonadota; class Gemmatimonadetes; order Gemmatimonadales; family GWC2-71-9; genus JBDHDY01. Next base: position 5,541 of record JBDHFY010000061.1, on the reverse strand, counting down.
TCTTCGATCCTCGCTCGAACCGTCCGAGAGGTGATGGAAGAGCCATTTCCAACGGTGGAATCGGACATGCCCCTCAACCGCGTTGCGAGCCTCCTGTCGCGCGAGACCCCCGCTGCCCTGGTCCGGACGAACGGTGAGTTCGTGGGGATCGTCACCCGCTACGACATTCTCCACAAAGTGGCCGGCATCCGATGACGCACAGACCGTCAGCTTGGGCTTGATGGGGCATTACCTCCTTTCCGCAGAAGCGAGTTTCTCGGCGGCGCACACACTCCCCGGCGTCGAGATGTGTGATCGGTTTCACGGACACAATTGGCGGATTCGACTAACTGTGCGTGTGGAGGAGACGTCGCTCCACGAATCCGGAATGGGCGTCGACTTCCGAGTGGTGCGGGGCATTGCAGAGGAATCGGTGTCGGACTTCGAACACTGCTACTTGAACGATCTCGAAGAGTTCCGCGAACAACCACCATCGGCCGAGCGGATCGCCAAGGTGGTGTGCCAACGCGCCGGGGCGCTGCTGGCCTCTCGCGCCCCCGCTGCCTCCGTGGTCGAGGTGGAGGTGGCGGAACTCCCGGAATTCAGGGCGACCTACAGACCATGAGCCGACGGGTGACGGTGGTCAGCGGAGGCTCGACGCCCGAGCGCAATGTCGCCTTGGCTGGCGCCGCGAAGGTCGTCGATGCGCTTCAAGAGGGCGGTTATGTCGTGACCGTGGTGGACACGATATTCGGGGAACTCTCCAAGGAGGACGAGGCCACCCTGTTGATCCCCACGGTCAGCCGGACACCTCCATCCGCTGAGGAGGTGGCCGAGTGGCAGACCCGGGACCTGGGAACCAGATTGGCAGAGCTACCGGCCGTGCGGGACACCGACCTGGTTTTTCTGGTGCTTCACGGACGCCAGGGTGAAGGAGGAGAGATCCAGGCGCTCTTTGAGCTCAGTGGCACGTGCTTTACGGGAAGCGGCCCCCTCGGTAGCGCGATCGCGATGGACAAAGATGTCGCGAAACGGCTCATGCGGCTCGCCGGTGTGCCGACTCCCGATTGGGTAATGTGCCCCGCCACTGCCGAGCAGGTAACCGAACTGGGTTTCCCGCTCGTGGTCAAGCCGTCGAAGGCAGGTTCCACCGTAGGGTTGTCGGTCGTGGAGTCGTCGCAGGAACTCGACACGGCGATAGAGACGGCGATGGCAATCGACGACGAGGTGATGCTCGAGCGCTTCGTGACGGGAAGAGAATTCACCGTCGGGATTCTGGGAGACCGGGCTCTTGCGGTGGGGGAGATCATCCCGCAACATGCCATCTTCGACTACGAGTGCAAATACACGCCGGGGATGTCGCAAGAAATATTTCCTGCGCATATTCCAGAATCCTTGGCAAGCGATGTGCGGGAGTTGGCCCTCCAGACTCACAACGCGCTGAAACTGAGGGACTTCTCCCGAGTGGACTTCATGGTGCACGACGACGGCACACCACTCTGTCTGGAGGCGAACACGCTGCCTGGATTGACAGCGACAAGTCTGCTTCCCCAGTCCGCGCAGGCGGCTGGGATCGGATTCGGTGAGCTTTGCGAGACCATATGTCACCTCGCCTTGACCCGAGCCACTGCGGGGAACAAAGTCGAGACATAGGGGAATAGACTAGCCAGATGTACGGACGAACATCCTTCTCCATCACCCCATGGGTACTGCGCCTCCTAGCGGCAAACGGGGTGGTGTATTTCCTGACCATCACGGTGTTCACGGGTCCGTGGTTCTTCGAGTTCTCTGCATTCAGTCCGGGCTCCGCCATTCAGCAGCCGTGGTCGTTCGTCACTTACATGTTCGTCCACGGAAGCTTCCTGCACCTCGCGCTCAACCTGTTGATGTTGTTCATCTTCGGTCCCGCTGTCGAGGAGCGGTTGGGCGGCGGCGCCTTTCTGCGATACTACTTCTTGTGCGGCTTGGGCGGGGCGGTCCTTTCATTCGCCGTGGCATTGGTCTGGCCCGTGCAACCGTTCGTGGGCGCAAGCGCAGCGGTGCTGGGCGTGTCTCTGGCGTTCGCACTCTATTGGCCCAACACACCCATCTTCATCTTCCCGATCCCGATTCCCATCAAGGCCAAGTGGCTGGTACTGGGGCTCGCAGCCATCGATCTTCTCGCGTTGTCGAGGGCAAGCGACGGCGTGGCGCACCTGGCTCACCTGGGCGGGCTCCTGGCCGGGCTGATCTACCTCAAGGGTGGCGCGTTGCTTCCACGGCACCAAACCCCCACGCGGCGGACCCAGGTCCCCGTTCGCGTCCTTGTGCACCCGTCGGCGGAGAACGCGGAGGCGGACGAGCACCCCTCCCCACCTCCCGCGCGAGACTCGGGTCTGTCCGAGGATGTCAATCGCGTGCTCGACAAGATTTCGGCCACCGGCCTAGGGAGTCTGACTCCCGAGGAAAAGAAGATCCTAGACGACACCAGTCAGCAGCTGCGCGGCCGATAGTCTCGAGCGACCGGCCGTCAGCTGGCCAGCTCCGCTCCCACTCCCTGTCTCATCACCACCGGACCTCCACCGTATCCGAGCGGTTCAGCTCCTGCCGGTGCCCGAACATGCATGCCGGCAGCCGTCCTTGGTCTCACCCGGCAGCGCTCCGGTAATAGGGTCGGAAGCTCGTAGCTGGCAGCTACTTACCCTTTACAGGTTGTCAGAAGCTGTCCAAATTGTGGGCGCTTCCCTATGATCATCGATCTCGTCCCCGAGTTCTTGGCGGCGGTTACCGCTCCGGATCCATTGGAGGCGTACCGCCGCTACCTCAACACCCACCGTCACGTCCTCGCCCCGTACTGGCACAATTACATACTCGATCCCGAAAGTCCCCAGGCCGAGGAAATTGTGAGGCGAGCCGTCGCGGCTGATCGTAAGGACCTCCATGATCTCTTGAACGGCGTCAACGTGCGGCGTCTGGCCGAGCAGACGCTGGCCCAGTGCGAGGAAGCCTTCGAGATCGATCGTCCGGTAGATCTCTGCGTCATGGTGGGCGTGGGCGGCGCCAACGCTGGCGAGCTGGTGGTGTCGGGCCGCGGCATCGCGTTCCTGTGTTTAGAGCACTTCACCGGCCGCCCGAACACTACCACCCACGGCATGGGATTGACCCCCGATCACCTGCGGCTCTGGATAGCCCACGAGATCGCGCACACGGTGAGGTACACCTCGCCGAGGAGTCGCTCGGAGCTTGCCAAAATCATCGTCGAATCGGGGGGGAATTACGATTATTGGGAGACGGGAAGCCGCACTTCGCTCCGGGAGCTCCTGGTGAACGAAGGTCTGGCGGTGGCAGCCTCTCTGGAGATTGCCCCCGACTTCGCGGTCAGGGATCATCTAGGCTACACTGGCCGCCAGTACCGGCGCCTACGCCAGCTGGAAGCTTTCCTGCGGAGTGCCGTACGTCGGGAGCTGAATCGTTCCGGAGTGGGGTACCGACTGCGGTACCTGGCTGGCGGCACGAGGCCCGCCGCGCGCTTGGTTGCCGGCAAGGTCCTTCCTGAGAGATCAGGTTACTATCTTGGACACCGATTGGTTGAAGCGTTTGTGGCCGAGCATGGCATTGCCGAAGGCCTTAGGGCGTCGGCGATCGAGTGCCTGGAGGCGGACGCCCGGAGAACAGGAGCCCAACCAGCATGACTCCGACCACTCCCAGTGAGATCCCGCCCAACCGGCGCAGGAATGATGTCTTGCGGGAGATCTTGGATGAGATGATCCAGCACGTTCGGGGCATCGCTCAGCGGGCGCGAGAGATGTCGGCTGACGAGGTTGAATACGCCCAGCAACGTCTGGAGTGGCTCGCGGACGAGGTGTGGCGCGCCGTCCTCGACCACGATGATGAGGCCGACAAGAAATAGGGCCGGCTGCCGACCGACCCTATTTCCCGACGCAGAACGATTCAAACACACGCGCCAGGACCTCCTCGCGCGTCACTACGCCGATGACGTCCTCCAGAGCGTTGACGGCCGCCTGGAGATGTACGGCTGCGACGGCGGCCTCAACAGCGGACGAACGCGCAGCGCGAAATGCGTTCACCTCGGCCAGGGCCTTTTCCAGGGCAGCTCGATGTCTCGCCCGCGTGACGAGCAGATCGACATCAGCGCGCGCGGAGAGACCCGAAAAGGCGGATTGCGCAAGCTCGGCCCGAAGGGCTGCAAGTCCTTCGCCGGTGAGGGCTGAGACGTGCACGCCGGGGCCCGCGGCCGCGGCAACGTCTCTCTTTGTCCGCACGAGCAACACCCGGGTGTCGTGTCGGGCGAGGAATGCCTGCTCGGCCTCATCGAGGGGCTTCCCCGCCTCGACGCAGAACAGAACCACGTCCGCCCCTTCCAGATACCGCCGGCTCACTTCAATCCCGAGCCTTTCAATTCGGTGGTCCGTTTCTCGAAGGCCCGCCGTATCGACCAGGCGGAACGGAAAGCCGTCACAAGTCGCCGGTGCCTCGATGGCGTCCCGCGTCGTCCCCGGGGTCTCGGTGACGATGGCCCGCTCCGTCCCCAGTAGAGCGTTGAACAGAGCCGACTTGCCCACGTTGGGCCGACCGGCGATGACGACGAGTGCACCCTCACGAAGACGCTCTCCCTCGGAGGCCGTGGCGAGGAGCCCGCTGAACGCCTCTCTCAGTGCCATCACCACCCCATCGATGCGCTCTGGCTGTATCGGCCCGGAATCCTCTTCGGGAAAGTCGATGTCGTAACAGACGAGGGCATCCAGATCCAACACGTCTTGTCTAAGTGCTTCGATGCGTCGGGACAGGCCTCGGTCCAGCTGAGTCAAAGCCGCACGACGCTGGACCGGCGCCGTGGCTTCGACTAGGTCTCCCACGGCCTCGGCTTGGAGCAAGTCCATTTTGCCGTTCAGTACCGCCCGCCTGGTGAATTCGCCGGGCGTGGCCTGCCGTGCTCCCGCCGAAAGCAGGGCCCCCAGCGTCTCGACAGGTACGAGCAGGCCTCCGTGGGTGGAAATGTCGACCGCATCCTCTCCGGTGTATGACTTGGGACCACAGTAGGGTACATACAGTGCTTGATCGATCACGTCGCCGGATAGCGAGTCCACCACACGCGCTCGACGGGCCTGTCGTTCCGGCGCCACTGCAAACGGCTCCAGCACCTTGGTTGCCACTTCATGGGCGCCTGCACCGGACACCCGGATCAGCGCAATCGCCGAGCGTCCCGGAGGCGTGGCTATCGCCGCGATAACGTCATCGAGCATGGGTGGAAAGCTAGGCGCTCGGCGAGCGCCCTGCAGGGGAAGGCTTGGTCAGCGCTTGTTCTTGCCCGTCCCGGCCGACTGGGTGCTCCCACGATCGCCGCCCTGCTTCGCGGCGCGCTTGAGGCGCTGCTTGGCGATCAGCCACTGCTGTGGGATGCTCGCGATGTTCTGCACCGCATAGTAGAGATTCAACCCCGACGAGAAGCGCAGAAAGAGGAACGTGAACATGACCGGAAGCACGTAGGTCATCATCTTCGCCTGCGGATTCGGCGGCACTCCGATCTGGCCAATCTTTGACACCCCGAACATCGATACGCCC
>JBDHFY010000060.1:0-16713 GCA_039590195.1 Gemmatimonadota bacterium | reverse complement strand
AGCGGCAGAATATTGGGATGTGACAGATTCGCGGCGATGGTGATCTCGCGCAAAAATCTTTCCGCGCCCAGCGACACCGCAAGCTCAGAATGGAGCACCTTGATTGCGACTTTGCGATCGTGCTTGACGTCGCGCGCCAGGTACACGGTGGCCATCCCGCCCGCGCCGAGCGCTTGCCCGATGGCGTAGCGGTCCGCCAGAGCCGCGGTGAGGCGGGCGCGATCGTCGGTCATGATGATAAGACCGTCCTCATCCTACGGAATATTCGGATTGTTCGCCTTCTCTGCCAGCGGCAGCGGCAAACACGTCGTATTTCCGTACGTCCCGCCTTTGCTGAACGGTTCCCCGGCCGCCGGAGTGAACGGAAGGCTGGGGTTCAACTGATCGGCGGTCATGCCGTTCTCTGCGGCGTACTCGCTGAATCGAATCTTGTCGTAGAGATGATGCGACTCGAGGAACAACTCGCGTCTGCGCTCTTCGATCACGTGACCCAGGATCTCGACATCATCGTTCACATCGTTCGGCACGAAATCCGGCAGCCCGGCCGCCGCGTGCAACGTGTTGATGATATCCACCGCATTCTGACCGCGCTGCACCTCGGCAATGATGAGTTGAGCCTCTTCATAGCGCGCAATGGGAATCGGGCTATCTTGGCTCGGGTATTTGCTCTGGGTCCAGAGCGGTGACTGGCCATCCTGTGCCGGGTTGGGCTCCAATACTGACGCGGTGCGGAGGTCCGATTGTCCCCCGAACGTGAGCTCTCGTACGTCGTCTTCGATTGAAACGGCGCGCTCCTGCACGTTCATCACCCAGATCCGATTCGACGGGCGGACTTCAGGCTGGGTGTAGCGGGCGTACGCGACGAACCCGGGCGGGACCTGTTGTGCGTCGGCCGCCGCACCCGACTCGTCTCCCTGGTTGATCCGGGCCCGCGCCCGGCCCACGAGGACCATGTTGGTGACGTCGGCTAATCCGACGGACTGCGCAACGCTCAGAGCATCCGTGAATCTGCTTTCCGCGGCCGCGAACATCCCCTGTGACGAGATTTCCGGTCCACCGTCCACCGCCGCGGAACACATCCCCTCTCCCAGCAACAGGTAGCTGTATCCGGCGTACGCCCCTGCGGTGGCAATTAGGGAATCCACGCCGAGGACCTCCTGAGCAGAGAAGGTCGGAAGGATTTCCAATGCTCGATCGGCCACAAACCGTGCGGTCGACAGCGTCTGGTACACGCCCGGAAACCGCGAATCGCAATCGTCGGTAGCAAATGTCCCGCCAAACTCGGTGAACGCACGCCGGTCGTAGTCGAATAGCGGGCTGAACCCCTGCACGTCGGCCAGCTCGTCCCCAATGAGTCCACCGGCCACAATGTAGTCGTCGAACGCGCACTCGAAATCCGCGATCGCCCCGGCCACATTCAGGCTCGCGTTGCCGGGCTCTTCAAGCAGCGAATCCGGCACCCGCGCCGGCGACTCGACCTCCAGCAGATTGCACGCTGCCGCGGACACCAACGCCACAATCAACGAGACAAATGCCGCCCCCATAGGCAATCCGTTGCGGCTTCGCGAGCACACCCTGGGGTCAGCCACGGTCAAAATGTCACCGAGACCGTCCAGACGACCTGGGCGAGCTGTGGAATGTTGTTCTGCGAGTGGAACGCGGGACCGTTGTCGTCGTAGAAAAAGCCCTCGGGGTCAATGCCTCCAAAATCGGTCCAGGTGTGGAGGTTGCGGCCGGCGACCGTCATGGACAGCCGTTCGGCTCCTATCGTGGACGCCCACCGATCCGGGAAATCGTAACTCACGGACACTTCACGCAGCTTGGCGAACTTCCCGCCGGTGGCTATCCACTCGGTGAGGGCGAAATTGGACTGGACACCGGCTATGGTAATCGGATCAAAGCGTTCCGGGAAAAAGATTTCCTCGCAGAACCCAAACCCGCACCGACTGAGTCGGGCGCCGTCCGTTACCCTGTGACCCGTTTTCCAATCGACCATCGCCTGCAAGCGGAGTCGCCGGAACAGTGTCGTGTTGAGCGAAAACGATCCCTCCAGGCTCGGGGTGGTGCGCCCGAGGAAGAGTCGAGGCGCCTGGTCGCAGGGTGCAGAACTGCCGCCGGTCTCCAACGGCGTCCCGTCGGGAAGGGTCTTGCCGTTGGGATCGCCGCTGTCGCACATGACGTTGACGGCCACCCCATTGGGATCGAGGTCGGCGCTCACGACGTGTTTTTCGAATATGCTTGTCGGCGCGAAACCCGCCACGTGAAAAACTACCGGAACGAATGGGTGAGCCGGGATCATTCCGGCCCCCTGATCCACACCACCCAGGTCTTTGATCTCCGTGCGGTTAGTCGCGAGATTGAGGGTTGCTTCAATGCTGACCTTGTCGGACTGGACCGCCAGCGCGCGGAGTTGCAGTTCAACACCGGCATTGGCGATCTCGCCGGCGTTGACGAACTGGGTGCCGGGAAACCCAAGCGACGGCGCGAGCGAGCGAAGCAGAATCGCGTCCGTGGTCCTCGCGTTGTAATACGTGAAATCGATGCCAACGCGGCTGGCGAACAGTCCGGCCTCGAAGCCGAGTTCCCATTCGCGCCCCCGCTCGGGCGCGAGACTGTCATTGCCCACGAACTGCGGAGTCAGGGTTGCCTCACCGCTGCCGGACGTCACCGGCCGGTAACTCCGCAGCGCGGCGAAATCCTCGGGTTGCTTGCCCGCGGCGCCGAACGCGCCTCGGAGTTTGAGCGCGTCCACCCACGGCACGCTCCAAAACGGTTCTTCGTTTATGACCCACGTCCCGCTGATCTTGGGATAGTACACCAAATCGAATTCTCTCCCGAACGCGCTGTTGTCGTCGGCCCGCACGGCCCCGGTTACGAAAATCCGATCGTTGAGGCCGATCTGTTCCTGGACAAACAGTCCCAGCGTATTGTTCTCCACAAAGGCGTCACTGCCCGTGGTGGCCCCGGCGGCCGCTGTCACGCCGACGCCCGTTACCGGGAAACCCGTTCCGTCCACCGAGACGAATTCCGTGAAGCGTCGGTAATACTGCGCGCCCACCGTCGTGGTGGCGACCAGGGACGACGAAAGCGCGACGGGCACGCTGGCGCTGTAGTCGACGGTAGCGGTGGACACGTCCCGGCGGGTGAGAGACTTGGTGCCCTCGGGCGCAAGCGCTGGCTCGCCCGGGAGCGGCCGTTCTTGAATGAACTGGTTGTCTTCATTGACAACGTCAAAACCCACGGCAAGGCGGTGGGAAAGCCAAGGGGCGGGGCGGTGTCGCAGCTGAATGCCGAGGGTGGTGCGGCCAAGGTCCTGAAACGATCGTCCTCCGCCTGATCTGGAATGCCAAAGCTCGGGGGGAGCGACGCCAAACCCACGATTTGGGCCGTTGATGCCGGAGGGGTCTGCGACCAGGAGGCCAAATGTCATCCCGCCCTGACCCGCCTCGAGGGAGAGATCGGTGCGGCCCGTGACATACCCGACGCTCACTTCGGCGTCGAAGTCGTCACGGGGGTGGACAGTGATATTGGTCCTGGTCGCGAATCGCCACAGTTCGTTGGTCGGCTCGACACCCTTCTCGCGGTCCAGGTTCGCGCTGAAATAATATCTCGCGCGCTCGGCCCCACCCTGGAGATTGACGCCATACCCCTGAACGCTGCCGTTCCGGAAGATGTCGTTGCCCAGCGCGCGTTCGGTCTCGAACAGGTTCAACTCGTACAGTTCCCCAGTGTCGGGATGGAGCCCCCAGTTTCTCGGGATGCGGTCCTCGGCGTTCATGAACCAGCTCGTCCCCTGCCGGACCGTCACGCCGAATTGTGTTTCCCCTGGTCTACCTTTCTTCGTGATGATCTGGATGACTCCGTTGGACGCTTCCGTGCCGTACAGCGTCGCCGCAGCCGGGCCGCGTATCACCTCGATGCGCTCGATGTCGTCGGGATGGAAGTCGTTGAGGCGGCTGATGGTACCGCCGCTTTCCGACAACACACCACCGGTTCCCTGGACGTTTGGTCCGGACGTGATCGTGTTGTCCACGCGTATTCCATCCACGTAGATCAAAGGTTGCGTACCGAGCGAGAAGCTGGACGCTCCCCGCACCCGAATCAGCGGACCGCTGCCGGCCTGACCCGTTCCCGGCCGGACGACAACACCCGGGGCCCGACCATTGATGAGCCCTGCCGCATCCGGGATGCGCGAAGTGGCCACGAGCTCCGCGGTGGACATAGCCGCGACGGAGGTGCCCACCGCTCGGCGCTGCTGCTCGCCGGCGGTTCCGGTGACGACGATGTCGTCGAGCGTAATGGCGGCGGGGGAGAGAACGAAGCGTACGTCGGAAGCGCCGACCGGAACGATCTGAGTCGTCGCCCGGTAGCCGATCCGCGCCGCGCGGAGCGTGACTTCGCTTTGGGAAAGACTGGTGATGCGGAATTCGCCATCCGCGTCCGTCAAGACGAAGCCCGGCGAACCGACGACGATGACCGTCACACCGTCGATGGGTTGGGAAAGCTCATTCACAACCCTGCCGGACACCGAGGGCTGCTGCGCCGTGACCGGTAACGCGGTTAACAATACAGAGATGGCGAGAAGAACGGCGCGAAGCGCCTCAGGACTCACACATCGCTCCCTCAGCCACATTGCAGCATCGTCGGTCGCCGATTCTGACACGCGATCGTCTCGCTCATGCCGCCTGCCATGACGGCGCAGGCGGCGCGCTGCGCTGCGCGGCGCGCTTCGTCGGACGTCGTCCCCGAGCCGGTTCGGCACTCACGCAAGCCGTTGAACTCCACACACAGCTCACACTCGGCCTGCACGGCGGACATGCTGCCGTAGATCAGCCCGCCCAGGAGCAGGGCAATGGCGACGAGCAGCAGGGCCACTCGGCTCCGCTTGGTCATTCGAATCTGCCTTGGGGACGTTGGTCTGGAATGTGGAGGTAACCTACCAGAATATCTAGGGTAACCGTCTGCGGCAAGCGCCAAACGGGTGCCACCATAGCCTGGCTACGCTCCGCCGCATGCACTGAGGCGTTGGTCTTCGGACGCATTTCCCCACCTTCTTTGCGCGGTTGAGTAGCTGCTTTGTGCGCGAAACGTATTCAATAAAATTCTCTTAGAGGAGTTCGAGTCTCCCCTCGGGCATGAGCTTCGAATCATTGCTCACTCCACTGTTCTCAAACCGGCCCGCTGCCCGATCGGGGGTGACCCAGCGCCGTTTCAACCAACGGTTCCAACCTTTCCGCTACCCACGGCATCTAGTAGGTAGATATCCCTGACGATGCCGGAGAAACCAATGGAAAAGCCCATGGGGCACACGGGCGAGTTTGAGATGCTGGTGATGCTGGCCGTCCTCCGGCTCGGCTCCAGGGCCTACGGAGTCACGGTGCGGGCCGAGCTCGAGAGGGAGACCTCGCGTACACTCACACTGGGAACGGTCTACAAGACGCTGGCCCGGCTCGAGGCAAAGGGGCATCTCCGCTCCCGTGTAAGCGCGCCGACGGCCGCGCGTGGCGGGCGGCGCAAGAAGCTCTACGAGACAACTCCCTCGGGACTCGCGGTCATGCACCGCTCCCTGGACGACCTGCGTCGCCTGGCGCGCGGCCTCGCTTTCGAGGTGGAGGGGCCGTGAACTCCGATCCACGGCTGCCGTACCTGATACGCCTCGTCCTGCGTCTCGTCGTTCCCCGGTCTGAGCGGGAGTACTTCCTGGGCGATCTGGAGGAGTCCTCTGCCACCGATAAGCGAGACCGGCACAGTCCCGGTCGACGCCATCCATGGCTGCAGGAGGTGGCGGGCGCTTTCCAGCTCCTTTCTGCCCCGCGCCGCAAGATCCGACAATCACCGCCACAGACAGGAGACACCGTGCCTCAGCAGCTCGTCCGGGACGTCCGTTTCGGCATGCGGATGATGGCCCGGAGCCCGGGATTCACCGGCGTGGCCCTCATAACCATGGCCCTGGGGATTGGCGCCAACACCGCCATCTTCAGCCTGGTGAACGGGGTGCTTCTCAAGCCCCTGCCGTATCCTGAGGCGGACCGCATCGTGTATCTCCGGGAGAACAACCTGCCCCGGGGCTGGACCTCGTTCAGCATCGCTCCCCTTAATTTCTGGGACTGGCAGGAGCAGAATCGGTCCCTGGAGCTCATTGCCGCCTTCCGGAGAACCACAGTGACCTACACCGGGGGGGACCGGCCCGAGAGCTTGTCGGCCCATCTGGTCTCGCAAGACTACCTGAAGATCCTGGGAGGTGAGCCGGTGCAAGGACGGGGCATCACGGTGGAGGACCTCGATCCGGGCAGGGAAGGAGTCATCCTCTTGGACCACGGCTTCTGGGAGCAATCCTTCGGAGGAGACCCGGATGTCCTCGGAAGACGCATGGTTCTGGACGGCGTGCCGCGCACCATCATTGGAGTGCTCCCGGAGGGCTGGCGGCCCCTGAACCGGAGCGGTACCGACGTCATTCTTCCCCTCCGACCGGCCCCCTGGTGGCAGGAAGCCCGAGGTTCCCACTTCCTCAGGGGCATCGCGCGCCTAAAACCGGGCACGACGGTTGAGCAGGCTCAGGCCGACCTTTCCTCGGTGGCGGCGGCGTTAGAGGCCGAGTACCCAGCGACCAACGCCGGCTGGGGCGCATCGGTGACGCCGCTGGATGACGTCATCCTGGGACAGGCCAGACCTCAGCTCCTGATCCTCCTGGCGAGTGTGGGGTTGGTCCTCCTCATCGCCTGCGCCAACGTCGCCAACATGACCCTGGCCCGCGCCAGCGACCGTGGCCGGGAGATCGCCATCCGCACGGCACTGGGTGCCGGCAGGGCACGGGTCGTCCGCCAGCTCCTGGCCGAAAGCATTCTTCTCTCCCTTTTGGGCGGTGTACTAGGCGTCTTCCTGGCCTTCGTGTCCCTGGAGGTGGTCTTCGCGAGGTGGCCCGAGATCCTGCCTCGGATGCAGGAGATCGACATCAACGGCACCGTCCTTTTCTTCACTGCTGGCGTCTCTCTGGTCTCGGGCCTTCTGTTCGGCCTTTTCCCGGCCCTGAGTGTCGTTGGCTCCAACCTCGCCGAAGCTCTGCGGAAGAGCACATGGAGCATTGCCGGACACTCTTCGCGCCGGCTCCAGGCGGGGCTGGTCGTCGCCGAGGTGAGCCTTGCCGTGGTCCTTCTGGTGGGTTCGGGCCTGCTCATCCGGAGCCTCTTGGCTCTTCAGAACGAGAACCCGGGGTTCGAGATGCACAACAGGCTGGCGCTATCCACCCCTCTTCCCGAGTCGAAGTACGCGACGAGGGAGGAAGCCCTGGCCTATGGGGACGCAACCCTGGAGCGCCTGGCAGCCATTGCCGGCGTGGAGACGGTGGCCATCACCACCATGATCCCTGTGAGCGGGCGCGACGAAATCTGGAGTTTGGAGGTAGAGGGACGGCCGCCCGGCGGCCCAGATGAAGAGATCTCGGTCCTCCTCTACCGGGTCAGCGCAGATTACTTCGAAACCATGGGCATCCCGGTCCGGGTGGGGCGGGAGTTCACGCCGAACGATCGAGAGGGAAGCGTTCGGGTGGCCGTCGTTAGCGAGTCCTTTGCCCGGCAGCACCTCCCGGGGGAAGACCCTGTAGGGAAGCGGATCCGCTTCGGAGGCGAAGGGAATCCCTTCGTTGAGATCGTGGGAGTGGTGGGCGAAGTGCAACATTACCACCTGGGGAGAACCTCCATGGCCCAGGTGTATCTTCCCTTTCCCCAGCGCCCCGACCACGACGTCAGCTTCGTGATCAAAGCCTCCGTTCCACCCCTTTCTCTAGTCAGGGTTGTCCGGACCGCGATCCAGGCCCTGGACCCAGATCAGCCTCTGGTGGGGGTTCAGACCATGGAGCAGATCATCGCCTTTGACACCTCGGGTCCACGCTTTCGGACGACGCTCTTGACTTCCTTCGGATTGACCGCGCTGCTGCTGGCAGTGGTGGGGCTCTACGGTGTCATGTCCTACACCGTCGCCCAGCGTTCCAAGGAGATCGGAGTGAGGATGGCCCTGGGGGCACAGCAGCACACTATTCTGAGGCTCATCTTGCGGGACGGAGTGCCCCTGGTGGTGACAGGGGCGGTCGTCGGTCTCGCCGGTGCTTTTGTCCTGACCCGGCTTTTGGGATCCATGCTGTTCGGAGTGGGAGTCCGCGATCCTGGGGTCTTTGCCACAGTACCGCTGCTCCTGGTGGCGGTGGCCACCGTGGCCATGCTGATCCCGGCTCGTCGGGCAACGCGGGTGGATCCGGTGAAGACCCTGGCACCTGAGTGAGGGGGGAATCGAGCTGACCCTCTGAGCCATCTTCGGTAATGCTCTCGGTGGGCTCCCGAAGCACCTTCACTTCATGGGGTCGAGATCCGGCTGCCGAGCCGAAGCACTGATGGCGGTAAGTATGACTTCGACCACGATGTCTGGCACCACCGCCTGGCCCGAGCTCGGAACCACGATGTCCACCTAATGACCGATCAGAGACACGATAGATCGTCGAACGGTCAGCAGCCCGGGCCAACGAGTGGGCTGCGCCGGCCCCGAAGAACGGTAGCTCGGCTCCTAACCCTCCTAGAATCGCAACCGCACCAGGCTGACCCCGACACGTGACTGCACCTTCTGCGGGGGAGCCGAGCCGACTGCGTATCGCGGACCCGCCTTGAGCGACACGCCGTGACGGAGGCGCGGTCCCAGTTCGAGCGCCAAGCCCGCGTCGAGCCGGCGGTTGATGCTCGAAGCCGACATAGGAGCATCGATCCATGACGCCAGCCCAAACCCGACAGCGCCTATCAGCCCGAGTGTGAACATTCCGCAATCGTCAAAGTCCCAGCAATCCTCGATCCCGGACACTGCTACGCCTAGCGAGATCGCGGAGCCGCCGAACATGATTCCCGCTTTGGCGTAGTGGCCGTTGTACACCTGCCCCCCTCCGGTAATCAGGAAGCTCAGCAGGAACGCCACGCCCGGGGATTTCCTGCCCACCGTCTGTCTGCGCGTGGCCGGCGCGCCGGCTACCGGCTCCTTGGTGATACGATCGATTTGGGCCATCTGGTACCGGAACTGGTTGCCGTCTCTGGTTCGAATGAGAATACTCTCACCGGGTACCTGCTCCATGATGGTGCCTCGGATGATGCTTCCGTCTCTCAGGTAGACCACGTCCTGCAATTGCTGGGCGTCGGCGCGGTCCACCCACGAACTGGTGAGTGCCAAGGCGAGCACGACGGCCGCCACGCACCTGAGAACCCACCGCATTGCCTGTAGCATGACACACCTCCTGTAAGGGACTTCGGGGCCCACCCAACGAGGGTGACCTGTCCTGATCCGGGAATCTGGCTTGGCTGCAACAGGAACGAGTCCGCCGTTCCACAAGCGAACTTCATACATTTGCCAGTACCGTGAAGAGGTGGTGAATCTAAGGTGAAGTCTCTTGTGGCGTGAGTACGCTACCGACACCACAGCAGCTCGTGAAGGGCAGGTCGTCGACTGCTACGGAGAAGCTTGATGCCCTGGCATTGGGCTGACGTCTCGATCACAACCCGGCAGCACCTCGCGGAGCAGCAAGCCTTCAACGGCAGATGGCTCAAAGATGGTTCGGTTCACCCGGCGAACCGGCGCGTCTCCGCTCGGCAGAACTCGATGCGGTTGCTGAACCCCCGAAACCCGAACCAACCCATGACTCTCAAGAATCCTGTGCGCCGAACCTCGCGGGAGATCGTCCTGCCGCCGGGAGAGTCGATCCACTCTTGCAACCGCTGCCCAGCCGACGCCACCCATTCGTCCGTGTGTGGGATATCCGCGGCGAGGGAATCGGAAAGCGCGAGGGTTTCGAGCCGGTCGGAGGCCACCCCGAAGAGCACTTCGCGGGCGTTCCCGCAGTAGCCACGTGCGATGCCTTCGATGAGCGCCCACCTTGCGTAAGGTGCCTGCGTCGTGTCTCCGACGGACGTGAGACCGGCCGGATCGATCGCTGATGCCATGAGGAAAGGTGCCACCAGTCCCCCCGAAGCGAACGAGCGGCTGCCAACCGTCGGCAAGGCCGCGGTCAGCTGAGTGGCCTCCAACAGCACGTCTCTGTCGCCGGTGAGCGTTCCAATGTCCGTCATCATCGAAGCGCCAACCGCAATGACCTCGGGCGCGAGCCAGCCATTGAGTGGATCGTTGAGAAGACGCCGCCCCACTGCCAGGTTCTCCCGCGCACGGAATAGCGCCGCTCCGTTCCGTTCCTGAACCGTTGCCACGAGGCCGTCGAGTTCGTTGAGTCGCGCCAGTGCCATGGTCCCCTTGTACGTGAGGAGTGGCAGGTTCGGGGTTGAGTCGGTGATACCGCGGAGCTGATCCTCGTACATCCACAGCGCCGCGCCCATACGGGAAGCGGCGAGGCGGCGCCAAACGGCAAGCAGACGTTGCACGGAGTCGGCTGCCAACGCGGCACTCACCGCGTCCGGAATCCCATCCGGAACCAGCTGCCACCACGGTAGCCGGTCTCCGGCCACCCACTCGGCCAGAGCGCTCGGTGGCTCAATGGACGCGGCCGCCGAATCCGCCAGATGCAGGCCGGCTGCGATCTCGGCTCCCGCCGTGGGGTGCCGCACCCTGATGGCCGAGGAAGCTCCCACGAGGGTCCTCAACTGCTGCCAGGATCCGGGCGGCAGCGAGTCATCGACGAGGCCGGCCGCCGCCCCATTGGCAGCATCGCGCCACCTGGCCGCCGTCCGTGCGGCGTTGAGCGTGTTGCCCAAAACGAACAACAAGAGCAGGCCGAAGAGCATCGCGGCCACGGCGGGAGCGGCCGCGATGCCCCACTCCAAGCGTTCATCTTCCTCGGGTGCCGCCGTCAGCTCGGCCGAGTCGAGCCAGGACCCCACCAGCTCCTCGCGAATCTGGATCGGCCGCCGAAGCTGCCAGATGAACCTGGGCCACTTTCGTGCCCGACTCCGCACTACGGTCTCCGGGATCCCCAAGGCCACGGTGACCAGCAGGCCGAGACCCGCCGGCAGGAAAAGCACGACGGCGTCCCACCCGGTGACGAGACCCGACCTTCCTCCTGCCGTGCCGGAATGGAGCATCGCGCTCCACAGCAGCGGACAGAAAATGGCCAGAGCCACCGTGACGCCGAGCGCCCAACCGCGATACCGTCGAAACCGGAGGAGCCATTCGCGGTTCGCGTCCCCGAGCAGCGCGAATACGCCGTATCCGTTGAACAGCGCTGCCGTATCGTGCCGCGGATCCAGGGCGACTTGCACCGTCACAGGCCAGGGGTAGCCTGCGGCGCGCGCCCCCTTGAGGAGGACCGCGAGCCTGCCGGCGAGGACCAACGTCGCCAACCCGACCAGGACCGTGGCCGTGAGGGCCGTCCGCAGGAAGAAGAACCAGACCGGCGCCGTTTCTCCCGTCCCGCCGCCGGATCCCGGGTTCGGCCCGAACAGCAGCATCGCAAAGAAGAAAAGCCCCATCGCGGCTGCGGCACCCAGGGAGACGAGCGCACCCCACCCCCGTCCGCGAATCTGCTCCAGACCGGGAGGAGGCCACTCGACCGGCGGGTGGGTCGAGGAGAGCAGTGCCCTGGAGGCCTCTGCCGCAGTGGGCCGCTTTGCCGGGTCCTTGGCCAGGCATTGGTTGATGAGATTGGCGAACTGTGGGTCGAGGTCTTGGCGCAGTTCCCCGAGGTCTGGAGGCTGTTCCCCCACGTGGGCCGCGATATAGCCCTCGGGGCTCTCGGCACTGAACGGGGGCCGCCCCGTGACCAGCTCGAAGGCGACGGCGCCCAGGCTGTAGACGTCGCTTCGGTCGGTGACTTCCTTGGCGGCGGCCTGTTCCGGGCTCATGTAGATGGGAGTTCCCACGGCCATCCCCTGGATGGTCAGCTTTTCGCTCCCTGCCAGGGAGGTTCGGTCGAGGGCGGCGGTGATGCCGAAGTCCAGCACGACGGCCCGCCCACCTTCACGGTCCATGAGGATGTTGGCCGGCTTGATGTCCCGATGGACGAGCCCGCGCTCGTGCGCCGTGGCAAGCGCCGAAGCCACCTCTCCCACGATGCGCTTGGCCCGCGCCTCCGGCATGATCCTGTCCGACAGCAGCTCCTGTTGCAGGGTCTTGCCGTCTACAAATTGCATCACGATGTACGGCACGTTGGACTGGGGTAGCTTTCCCACCTGGTAAATGCCGACGACGTGGGGATGGGAGACCGCCGCCGCGCTTTCCGCCTCACGAGTGAATCGAGCCCGGGCCACGGAGTCCTTTGCCAGGTCCTTGGAGAGGACCTTGATGGCCACGAGTCTCCGGAGCGCCGGATCCCGGCCCAGGTATAGAGTGCTCATGGCCCCCGCGCCGAACCTCCGCAGCACCTGGATTCCCGGCGCGAGCGCGTCCTTCAGCTCCGCAGCGATCTTGTCCTTCTTGAAAAGGCTCGAGGTCCCCGGGGAGTCGTCGCCGGGCTGGGTCGCCGCGGCTGAGAGGGCGGCCTCGCAGGTGGGGCACGCGGTATCGCTGGATTGGACCTTCGTGCCGCAGGCGGGGCAGCGGCTCCAGTCGTTCACGGGCGGGTTCCCTGGTGATGGCTCACCACGGTCAGCGGGGGCAGTTGCCTCGGTCGGATTCGGTTTCATCTCGCACCACGGAATCTGGCACAAAGGATAAGGAAGGACTGTGATGCGAGCCGCATTAGGCCTCCCCTTGGGATTGGGGCGGTGGGGGGGGCTGGGGGGGCTGCCGAGATTGATCGGGAGTTGACAGCCATTAGGTAAGGTCGTACGTGTGGAGAACCGCTACCGTTGTGGATGCGCACGCAAATGACCGAAGGGTAGCACACATGACACGCACTTCACTGTGGATGCCAGATTTCTTTCCGCGTCCTGCTCTCGTCCAGGCGGCCTGCGTTGGTCTCCTGGTTACTGCGGTGTTACCTCGGCCGGTTGAAGCCCAGAGCGTCTTTGGCAGGCTCCACGTCTCCAACGGGATGACCTGGATCGATCCGGCGGGTGTTCCGTACACGGGGTCGGCAAGCTTTGCGCTGGGGTGGTCCCTTGGCGACCCGGCGGTGCGACACGAGCAGAACCTGCTCTTTGGTCCCGTGATAGGGGCTCGCTACACACGGCGTGGTCCTGCCGTAGGGGATGTCGAGGGTACGTTCGGCCTCCGGGTGTCGGGGCGCGTGCTCCGGACCATCATCCCGGTCGATATCCTATGGGGCGTTGACGCTGCCGTAGGGACGCGTCCAAGCGTGCCCATCGGGGTATCGGTGGGGGCCGGCAACAAACAGGCGCTCGCGGGTTTCCTGCGTTTTGCTTACGATTTCAAGAACACGGAACCCCTCCTGGAGTTCAACCTGAGCGTCCCGCTGTTCTCCCTCGGCGGGAAAGCCCCACCGTCATGCGATGATCCCGATCTGGGTGACGTCCGTACGGATTTTACCGCGCGGCTGGCGCAGGAGGCGTACACGGATCAAGTGTTCCGACGGCTTTCTCCTCCCCCCGCTGAGCTGCCCGCCAACCTACCGTCTTCAGTCACCGACCTTGCGAGCTTCGTCGCGTTCATGACCGGCAGGGTAGATGGAAGTGTCCTTACCTCGACTCACCTGACCGCATTGGTGAACCGGGCCAGACCTCCGGCCGGCGGCGGAGATGATCGACAAACCGCGGAGGCGATTCTGCTGGGTTGGCGGGAGCGTCTTCGGATCAGGAGGTGTTCGTCTCAATGAGCCCCAAGACTGCACTCGTCATCTCGGGCGGAGGTTCCAAGGGAGCCTTTGCCATGGGCGCTCTCGACTATATCCTCGCGGAGCGCAATCCGCACTTCGATCTCGTCGCAGGAACGAGCACGGGCTCCCTGATCTCTCCCTTTGTCGTCGCGGAACAGGAGGGCGGTGTCTCGTACCCGCCGTTCTCGGTGGCGAAGAACGCCTATCTGACGCTGAAGACTGAAGATTTCGTGAAGCCACGTGGTGCGATGGCCATCGCTCGGGGTGCCATCTCGGTTTTCGATACGGCGCCCCTCAAAGGCACCATCGACCAGTTGCTTGACGCCGATATCTACAACAGCGTCAGCCGGGCGGGAGCGGCGGGGGTCAACATGTTCCTCGCTACGGTATGCCTGCAGACGGGCGCGATCGTCCATTTCTACACAGGACCTCCACCGAAGGCGCCTAGCAACACTCGGGTGGAAACGCTGACATCGCACGCTCACATGAAGCAAGCCGCTCTGGCATCAGCCAACCAGCCGGTGCTCATGCCCCCCGTGTCAATCAAGGATTCGTCCGGCAAGACGTGCCAATATGTCGATGGCGGTGTTCGAGAATACGCCGCTGTGCGGATCGCCGTGGTCAACGGTGCGGAGGAGATCTACGCGATTTACTTATCGCCTCGTCCCGATAAGCGGAAACCGCTGACCACGCTGTTCGAAAACGCGCTTCCCACCCAGCAGACGATGGCCGACAAGACCAAACAGTCGATCGTCGAGCGAACGCTCGACCTGTTTCTCATGGACGTGTTCGAAAACGACATCGCAACGACCACGTCGATGAACGACACCGTCGACTACGTCGAATCGCTGCGCCGTCGGCTTGGGCAACTGGACATCAGCGCGAGCGGCCAGCCGCTAACACCGGCGCAAATCGAAGCCATCGTGAACGAACCGGAGTCTGGTGTGCCGAACCCCGTTGCCGGACGTCGGAAGATCACGGTACACGAGATCTACCCCGAGAAGCCGTTGGGTGTCGAGACCCTCGACGTTGATCCCTCCGAGATGATTAGGATGTACGACGAGGGCTACGAGACCGCAGAACGCTACTTCACCCAGGGGAGTTGACTGAGTTTTCCCCCTGGGTTGCATCTGGTGGCTGTGAATGACGTGCAGGACCCCTTCTGTTCTTCCTGTCCTTCCCGTATGATCGGTACAACTCCGTCCGGACAGCGTGCATGCTAAAGGAAATGTCCCTCGTGATGGCTCTCCTCGTCTGTGCCGCACAGAAGACGCCCGCCCAGCAGCCTTCCGCCGCACAACCGCGCCCCGAGATACTGTCCATCCGGGACAGGGCCGTGCTGGTCCATGAGATCGCCCAGAAGCGGCTCGACACGCTGCTTCCCGGTTTCATGGGGGAGACCGGGCTGGACATGTGGATCATCACGGGCAACGAGGACAATCACGATCCCATTTTTCGGACCATGACCCCGTACAAGAAATGGGCTCCGATCACTCAGATTCTGGTCCTTTACGACCGCGGTGTCGGGATGGGCGTCGAGCGCCTGAACGTCTCGCGGACGAACACCGAGGGTCTCTTCGTCAATGTGTGGGACGCCCGCGCATGGGACAGGGAAGGGAAGGAGAGTCAGTGGGACGCGCTGGGCCGGATCGTGCGTGAGCGCGACCCCCAACGGATCGGCATCAACGAGGGCGAGATTCAGTGGGCCGCAGGGGGATTGACGGTCGCTTTGAAGAGGAAGTTGGTCGAAGCCATCGGCCCGCAGTACGCGGCGCGCCTCGAATCGGCCGAACCCATGGTGACGCTCTGGGGGGAAACGCTCCTGGAAGAGGAGGTCGAGCTGATGGAGCGGGCCGCCGCGGTGTCCCACTCCATTATCGCCGAGATGTTCTCGAATGCAGTCGCCACTCCCAACCAGACCAGCACGGACGACCTGAGGTTCTACTACTGGCAGCAAGTGGCCGAGCTGGGGCTCGACGTCTCCTTCGAGCCGGACGTAGAGATCCGCGGACGCAGTCCCGAGAACAGAGAGAAATACGGGCCTGATGACAAGATCATCCGGCCGGGAGATGTGCTCCACTGCGACGTCGGGTTGAAGTACATGCACTACAACACCGACCACCAGGAGATGGCTTACGTGCTGCGGGCGGGCGAGACCGATGTTCCCGAAACCTTCAAGCGGCATCTGGCCGAGGCGAACAGGTTGCAGGACGTGTTCGTTGGAGAATTCAAGACCGGTCTGACCGGCAACGAGATGTTGCGCAACATGCTCGCCAAAGCCCGCGAGTTGGGGATCCCCAATCCCAGGATCTACTCGCACTCACTGGGCTACTTCCTGCACGAACCCGGGCCTCTCATCGGTCTCCCGTGGGAGCAGGTGAACAACCCCGGCCGGGGTGACGTCAAGCTCGTCCCCATGAGCACCTTCACGGCCGAGTTGAGCGTCAACATGCCGGTGCCGGAATGGGGCGGCCAGGATATGCGCTTGGCTCAAGAGCAAGACGTGGCTTTCCTGGGCGACCGGGCGGTCTTCCTGGACGGACGGCAGACGAGGTTTCACCTGATTAGATAAGAGAGGGGAGAGGGGAGAAGGGAGAAGGTTCTAGCCGAGGTGTACGCTGCGTTCCGATCGCTTGACCATGGAGGGAAGGGGAATCCATATTCACTCGTGACGCCCCAACTCCGGTCGACGGACCAATCCAAGCGATATATCCGGAGCCGTGGGCCCAACTTGGAGTCTCTATTGTGGAAGAGTGTCCTCGCTGCGACATGCGACTCGTCGCCGACGCGCACTTCTGCCACTCGTGTGGCGTGAGTTTGACCGCTGCGGTCACCGGAGAGTACGAGTTGTACGACGTGGAGCGGTTCTTCAACTACGCGCTGGACATGCTCTGTATCGCTGGGGTGGACGGGTTTTTCAAGCGGGTCAATCCGGCCTTCGGGCGCGTGCTGGGCTACTCGCCCAAGGAACTCTTGGGCAAGCCCTTCGTGGACTTCATTCACCCCGAGGACCGCAACGACACCAT
>JBDHFY010000059.1:0-17267 GCA_039590195.1 Gemmatimonadota bacterium | reverse complement strand
CCGACTTGTATGTCGCAAATGAGCACCACGACGGCTACATACGGGACGGATGTGTTTGGGCGGAGGACATCGACATCTACGACAAGATGGCGGCGCAGATCAAGTACGCGAATGGCGTACAGGTCAGTTATTCGTGCACGACGTACTCACCGTACGAGGGCTACCGCATCGCCTTCAACGGCACGGCCGGCCGGCTGGAAGCCTGGGTTCATGAACGCCAACCGTGGCTGGCTGAAGATTATGACGAGATCCGGATTACAGATACCTTCGGCGAAACACACTTGGAACGGATATCACACGCCGGGGGAGGGCACGGGGGTGGAGATGTGCGGTTGCGTGATCGCATCTTCAAGGATCCTGACGCGCCCGATCCCTACCGGCAGGCTGCGGGAGCCCGTGACGGAGCGATGGCCGTACTCCTGGGCCGAAACAGTGCAAAGACCGGCCAACCGGTGAAGATCGGGAGCCTTACCTCCCTCACGCCGCAGGCGACGCGGCCGTAAGGCACGGGCGCGCGCTCATAGCACCGGCGGAACGGTCTTACCGGCGAGGGCATTTGGCCGCAGATGAACGCGGATAAACGCGGATTGTCCGTGAGGTGCCCTTCCACCCCACCGAGTTGGTGATGGTACGATTCGATTCTTACAGGGTCGCTTTCACCTTGCGGCCCGCCTTCCCGCCTTCCCGCCTGCCCCCTCCCACCTCTCCGGGAAGGGCCTTCTCCCTTCTCACTTCTCCCTTCTCACTGTCCCTCGAGCACCTCGTCCAGTAGAAATAGATCCGTGAGCAGCGCACGCACGTGGATGGAAGCGTTGAGATTGTCGATGAGCTGCGAGCTGATAGCGGGCTGTGCCAGGACGAGCTGAATGGCCGCGCCTGCGCTCTTGGCGTCCCGCTCGAGCACCGCGATCATAGATCGGTAGGGCCCGACCGGCCGGAACTCTTCTGCCTCGACGATTGCCGCAAAGCCGATCGCTAGACCCGTGAGCGCTTCATCCGCGCGGGACAGAAAGTCACGCACCTCGCCTTCAGACGGGCTTCCACTGTTGGCTGGGAGTCCCTGTGCCGCATACGCGAGAAAGAACTCGTAGCTCTCCTCGACGGTGGCAATTCGTTTCTTGAGCTCTTCTCGCGTCAATTCAGCCTACGGGTTGCTTGTCTTGCTGCGCGGATTGGCTGGGGCTCGTGGAGGAACCTGCGCCGGCCAGAGTCTGTGGCGCATTCGGTGCCACGACCCACCGTTGCGGATCATGATGCGCCAGGTACTCCTTGCGCCCGATCCAGCCGTTGATCATGGAGCGCGTGATCCACAACTTCTCGGGTCGAATTGCGAAATAGATGTGGGCCGTGATCATGGTAATGAGCGCCACCCCCGAAAGGCCGTGCAGCACGTATACAACACCCCATAGCCCGTCCGAGAGCACGTAGGGATTCCGCACCCAAAACGGCGTGTCGACGCGGAACATCATGAGCAAACCCGTGGCGATCGCTGCAATGCTCACGGCGGCGATCACGTGGTGGAAGAGCTTGTGATCGAGAGGGTATTTGCCCGCCTTTCGTTGCGGTACCGTGGAACGCCCAAGGAAGCGTTTCACGTCCGCCGTGCCTTCCTGTATCTCCTTCCGGTCGATCCACATCGACCAGAAGTCCTGCCACAAGGTGGCGCGGACGACATGGTAAACGATCGTGAGGACGAGGCCGATGCCCGCGATCCAGTGAATCGTCACCCACGGGAACCGAATCCCGATGACCGGAAAGAACGCCGTAATCAACAGCGCGAACATGGCTGCAGTCATGAGCCAGTGAAAGAGTCGGGAGGAGAGCGTGTGGCGGACCACCTGCTCCGGGACATTGGTGCCGGGCTCCGCTGCCAGGTCCGCACCGGGTTCCTCCTTGGGCGCGAGCCGCCAGACGTAAATGGCGTGAGCCACGACGAACAGGACCCCCACGATCACTGCGGCCCACATAAGGTCCCAGGCGATACCGACCAGAACGTCCTGTCCCCACGGGTTGGTTGCGCGACGGAAGAATTCCATGCTAAGCCTGCTCCCCTCTGAGTGACCGCCGCACTAGGTTTCGCATGAGCGGCAGCTTGTAGTCGTTGTGCCTCAGAGCCTTGGCGCCCCGGATGGCCGTCTCGCCGGCCTGCGTGGCGGTTTCGTCGTCCAGTGGTCGCCCGCGCACCTGTGCCTCGACGTTGTCGAGCCGCATGGGGTACGGGGCGACACCGTTCACCACGACCCGCACCTGCTCAATCCGACCGTTGTTCACCGTCATCGCCGAGGCCACGCTCACCAGCGCGAAGTCCCACGACTTGCGATCTTCGACCTTCTCGAAATAGAAGCGTGCACCCGCCCATGTCGTCGGGATGCGGATGCTGGTTAGCAGGTCTCCAGGCTCCATGATCGTCATGCGCGTGATGTCGATGCCGGGACCGATGAAAAAATCTTCGGCGTCCACTACACGCTCGCCCCCAGAGTTCCGGACGACCATCTTCGCATCCAGCGCGGTCAACGCGGGAGCCGTGTCGGACGGGTTCACCGCCACGCAGCGGTCAGCGCCGAAGATACAGTGCTCGCGGTTCATCGCCGTGGGAGCATCCGCATAGCAAATGTTTCCCCCAGCCCGGTAGCACGGCCAGCCGCTGCGGTAGTACCAGCATCGTGTATCCTGTGCAACGTTGCCGCCTAGGGTCGCTTGGTTGCGGATCTGAGGCGTCGCCACCTTGGCTGCAGCCTGGGCCAAGATGCCGTAGCTCCTGGTGATCTCCCCGTGCGATGCGACTTCGGTGAGGGTTGTCATGGCGCCGATCTCGAGACCGTCCTCTGTCGAGCGCACTCCTCTCAGCTCGGCTACGTTGCCGAGATCGATGACGGCCCTCGGTCGCTTGATGCGATCCTTGAACCAATCGAAACTGTCCAGTCCACCGGCCAGGACCCATCCGTCCTCGCCGTACCTCTCCATCAGGCTTGTGGCGTCCTCGACACTCGTCGGCTGGAAGAGCTCGAACGCCGGGATCATATCGCGTATCAAAGCCATGTCTAATCCTCCCGGCTCACGAGTGGATTTCCAAGGGACGGTAGGGCTGCTCACGTCCCTCGAGGGCGGCCAGGATCATGTCGTTCGTCAGCGGCGTGCGGCACAGGTACTGCCCACCCAACGCGTCTGCGATGGCCGATGCGATCGCGGCCGACCCGGCACCGACGGGCGGCTCGCCGATTCCCTTGGCTCCCACCGGAGTTTGTGGGTCCGGGATTTCCACAGCCCCCCAGTGCATTTCCAAGGGGACGTCCAGTATGCCCGGGGGCCTGGCAGTGTAAAACCGTTTGGCGAATGGGATGCCCCACTGGGGATCGAAAACCCACTTCTGGCTCCGCGCTATCCCGAAACCCTGGACACCCCCGCCGTGGAGCTGGGCCGCGAGGCCCCGCGGGTGGATGACCGTTCCGCAGTCGGCCACGGCGGTGTACTCCTTGAGATCCACCTGACCGGTCTCTACGTCGAGCTCGACGAGGGCGAAGCCTACCACGAACGACCAGGTCCCGCCCTCGCGGCCATAGTTGTCCTTGGCCACCCCCATCAGTCCCTGACCCGCCAGCGCTTGCGCCGATCGGACGGTCACGTCGTGGATGTCGCTCGGCAGCTCTTGACCGCTGTACTTTCCACCGAGCTGGATAGCCCGCCGCGCGGCCCGAGCGAAGCTCATCCCCTGGGAGGGATTCGATCGGCGGAAAACACGCCCATTGTCGGTCTCATAGTCGCCGGGTGAGCCGCCGAGATCGCGCGCCGCGATCTCCTGGAGCTTGCGCTTGGCGTCCATGCCGGCGGCGTGGTTTGCCCGAGTGTGGGCGTGAATGGTCTGGCTTCCCGCCTGGACCGAGCTCCAGGCAAGGTGTTTGCTGGTGTCTCCCCACACGACCACCACGCGGTCCCATGGCATGCCGAGGATCTCGGCGGCCACGCGGGCCGTGTCGGCAAACGAATGGGTGCCGAGGTTGCCGGTTCCCTGGTGGACGTGGAGCCTCCCGTCGGGCCGGATCACGAGTAATCCGTCGAACCCGATGCTTCCTCCCACGTAGGGGCTCAACGCCACGCCTACCCCTGTCACCTTGGTGCCCTCTCGCTGGCCACTCAGCTGTTTCTTGACTTCCCAACCGAAGGTCTCGACACCCTTATCCAGGGCCTCGCGCACGTACGCGCTCGTCAAGTTCCCCTGATTCGCGCCGACCCACCCGTTGTTGTCGGGGGCGTTGATGCGCCGCATCGCCACGCGGTCGACACCCAGCTCCCGGGCCGCCTTGTCCATGATCGGCTCGAGCATCCCCACGATCTGGGCACCGCCTGGCGCCCGCTGGGCCGACCGCGGAGGAGTGTTCGTGAACACCGAGACACCGCGGAACCGCATGGAAAGCGGCTGATACGACAGCGAAGCCACGTTGCCTGCCGTCGTGAAGTCGCTCCTCCGGTCGTACGGGCCGTTGTCCTGGACGACGTAGAGGTCGATGGCGGTTACCCGTCCGTCCGAGCGCCAACCCATCCTGGCCCGGGCCTGGAACCCCGGTCGTGCACGTCCGAGGGAGTTCTCTTCGTACAGCGTTATTCGCATCATCACCGGCCGCCCGGTCTTCCTCGAGAGCAGGGCCGGGACGTGCATGATGGGGCTGCCCCTGACCTTGCTGCCGAAGCCGCCTCCGCAGTACTCGCCGATAAGCACCACATCATCGAGCTCTAGATCCAAGGCCCGGGCGACAGCCACACGGGTCTGGGCGGTGCTCTGCGTCGAGGTGTGCAGGAAGAGCTTGCCGTTCTGCCAGTACGCCATGGAGCTCCGGGGCTCCATGGGGTGATGCGTCAGCGATTGGTGAACGATCGTCTCGTCCAGAATGAGGTCGGCCTCGGCAAAGCCGGCTTCGGTGTCCCCGACCGCCCACTCGACCTGAGGCTCGCCCATTGGGAGGCGGTCCTCACCGGCCTCGGTGAGGTCGGCTGCCGTCCACTTCAGGGTCCGGAACTCCCGGAGGTCCTGGGAGATGTGGTAGACGTTCCCCTCGGTGCGGGCGTTCGGGCCTCCGGGTCGCAGGCTCTCGAGCGGGTCGAGGACGAAGGGAAGCTGCTCGAAGTCCACGTTGATTCGCTCGATGGCGTCGGCCGCCGTGGTCTCGTCGACCGCCGCCACGGCGAGAATCGGCTCCCCCTCGTAGAGCGGCTCGTTGGTGAGCGCTCTTTCGCCGGGCGCGTCTACTTCGGGGAGGTCGTCTGCGGTGAGTATGTCCACCACGCCGGGCATGCTCAACGCAGCACTCGCATCGATGCGGCGGACTCGCGCGTGCGGCATGGGGCTCGAGAGCAACTTGGCGAAGAGCATGCCGTCTGCACGGAAATCCTCAGCGTACTTGGCTCGCCCGGTGACCTTCGCCACGAGGTCCGGAGGCGTGATGTCCTTTCCGATCAGCTTCTCAGCCACGTTACATCACCTCCGTTATGCGCGACGTCGCGCGTAGTCAGCGGCCCGCACGGCAGAGTCCAGGATCTTGTTGTAATCGCCGCAGCGGCAAAGGTTGCCGGACAGAGCGTGGGCGGCCTCTTGCCGCGTGGGATTCGGGTTTGTCTCGACCAGGGCGACCATGCTCATGATGAATCCCGGGGCGCAGAACGCACACTGAAATCCGCCTTCGTCCACGACCGCCTGCTGTACCGGGTGGAGCTGTCCTGAGGGACTCTCCAGGCCTTCGATCGTGGTGATCTGGCGCCCGCGAACAGACTGCGTGAGCGTCGAGCACGCATAGCGAGGCAGGCCATCGACCAAGACCGTGCACGTCCCACATTCCGCCCGGTCACATCCGAGCTTCGTCCCGGTGAGTCCCAGCTTGTATCGCAGGGTCATTGCCAGGGTTTCCTGGGGCAGCACGTCCACGCGCCGATCCTGTCCATTGACGCGGAGCGTGAGGAGGCGTTCAACGGCCCCTTGGGCGGTGGGAGCGGCGGCGAGGCCGGACGTTCGGAAGAGGTAACCGGCGGAAGAAACCGTGGCTCCGGCGGCGATTACTCCTTTTATAAAGGCTCGCCTCGATACGGTGCGTTGCCCGGTGTCGGTGAGGATCTCCACGTATGGCATCGAACCATCCCCTCCTTCGGCAAGGCTGTTGCGGTGGGGGTTGGCTCGGCGACGGCTCCCGGCCTGCCTACGGCGGCGGGGCCGGGCCGTCTCACGAGCTTCGCGCAATTATAAGTCGCAGGCTCGGGATCGGCGAGGGACGAGGAAGGTGTCGGAGTTCGCCGATCGGCTCGGCTCGGCCCGGCCCGTTTGCCCGGTATCGGACTGTGAGCCGCGTCGCTGCGACCTCCCGCTCCAATGAGCATCGAGTGTCGGTACCGGCCGCCTTATGCAGAGGTGCCCGGCCAGGCAGTTCGTGGGTCAGCTTCCGGAGGTGCAACATGAAAGGCGCCATCAAGATGGCGGTCTTCTTCATCCTCGTGTTGGTGGCATACAGCTGGTACCTGCGGGCCGCCAACAGCCCTTATGGGATGGGACCGGAACATCCGCTCGGGAAATTCGGTAGGCTCGACAAGCAGCTCACAGAGCAGCTCATGCTGGAGCGCAGCGAGGTCCGGAGCATCAGCCACGCGGGAGTCCGCCGCACCGCCCGGATGTACCAGTACCAAAAGTCCAACACCCGCAAAGAACACATCGTGCTACTGGTTGACCGGGACGGTAATCTTCGCGGTTTCGTCGGCTGGTACATGAATCGGCAGATTGGTCCGGCTCGGACCCCGCTGGGCGGCTTCGTGAGAACTCACTGGGCTCTCGCCGGCGGTGCGAGAAATCCAGAGTTCACCCGCGCGGGGCGTGGGAGTGTCTCACAGGCCGAGTTTTCCAGGGGCCGGGTGGCAGGTACGTGGAGACTGGCTTCGGGACGAGACTCAGGCGAGCTGATCTATCTCCGTGTGCAGTAGGGGCGGTGTCGCTGAACCGTCGGTCTGCATGCGGCTCACTCCCGGCAGTCCGACGCGCCTAGCCTCCTCCAGACCCTGACGGCGAGGTACCCAAACCCAAACCTCACAGACCCAGTACGTCGTCATGCGTGCTGGCTGCAATGTCCATGACTTCTTGGATGAGCGCGCCCGGGACCGCCAGTTCCTGAAGCGCCTTCTGCAGATGCTCCATCACCGCCGTGAAATGCTCCTCACTGACGCCCATATGCTGGTGCACCTCCCGTAGATCTTTTCCGTCATAAATCAGGGGTCCACCGAACGCATAGACGAGGAAGCGCTTCTGTTTCTTGCGCTGGCTCTCCATGTCCACGTCGTCAAAGAAGGGTCGGAGTCGTTCGTCAGCGAGCACGCTGTCGTAGAAGAGATCCACAGCCCGCTCTACCAGGTCCTTCCCGCCCAACCGATTGTAGAGGCTATCGAAATGTTTCTCGCCGGACCCAGCGGTCCGTTTTAACGTGGGCTGTTCCTCTGATGGGGTGATCCTGTGGTGGAATGAGGACAGCCTGTACCTGCAGTTGGGGCAGGTAGTGACGTCAGGCGGCAGCGAGTCTCCACATCTTGGACAATACATAGGGCAGACAAATGAGGCTGTTACGGAACGGCGTTTGTGCCTCGCGCGCCCGGTGAGTCGAGGCGTCTGGAGGCGGGTCATTTGGGACTATAAGATGTTGACGCGACGGTACGGGAGGAAGGCCGAGGCGCAGCCCCAGCAGCAGGTAGCCCGCTCCCGAAGATCCCGCCCAGCAGCGAGTTAGCCTCGAGCGGGCCTCGAACAATCCGAAACGCCGGCGCGTCCAATCTCGTAGGGACCAGTAACCCATTCTAACCCAGGAGCCCTGTATGCGTCTCGGTGGTTGGGTGCGTAGCCAATCCAAGAAGACGCTCGCCCTGTGCGTGATCCTTGGCGCGCCCGCCGTCGGAATGGCAGCGATCGCGGTCGAGGCGCTCGTGATGGCCCGCCTGGACGAGGAGATGTTCCGACCTCCGACCCGCATCTACGCCCGCCCGATCGTGCTCTATCCCGGAATGCCCCTCGACGGCGGACGCATCGAGGCCAATCTCCAGCGACTCGGATATCGGCGGGTGCGTCGGGGAACCGTCGACATCGGCGAGTATCGCGACGGCTCCCGGAGGTGGATCATCGGGCGACGCGCGTTTCGGCTGTACGACCGGCTCGATCCCGGCGGTGTAGCGGTCGTTCGGCTTGGGTGGGACGGACGTATCAGGGGCCTCGAAGATGCACGCGGACGACGGCTGCGCTCCGTCGCGCTCGAGCCGGAGCTCATCGGGAGCGCGCCCGGGTCCTCGGTGGAAGATCGAATACCAGTTCCGCTATCACACGTTCCCGACCACGTCGTCAACGCGGTTCTCTCCGTCGAAGACCAGCATTTCTTCGAGCATGACGGCCTGGATCTCAAGCGAATTGCAGGAGCCGCTCTGGCCAACGTCCGTGCTATGGGCATCGTCCAGGGGGCGAGCACCATCACGCAGCAACTCGCGAAGAATCTCTTTCTTTCCCCGAAGCGCTCACTGATCCGGAAGATTCGTGAGATGGCGATGGCGGAGACCCTCGAGCGCCGCTACACCAAGGAAGAGATCCTCGAAGCGTACCTCAACCAGGTCTACCTGGGGCAGGACGGGGCCGTTGCCATCCACGGTGTGGGTCGGGCCGCCCAATTCTACTTCGGCAAAGATGTGAGCCAGCTCGACACGAGTGAGGCCGCGCTCCTGGCCGGGATCATCCGCGGACCGAGCCTCTACTCGCCGTTCCGGCATCCTGAGGCGGCAACGCAGCGGCGCAATCTCGTACTCGCGTTGATGGGGGAGCGTGGGCTCCTCTCGGAAGATGCCTTGCGCGAGGCAAAGAAGGCCCCGTTGGGCTTGAGAGACAAGCCGGAGAGGACGAGAGTTGGGCGCTACTTCGTCGACTACGTGGCCGAGGAGCTTGCGGCCGTTCACGGCCGCAAGGTGCTCGAGAGAGGGGTTTCGGTGCTGACGACGTTGGATATGGGACTCCAACGCACCGCGGAGGACGCCGTGCGCAAAGGTCTCGCGCGCCTGGACGTGGAGTATCCCCGCCTGGCCAGAGAGGGTGCGCCGCTACAGGCCGCGCTAGTGGCCCTCGATCCGCGAAGTGGGGAGATTCGGGCGATGGTAGGTGGTCGCGACTATGGTGCGTCGCAGTTCAATCGTGTTGCCAACGCACACCGACAGCCCGGTAGCTCCTTCAAACCCATCGTGGCGTTGGCCGCCCTGTCGCAAGGAAACGGTTACACGCTGGCGACGAGCCTGCGGGACGAGCCGTACTCGCTCGAAACCCCTGTCGGACTCTGGGAGCCCTCGAACTACGACCGGCGGTTTCGCGGCTCGGTAAGCCTACGACAGGCTCTTGAGCGATCCCTCAACGTGCCATTCGCGAGGCTCGGTGTGGACGTAGGTCCGGAGTTGATCATCGAGACGGCGCGCAATCTGGGGCTGCAAAGCTTCCTCAATCCGGTCCCGAGCCTGGCACTCGGCTCCTCCGAGGTAACCCCGCTCGAGATGACACAGGCGTTCGGTGTTGTGGCCGCCAACGGTTTCCGGGCAGACCCGCATGCGACCCTCGGTGTTTTCGGACCGGGCGGTGAGGTGTTGAGTCGCACTGAGGCAGATGGCGAACAGGTGTACACGGCGGCTGAAGCGTATCTCGTCACATCCGCCCTCCTGGGCGCGGTCGAGCACGGGACCGGGCGAGGGCTGCGGACCTTCGGCTACCGGGGCCCGGTGGCGGCAAAATCGGGCACGACGAACGACTTCCGCGACGCCTGGTTCATCGGATACACGCCGTCCCTAGCCGTCGGCGTGTGGGTGGGTTTCGACGACGGGAGCAGCATCGGTCTACCGGGGTCCCGAGCGGCGCTTCCCATCTTCGCCCGGTTCCTGGTTGGGGCTGTGGGCCCGGATGGGGACGGGGACTTTTTCATGCCCTGGGGTGTGGAGGTTGTCGAAGTGGATGCCGAAACGGGGCTCCGTGGAGGTCGCGGCTGTCGCGGCGAGCCCGAGGTGTTTCTCACCGGCACGGCACCGCGGACAAGTTGTTCGCGGTATTGGAGTTCCGGACGTCGATCCTGGAGTTCCCGATCCCGCGGTTACACGCCGGTCTCACCGTTCCTCGAGGAGCGCTCGCGCCGCGGCGGGCGCCGTAGAGGCCGCTGATCAGGCCGGAGTCTCAGAGCTTGTGAAAGAATCGCTGGGCCTTCGCCTGCGAGCGGAGAACAGGCCAACCGACGTTGGCCTGGCGCATGCGGGGGGAGGTCGCGCCGTGGAGACGCCCCGGTCGCGGGCGCCACGGCTGCCGGCGGTGGTCGCACACCGGGCCAATTTGCCGAGGGCCCGAGGCGCCCGCGACCCAGCGTCCGCACGGCGCGACCTCCCTCACGCGCGCGCCTAGAAACAACACCTCCCGAGGCGAACCAGGGAATTCGCTCACAAGCTCACAGTTCTCACACGACTGAGCAAACCTTCCGCTGGATCCCTCTGAACGCTTGCGATGGTGGCACGTAACTCGCACGTTGTCGGCTACCTGATCCCGATCTGAGACCTGAGCCGTGAAAGCCGGAGCGAATCGTCCTGCAGGCCGTTCGTCCATGATGCGCCGTCGCCACAGTGCCGCGCCCGCGGCCCTGGTCCTCGCCGCGCTCAGCACGGCGCCCACGGTGGGCCTCGCCCAGAACTCCCCGGAGGAGTTGATCCTGACGGTTGCGCGGGCCCAGGAGCTTGCCGGCGCGGCTATTGGCGATGCGGCGTCGCCCATCGGGATTCTCCTGTTGCAGATCGGTCCATCCAGCGCCTTTGCCTGGGGCGAGCAGGGACTCGGCCATTTTTCCCTCGCCTTGGGTGGCTCGGGGGCGGCCTTCTCCATCACCAATCCGGATTACACGGAACCCGATCCCGCAGGTGCGGACCGGATCGAGGGTCCCGTGGGCGGTTTCTATGGCGACTTGAGCGTTGGCCTGTGGGAGGGACACAGCACGGGACGGGTGAGGAGCCTTGGGAGTATCGACTTCTTGTTTCGGCTCGGTTACACGCTTGGCGACCAAACGGACATCGTCGACAATCTCGATCTTGGGAGCCTCAAGCCCATCGTCGGGGCGGGGTTGCGCGTCGGCCTGCTCAAGGGCCCGGGGCTGCCGTCTATCTCGCTGGCCGGTGGCGTCAACTTCCTCCAGAGTCGCACGTTCGAGGTTCGGGGCACAGCATTTGGCGGATCGGGCAGCCGGCCATTTGTGGTAAGCCTCTCCCTCAAGCAGAAGAGCGCGTTTTTCCTTGGCGAAATCGGCAAGCAGTTTGGCTTCATCACCCCTTACGCCGTGGGAGGAGTGGTGCGTCAACGCCTGGAGTCAGCATACGACTCCGAGGTGTGGTACGACGTGAACTCGAGCAGCGTTGCGGTAAGCGATGAGCTGGATTTCGAGGAAACGCGCGGCGTTGTCTTTGGCGGGCTCGGGTTCGGTAGTGGGCTGCTGCGATTTGCGCTCGAAGGTGGCGTGGCGGGCGACGAGCCATACGGCACCTTCTTCATCAACTTCACACGGTAACCCAGATCGCTTATGCACCGCCGCAATTGGCTCTGCCGCTGCCTTGTTAGCATCCTGCCGCTGGTGCTGGGGGGAGTCTCGGGTTGTTTTCCGGTGGCTCCCGAAGATGGTGAGGTGGCAGCCGCCGGCCTGATGGTGACGGCGCGGTTGGCGGGGATGGCGGATGCCAGCGTGGTGTGCAGCGACCCCGAGGAACTGGTACAGGACGTGGACAATGTGACGGGCAAGGCGGAGCTTATCGACAACGCAGACAACGTGAGCGTCGGCCAGGGAGATCTGGCGGTTCACCTTATGGACGGCAACACCGTTTTGGAGTTCGTGGGCGATTTCACGTTCCTGCTCTTGGGCTCGTCGTACACGCTCGACGTAGCACTCCTGTATCAAGGGAGCGAAATGGAGGGCGTGTACGCCGGGGACCTCGAACTCGATTCAGGCATCGAGGTGAACATCGAGTCGTTCACCGTGCCTCCACTCCTCGCGCAGCCGGATGGCACCCTCGCTGCGGAAGGCGCCGAGTTTTGCGTTTCGTCCGATGCGGTAGACCAGGGCGAGACGTTTTGTACGACCGATCAAGACATCCAAAACCAGACTCTCACGTACGACCCCGAGAGCAACCGGTTTTCGTATTCGTACACCCGCCCGGACGTGGACTGGCTCGACGAAGGATTGCGAACGATCATCTTCTCCATGGAAGGTGGTCTCGAGCCGGTACCGATCTACCGGGGTTCCACGCAGATCACGGTGGTGGGTAACGGGCAGACGTCCGAGGCCGAGGTCGTGCTGGAGCCGATTCCTAACAGTTGGCCCGGGGCGGCGGGCGAGGGTCTCTTTGGAGATGTGTCAATACGGTTTGCCGATGGGCGGCCCCCAGTCGAGAGCGGCGCGTTTTCCCTGTCGAGAAGTCAGCCTCTGCCATGTGATCCCATCCCGTAGATCCGGCGGGAGCCTGCATGCCACTTGGCGTGCGACGATCTCCAGCACAACCACTGATTATCGTTCGAGACCGCTCGTCAGTTTGCTCTGAGGTACGTCCGTCCGTCCGCGATGATGCGATCGCCCAAGAGCTGGATCTGGTAGGCTTGTTGTCCCTGCCTCCCTTTGACGACCAACGTATTGCCGATCACCGTGTAGCTACCCTGATCACTGTTCGCACTCGCCGCGCCCGCGTTACCGGCGCCCAGCGCGCCGCTTGCGGATACCGACGACGATGACTGCCACTGGAAGAACTCTCGCCCATCGAAAGTCACGTATTCCTCGTGACTCCGCGATGCTCCGCCCATGGAACGTGTGACACCCTCCGCCCGGCCGGCATAGTACATCCAACGTCCCGCGAGTGCCGCGACTGCCTGTTGGTTCACTTGCGGTGCCTGGGCCTGAACGCTCGCTGTCAGGCGCTCCGCAGCGCTCCGAAGCTGCGGCATCTGATCGGGCGTCGTCATGGCGACCGTCACCAGACCGGTACCGTGGGGAGTCAGGAGTGCGGTGATGCGGCCGTGAACCACTTGTCCCATCTGATCCTGGCTCATGTACGTCGCGGTCATGGCCTGCAAACCGGCTATCGTCGTCTCGGACGGCTGTTCGACCGGGTATCCCATGAGGCCCATCGATTGATAGAACTGCGTTACGTCTGCCGCGACCTCATTGAAGTTTGTGTAGAGCCCCGGAGCGACGAAGATGGCGCCCGCTTCGGTATTGGATGCCAGCACCTGAATCCGTCCGAGCGTTCGGCTCACTTGCCAGTTGGCGGGCACGGTGTAGTGGATGTTCCATCCCTCGAGGGCCTGCCTCCCGGTCGCGCCTACCGTGCCCCCCGGCTGGGCAGGTGGCCCGGAAGGGCCGAGTGGATTCGTTGGCGAGGGCGCTAGGGGGTTCGGGGGTCTCGCCAGTGGGTTCGTTGCGGGAGGTGGACCTTCACGCTGCGGTGCCGGAGTGTTTCCCAGCGCGGCACCACCCTGCCTGGTGAAAACGAGGGTCTCGCTCTGATCGTAATTGGGTTGGTTGTTGGCGTCCGGCTCGATCAACGTCACGAAGAGCTGTGCCTCGTCGAACTCGGCCATGAAGTACACACCACCCGCCTGAGTGGAGACGGTGCCGAGTACCGATCCCTCCTCCAGCACGCCGGTCACGTTGTACATGATGCCGTCAGAAGACATCGTCCCGGTAACCTGTCCCTGAGTGTTCTGTGACAGGACGAGTGTGACATTGCTGCCCGCCTGATTCGGCGTCACATACGTTCCCGCGAAGTTCTGTGCGCTAACGGAGCTGGCGGCGAGGGTGATCCCGATCAGACCGGCGAGTACGGCACGCATGGCTGCCTCCGGGCTAGGGGGGCTAATCCCCGGAGCTTGACTGTGAATCGTCATCACTTTCTTGCGAGTCGAGCGATGGCTTCGTCGGCTCACCTTCTGACTTTTCCGCAGCATCCGCTTCGGGCGGTGTCAAGAAATGCCCACAGGCCTTGCACCAGTAGGCATTGGGACTGTGAGCTATTTCCTCGGCACCGCAATGTGGGCACTTCATGCTTCCCTCCTCGGCAATTCACCTGTCGTGCGGCAGTAAGATAACGTCTTTACGGTGTCGATGACGACTCGACGGTTGGTTTTTTGACGATCGGAACTTGCGTCTGCTCGTCGAGTCGCACGATCTTGGGTGGTGGCGGACTCGGGAACATGAACGTTCAGATCGATCAACAGTACCTCGTCGACACTTTGGTTGACCTCGTCCGCATCAACTCCGTCAACCCGGAGTTGGTGTCGGGTGCACCGGGAGAAGCGGAGATTGCCGCGTACCTCGCTGCGCGGCTCCAGGCGCTAAACGTGCCGACGAAGACGACGGAGATCGTGCCGGGGCGGGTCAACGTCGTCGGCACACTGCAGGGCGCTGGCGGTGGGCGTTCGCTGCTACTCAACGCCCACACGGATACAGTTGGAGTCGACGGAATGGCCGAGCCGTTTGGTGGGGAGATACGAGACGGCCGGGTCTATGGCCGCGGATCCCAGGACATGAAGGGCAGCATCGCCGCCATCGTTGCTGCCGTCAGGGCGTTGGTCGAGAAGGGGGTTCGTCTGAAGGGTGACCTCGTTCTCGCGTTCGTTGCGGACGAGGAATACGGAAGCATCGGGACAGAGCACCTGGTGGGGCAGGTGAAAGCGGACGCCGCGATCGTGGCGGAACCCACGGACCTGGACATTTGCCTCGCCCACAAGGGGTTTTGGGTCTTCGAGTTCGAGACGAAGGGACGCCCTGCCCACGGGGCCCGGCATCAGGATGGCATCGACGCCAACATGCATATGGGGTGGGTGATGGCAGAGCTGCACCGATTGGCGCAGCAGCTGGCGTCCGGCCCTGCCCATCCGTTGCTCGGTCGGCCTTCCGTCCACGTGCCGCTGATCGCCGGCGGGACCGAACTGTTCGTCTACGCTGGTGAGTGCCGGATGCGCGTCGAGCGACGCACGCTCCCCGGCGAAACCTCGGACGGCATCAGGCTCGAGATGGAGGAGATCATCGCAAAGCTCGGTCAGGTCGATCCCACGTTTCAGGGTGCAGTACGTCCGGTGCTGGGGCGTGAGCCCTTCGAGGTATCAGCGAGTGCCGAGATCGTTACGGTGCTCGGGCAAGCCGCGGCCGGGGTGCTTGGAAAACGCCCTGGGTTTATCGGCCACGATTGGTGGGAAGATTCGGCACTCATCGCGGCCCATGGGACCGAGACCGTGATCATGGGCCCCCGAGGGGCGGGTATTCACTCCACCGAAGAGTGGGTGGATATCCAATCCGTTATCGAGTTGGCCGAGGTGTTGGCGCAAACGGCCATTTGTTATTGTGGCGAGGCAGACGGTGGATTGCCTGACCGCTAGCGGTACTTCTTCGACTCCGCCAACGTCTTTGCCTGCTCCACCGCGCGCTCCAAGGGAACCTGAAAACCGGCCAGAGGTCCGGTGCAAACCTCGAGCAGTTTTTGGAGCCGGATTAACAGCTCGCCCGGAACGAGGGGCGGGTCGGTGGCCAGGGAAGCCTGCCACAAGTGCTCCGCCTGATCGTGAAATCCGATGACCGTTTCGAGCTCATCATTCCCGAAAACGTCTTCGGCCACCTGCTCGCGGACACTGGTCACGACGCCGCCTAGCAGCATCTGAATGGATTGACGGGTTCCCCACCCAACGCTCGAGATTCGCTTGAGGAAATCTGATCGGCTACGTTCACCCACGGCCCAAACCTCCAAGAGTGGTCCCCATTCCCCTACCACGTCCGATCACACGGCATCCTACCGCAGATCGAAGATGTAGCTGTTGAGGTACTGAATGGTATCCTCATGTTCACGAACTTGAAACGCCAGTATGTCGCCGCTCGTGACGATGCCGCACACACGATCGCCGTCAACCACGGGCAGATGCCGGATGTGCTTTCCCGTCATGGCTCGCACGCACTCCTCGAGATCCGTCTCCGGACGGCAGCTCGCCACGGGTGTGGTCATGACGTCCTCGAGGCTTGTGGTGGCCGGATCGCGCTCCTCGACCACAACGCGCCGAAGAATGTCCCGCTCGGTGAAGATCCCCACCATGTTGCCCTGATCGATGACCACGACGCCTCCGATGCCGTGCTCGTTCATCAAACGCGCAGCTTTGAGCACCGAGTCCTTGGTGCCCATCGAAACGACCTCGCTGCCCTTCCTCTTGAGAATCTCGCTGACGGTAGTCATGGCCGGCGGCTCCTGGCAAGACAGTGGATCTGAACGGTGGCTCGACTGCCCTGCCAAGGGCGCGAGGGCTCTGTGGCTGCTCGCGGACCGGCGACCACGTACCTTGGTTCGAGCCAGGTCGAAGGGACGTTCGTATGGTGGCGGTGCGTGGCCGGTTCTGGCACGGGGGCACCACGTGCTGCGTGGGGCATCAGCAGCGAGGGGTTGGCGAACGGCGGCATCGAGGCGTCCTCTTTGTGAGGAGAGTCTATTTGAAACTGGGCCCCTAGGATTGGGAGTCAAGGGTGCCGATTCACACCTGCCGAGCCGGGGGCGGAGGGTCAGCAGGATTTGTGTTACCGGCGGCGGCGCGCCACTCTCAGCTTGCGAATCTCCTCATGCTGGGTCCGGATGGCATCCATAACCTTGTCGACGACGGCCTGTGCGGCCCCCTTGTCCCGAGGCTGGCCGAGGAACTCCGAGTAGTCCACCGGAGGCCCGTACGAGATGTAAATGCGCCGAAAGATTCGGGGGATCGTTCGTCCGATCGGTAGCACGTCCTGCATCCCGTCGATCGCCACGGGGATGACGCGGGGACGGGTACGCAGGATCAACACCCCCGACCCCGCGCGGCCCTCACCGACCAGCCCATTCCGTGACCGGCCCCCTTCTGGAAAAAGCGTCATCACGCCGTGGGGCAGCACCTCCACCATGCGGTGAAGCGCTCGGAGATCGCGACGGCCTTCCTTTATGGGGATACACTTATAGTTGTCGGCGAACCAAGACATCACCGGGCTCTTGTAGAAGTTCTCGACGGCGGCCGGATTCCACGGAACGAGGTGAGGCTTGAATAGGGAGCGGGGGAAGAAACCGAAGGCCCCAACCGGAAAGCTGTCGATCATCGACTGATGATTGGACAGGAGGAGGGTGTTCGGCTCGCTGCCGACGTTGTGCTGGCCGATGACCGTCGTCCGGTTCAGAATCTTGAAGAAGGCCCACAGAGCGGTGACGGAGAGATTGGG
>JBDHFY010000058.1:0-16868 GCA_039590195.1 Gemmatimonadota bacterium | reverse complement strand
GATGGAAGAAGGCTTGCGGTTTGCGATTCGCGAGGGCGGCCGCACCGTCGGCGCCGGCGTGGTGACGAAGATCCTGGTCTAGCACGAGGCAGGGACGGCCCACCCGCCGCCCCATCACTGTACCGACGAGGGCCATGCCCAGAGAAAAAGTCATCTTGGAGTGTACCGATTGTAGGAATCGGAACTACTTCACGACGAAGAACAAGCGAAAGCACCCGGAGCGGATGGAGGTACGCAAATTCTGTCCGCGGTGCGGGCAGCACCGGCGACACAAGGAGACCAAGTAGGCCGTGGACCTGCCGCTGATCATTGGCGCAGTGGCTGTCGTGGTGATGGCGGGGGCTCTCGTCATGTGGCGGGAGCCCGTCACGGCCTTTGCGCAGCGGTCGGCCATTTTCGTGCAGGACGTTCGAGCGGAAGTCCGCAAAGTAACGTGGCCGACATGGGACGATCTGCGGAAGTCGACCGGGGTGATCATCGTGATCGTCATCATCATCGGAATTATCATTGGCTTGATGGACTTCTTCTTCTCCAAGCTGTTGATCGATTTCCTCGGGCGCGCCTTCGCGTGATCGGAACGGCGATGGAACATAGGTGGTACGCGATTCAGACGACCGCTGGACACGAAAACAAGGTGCGGTCGCTGATCGAGCGGCTCATCGGGAAGGATGCGCGTCCGGAGGAAGAGAGGTTGATCCGGCAAGCGCTTGTGCCGACCCAGCAGGTCGTGGAGATCAAGAACGGGAAGAAGGTCACGGTCGAGCGAAAGGTCTTCCCGGGCTATGTCTTGGTGGAGATGGTGCTCAATCAGGAGACGACCCATCTCATCAACAGCGTCCAGGGCGTCATCAAGTTCGTGGGGCAGGGGTGGACGCCACAGCCGCTGCGGCAGGAAGAAGTGAACCGGCTCCTGGGTATCGAGATCGAGGCCGAAGAGGAAGAGCCCCGGGAGGAGATTCCCTTTATGCCGGGTCAGGTGGTGGAGATCACCGAGGGTCCATTCTCGGAGTTCAGCGGCACGGTCGAAGAGGTATTGCCCGATAAGGGCAAGGTCCGAGTGAGCGTGAGTCTCTTCGGGCGCCCCACGACGGTCGAGCTGGATTACTTACAGCTCCGCGCGCATTAAGCCCGCGGAGCCGCAGCACGGGAAGGCGGCAGCGCACGACCCCGCGCCTACGGGAAGACCTGTCTTTGCCTTGCCAATGTGGGGGATGACGGTCGCCTACCACGGCGTGACGTGGGAGCGTGTACAACGCGATAGAGGAGTACGATGGCTGCACCACGGAAGAAACTCGCGGCGTTCGTGAAGCTACAGGTACCGGCGGGTCAGGCCACGCCGGCGCCGCCGGTCGGCACGGCGCTGGGTCCGCATGGCGTTAACATCATGGACTTCTGCAAACAGTTCAACGCCCGGACGCAGGGCCAACCAGGTATGATCATTCCGGTGGAGATCTCCATCTTCCAGGATCGGAACTTCACGTTCATTACGAAGACGCCCCCTGCCGCCATCCTTCTCAAGAAGGAAGCCGGCCTCGACAAGGGGTCGCCGATGCCGAACCGAGACAAGATGGGGAAGGTCACCTCGGCACAGGTCCGCCAGATCGCCGAAACGAAGATGCCTGACCTCAACGCCAGCGACATAGACGCGGCGATGCGCATTATTGCGGGCACAGCGCGCTCGATGGGGATTGAGGTGGAGGACTGATGGCGAGCGCCGGGAAGAAGTACCAGTCGGCAGCGGCCACCGTCGAGCGACGACGGCTCTACCAACCCGCGGAGGCCGTGCAAGCTGTCAAGGAAGCCGCCTTCGCCAAATTCGACGAGACGGTGGAAGTGGCCGTCAACCTTGGCGTCGATCCACGGCACGCCGACCAGATCGTCCGGGGCACCGTGGTC
The DNA here is from genome assembly GCA_039590195.1 of Gemmatimonadota bacterium. Taxonomy (GTDB): domain Bacteria; phylum Gemmatimonadota; class Gemmatimonadetes; order Gemmatimonadales; family GWC2-71-9; genus JBDHDY01. The sequence continues at coordinate 14,972 of JBDHFY010000058.1, read as the reverse complement.
CTGCCGCACGGGACGGGGAAGACCATTCGCGTCCTTGTGATCGCGCAGGGTGACAAGGCCAAGGAGGCCGAAGCGGCCGGCGCGGATCTCGTCGGTCCCGAATACATCGACAAGATCAAGGGTGGCTGGCTCGATTGTGACGTCGTGATTGCCACACCCGACATGATGGGGCAGGTCGGGCCGCTGGGGCGTATCCTCGGTCCCCGCGGACTGATGCCCAATCCGAAGTCGGGGACGGTCACGATGGACGTGGGGCGAGCTGTGAAGGACGTGAAGGCCGGCAAGATCGAGTTCCGCGTCGACAAGACGGGTAACCTGCACGCGCCGATAGGGAAAGTCTCGTTCGCGGCAGGGCAGTTGACCGAGAATCTCACAGCCTTTCTGGATGCCATCGTGCGAGCCAAACCTGCTGCGGCGAAAGGGACCTATGTGCGGTCCGTCACGGCCTCGAGCACGATGGGCCCCGGCATACGAATAGACCCGGCGGTGTTCCGATGAACCGAACCAAGAAGAACGAGGTGATCGACACGCTGGCCCAGCGGTTGACGGAGTCTCCGAATCTCTACCTGACGGATTTCACCGGGATCGCGGTCAAGCCAATGACCGAGCTGCGCCGGCGGCTCCGAGACGCCGGGAGCGACTACGTGGTCGTGAAGAATACCCTCGCACTCCGAGCGTTTACCGCCGCGTCAGTCGACGGACTGGAAGACATCTTGCGCGGCCCCACCGGCGTCGTGTTCGCCGGGGCGGACCCACTTGTCATCGCCAAAGTCATCACGGAGTTCCGGCGGGAGCACGAGAAGCTGGAAATCAAGGTGGGACTCGTCGAGGGCCGCCGAGTGACCGCCGAGGAAGTCGCACGGCTCGCCGCGCTCCCGCCCAGAGACGAACTCCTCGGGCAACTGGGTGGTGCGCTGCAAGCCCCGCTGCAGGGTTTCGTTGGAGCGCTCAACGGGATGCTCACCCAGCTGGTGGGTGCGCTGGAGGCGCTCCGCGGTCAGCGCGCAACTGCGTAACTACTGGATTGAAAGCGAGATAGACGATGGCAACGAAGACTCTGAGCAAGGACGACCTCCTCGAAGCGATCGGCAACATGTCGGTCACTGAGCTGGCGGATCTGATCGAAGCGTTTAAGGAGAAGTTCAACGTGACGATCGCCGCCGCCCCGGTGGCCGCCGCGCCGGCGGCGGGTGGTGCAGCCGCTGCCGCCGAGGAGGAGAAGAGTGAGTTCACGGTCGTCCTGAAGGATGTGGGCTCGAAGAAGATCCAGGTCATCAAGGCCGTCCGCGAGGTCACGTCGCTCGGCCTCAAGGAGGCGAAGGATCTGGTTGATTCGGCGCCCAATAACGTGAAGGAAGACGTTTCCAAGGAAGAGGCGGAAACCATCAAGAAGAAGCTCGAAGAGCAGGGCGCGACCGTCGAGCTGAAGTAGGCCGGAGTCCGCTTATGCGGTCGGCGTGAGCGGTGATCCGGAGTCTTCTTCAGCCGAGACGGTATGCATAAACTGACTGATCTCAACCCTGCTGTTCACAAAATCGCCCCGCCGTTGGCTGGAAGTGGTGGCAGTCCAGCCGCGAGGACGGGGCCCTTTGTGCTGCGTGAGGACAGGCAATGAGCAAAAAGCACGTCATTTCGTTCGGAAAGTTGGAGAAGGGCATGCCTATGCCCAATCTCCTCGACATTCAAACCCGGTCCTTCGAGGCCCTGCTCCGTGGGGAGGATGAAGGGGAGCGGGCCGATGTGTCGCTGGAGCGGGTCTTCCAGGAGGTGTTCCCCATCTCCGACGTGAACGGGAACTACTCGCTGGAGTTTGTGAAGTTCGCGCTCGGCGAGCCCAAGTACACGGTCGAAGAGTGCATCGAGCGAGACATGACTTACTCGGCGTCCCTCAAGGCGACGCTGCGACTGGTGGTCAACGAGACGCTCGAGAGCGGGGTGACACGGCCCAAGAACATCATCGAGAAAGAGGTCTACCTCGGTGAGCTTCCCATCCTCACCCCGCTGGGCACCTTCGTCATCAACGGGGCAGAGCGAGTGGTTGTGTCGCAGCTTCATCGTTCGCCTGGAGTCGTCTTCGAAGAGACGATTCACCCCAACGGGCAGCGGCTCTACAGCGCCCGGATCATTCCGTTCAGAGGGTCGTGGGTCGAGTTCACCCTCGACATCCACGATGTGGTCTACGTCCACATCGACAAGAAGAAGAAGTTTCCGGCAACCGCGCTTCTGCGGGCGCTCGGGTACGGAACGAATACGGACATTCTCCGGCTCTTCTACGCCACGAAGGACCTGAATCTCACCCAAAAGCTGGACGAGCGGACCGAGCGTCGCGAGGTGCTGGGGACCCTGCTGGCCGAGGAAGTCCCGAATCCCGAGGACCGCGCGGGTGAGCCTCTAGGCCGTGAAGGGGAAGAGATGACGCCGGAGCGCCTGCGCGCCATGCGACAGGCCGGGATCAAGTCGGTTCGTGTGTTTGCGCGGTACACGTCCACCGATGTGCGAGACGAAGACCACCCAACGACGGTGCGCGAGCGCCCCGAGGCACACGTGCTGGCCTTCGACGTGCCGGATCCCGAGACGGGTGAGGTCGTTGCCGAGGTGGGCAAAGAGATTCGTGACACGCTCCGCAAGAAGCTCCTCAAGGCGGGGATCATTAAGGTCGACGTTCTCATGTCGTCCGCCCGCGGTGAATCTCCGATCATCAAGAACACGATCGCCAAAGATCCCACTGCGACGGAAGCTGAGGCCTTGGAGCAGATCTATTCCTTGCTGCGGCCTGGCGAGGCGCCGAACCTCGAGACGGCCCGCGCCGCCCTCGAGCGCCTCTTCTTCAACCCGAAGCGTTACGATCTCGGGCGGGTCGGCCGCTACAAGATCAATCAGCGGCTCAAAGTGAATATCCCGCAGGATCATACGGTGCTCACGCGGGACGACTTCGTCGCCATCATCCGCTACCTCTTGGAATTGTCAGAGGGGCGCGGCTACACGGACGACATCGACCATTTAGGGAATCGTCGCGTCCGGACGGTCGGTGAACTGATCGCGAACCAGTTCTCGGTGGGACTCTCCCGTATGGCTCGGCTCATCAAGGAGCGGATGAGCATCAACAACGATCCCGACAAGATCACACTCGACGATCTCGTGAACGCCCGAACGGTGAGTGCCGTCATTCAGGCGTTCTTCGGCAGCTCGCAGCTCTCGCAGTTCATGGACCAGACCAACCCGTTAGCGGAGCTGACTCACAAGCGGCGGCTGAGCGCTCTCGGACCGGGTGGCCTCACTCGAGAGCGTGCGGGGTTCGAGGTGCGCGACGTCCACTATTCCCAGTACGGACGGATGTGCCCCATCGAGACGCCGGAAGGGCCGAACATCGGCCTGATCACCAGCCTCTCGACATACGCGAGGGTAAACGACCTCGGGTTCATCGAGACACCGTACCGAACGGTGCGAGACACGCTCGTCTCGCACGAGATCCGCTGGCTTTCCGCCTCCGAGGAGGAGGAGTATGCGGTGGCGCAGGCCAACGCTCCGCTCGACGAGGAGGGGCGCTTTGTGAACGAGCTGGCCCTCTGTCGAAAGCGCGATGATTACCCGATGCTCGTCCCGTCTCGGATCGACTTCATGGACGTCGCGCCCGAGCAACTGGTCTCAGTCGCAGCGGCCCTCATCCCGTTTCTGGAGCACGACGACGCCAACCGTGCTCTGATGGGAAGCAACATGCAGCGGCAGGCAGTGCCGCTCCTCTTCCCGGATGCTCCCACAGTGGGGACCGGGCTCGAAGAACAGGTGGCCCGGGACTCTGGGGCGGTCGTCGTGGCGCGCCGTGACGGCCTCGTGAGCAAGGTGACCGCCGACGAGATCGTGATCGACACGGGACGGGAAGGGCGCGTCGCCAGGACCAGTGGCGATACCCCACTCGCCCGGCTCATGCAGCACGATCGCTACCGCCTGAAGAAGTTCTGGCGAACCAACCAGGACACCGCAATCAATCAGCGGCCCCTAGTGGAGATTGGGCAGCATGTGAGAGCAGGCGAAATCATCGCCGACGGACCAGGCACTGAGAATGGCGACCTCGCACTCGGCGCCAACGTGGTCGTGGCCTTCATGCCATGGTACGGGCACAACTTTGAAGACGCCATCGTCATCTCCGAGCGGTTGGTGAAGGACGACGTGTACAGCTCCATTCACATCCAGGAGCTCGAATTGCATGTCCGCGACACCAAGCGGGGTCAGGAGGAAATTACCCGTGAGATCCCCAACGTCTCCGAGGAGGCGCTGGTAGACCTCGATGAACGCGGAATCATCCGTATCGGTGCGCACGTGAAACCGGGGGACATTCTGGTTGGCAAGATCACCCCCAAGGGCGAGACGGAGCTCTCGCCAGAAGAAAAGCTGCTAACGGCGATCTTCGGTGAGAAAGCAAAAGACGTGAAAGACTCCTCACTCAAAGTGCCGCCTGGCATGGAGGGCGTCGTCATCGATGTCAAGATCTTCTCTCGTGTCGAAGATCAGGTGGTAGAAAAGGACCGCGGTGAACGGATCGGCGAAGTGCGTGCGCTCGAGAGCGAAGAGAAATCCCGTATCAGTTCCGCCCTGTTCGAGGAGCTGGCGGATCTGCTGCAGGGGCAGGAAGTCGCCGTGATGCTCAAGAATGGGAGCGTCGAGGAGTACCTGCCCAAGGGCACGAAGCTCAGCGAGACACAGCTCGAGGAGGTCATCTTTAGCGAGGTGGATCTGAAGACGCTTCGAGTCGTCAATAAAGGGGTTAACGAGCAGCTCCGTGCCGGCATCGAGGCCGCGAATCGTGAGCGGGCGCGCATCGAGGAAAAGGCCGAGGATCAGATCGACAAGATCCTCCAGCCAGATGAGCTGCCGCCCGGCGTCATCCAACTTGTGAAGGTCTATCTCGCCCAGAAGCGCAAGATCGCAGTGGGTGACAAGATGGCTGGCCGGCATGGGAACAAGGGAATCATCGCTCGGATCGTCCCCGAAGAGGACATGCCGTTCCTCCCGAACGGTGAGGCTGTCGACATCGTGCTGAATCCGCTTGGCGTTCCCAGCCGGATGAATGTCGGGCAAATCCTCGAGACCCATCTCGGCTGGGCCGGTGGTTTGCTCGGCTTCAAGTCCGAGACCCCCGTCTTTCAGGGTGCGAACGAAGCGGAAATCGGACTTCTGCTCCGTATCGCCGGCCTGAAACGCGCTGGCACGGCTCTTCGCCTTACCGGACCAGCGCCCGAGTTGCCGCTGGACGCCATTCGGACCCTATTGGAGGATTTGCACCGCATTCCCGCAAGGAACGGCGGTCGCCCGGATCTCGATGCCGTGAAGATCGACGATTTGGGGAGCCGTGCGGCCACCCAGAGCACGCGCGACCTGTTCCACGGCATTCGCGGCTACTTGGAGGCAGCCGCGAAGGAGCTTGCCAGTCGTCTGCAGGCTGAGGCAGAGCTCCAAAAGGAGTTTCACGAAGCGCGGCTCGAAGGGGATGACGAGTTTTCCAAGGAGGAGAAAGCATCTCTCAAGGCAGGGTTGCGAAACGCGGAGAAGTTGGTTGGCCAATCCGCGGCTGACCTGCTCGAGACCGCGGGACTCCGCGCGTTAGCCCATGTCCTCGGGCCGAAGAGCGAAGCCGACGTGGACGAGGCCGCCATCGAGTTGATGCGGCTGGCGGGGCTGATGGCGGGCGGGAAGTGCCGGCTGCGTGACGGCCGCACGGGCGAGTTGTTCACGTCCGAGGTGACAGTGGGCTCGCTGTACATGATGAAGCTGTCCCACCTGGTTGACGATAAGATCCACGCGCGGTCCATAGGACCGTACAGCCTCGTGACGCAGCAGCCGCTCGCCGGAAAGGCACAGTTCGGCGGTCAGCGATTCGGGGAGATGGAGGTGTGGGCGCTGGAGGCCTACGGGTCTGCGCACACGCTACAGGAAATGCTGACCGTGAAATCCGACGATGTGAACGGACGGAGCCGCGTGTACGAGGCAATCGTGAAAGGTCAGAACCTGCCGGATCCCGGCATTCCGGAATCGTTCAACGTCCTGGTGAAGGAACTCCAGGCCCTCGGCCTGCGAGTGACCCTGGGCGTGACTGAAGACGGCGAAGAGTAGGAGACGATCGATGATAGATTTTCGCACCGCACGCGACACACGGGGCTCCAGCTTCGACTTCATCCAAATCCGGATTGCCAGTCCCGAGGAGATTCGCGGACCCCGCGACCCGAAGGAGCGGGAGCGGCTGGCGCTGCAGGGGCAACGGACGTGGTGGTCGTGGGGTGAAGTCACCAAACCCGAGACCATCAACTACCGGTCGTTCAAACCCGAGAAGGATGGGCTCTTCTGCGAGCGCATCTTCGGACCAGTGAAGGACTGGGAATGCCACTGCGGGAAGTATAAGCGGATTCGGTATCGTGGCGTGGTATGTGACCGGTGTGGCGTCGAAGTGACGCTCTCGAAAGTACGGCGGGAGCGCATGGGTCACATCGAGCTGGCCGTCCCTGTAGCCCACATCTGGTTCTTCAAGACGCTTCCGAGCCCGATGGGCAACCTGTTGGACTTCACGCTCCGAGATCTCGAGCGAGTCATTTACTACACGAACTACGTGGTGATCGACCCAGGGGAACAAGAGGTCAAGGAGCGGGAGCTGCTTGATGAAGAGACGTATTTGGACCTCCGCATCAAAGCCAAGGCGGAGAAGGACACCGCGTTCCACGCGGACATCGGTGCCCCTGCCGTCCGGGAGCTCCTGAATCGGTTGGATGTTGACAAGGTATCGGAGGAGCTCCGCCAGCAGGTAGTCAGCGAGACGAGCCAGCACCGGAAGAAGCAACTCCTCAAGCGGTTGAAGATCGTCGACGCGTTCCGCCACTCAGGCACCACGGACGACCGGAATAACCCGGCGTGGATGATTCTCGACGTCGTCCCGGTGATTCCGCCCGATCTGAGGCCCCTCGTTCCCCTCGATGGGGGGCGGTTTGCCACGAGTGACCTCAACGATCTCTATCGGCGGGTCATCAACCGCAACAACCGACTCCAGAAGCTCATCCAACATCGGGCTCCCGAGGTCATCCTGCGCAACGAGAAGCGGATGCTGCAAGAGGCCGTGGACGCCCTGTTCGATAACGGCCGACGCTCCAAGGCGATTCGCGGACGAGGCAAGCGCCCGCTTAAGTCGCTGTCGGACATGCTCAAGGGTAAGCAGGGTCGCTTCCGTCAGAATCTGTTGGGCAAGCGCGTGGACTACTCCGGGCGCTCGGTGATCGTGGTGGGCCCGGAGCTCAGGCTCCACCAGTGCGGGCTTCCGAAGACCATGGCCGTGGAGTTGTTCAAGCCGTTCATCATCCACAAGCTCGTGGAGAAGGGCATTGCGGAGACAGTGAAGCGCGCGAAGAAGATCGTGGAGCGGGAAAGCCCCGAGGTCTACGAGATTCTCGAGGAGATCATTCAAGACCACCCCGTACTCCTGAACCGGGCCCCGACCCTCCACCGACTTGGCATCCAGGCATTCGAACCGGTGTTGGTGGAGGGGAAGGCGATCCGGATTCACCCGCTCGTGTGCGCTGCCTTCAATGCGGACTTCGACGGCGACCAGATGGCGGTTCACGTGCCGCTGTCGTTCGAGGCACAGCTCGAAGCGCGGGTGCTCATGATCTCGAGCAATAACATTTTGAAGCCGTCTGATGGGAGGCCGGTGGCGGAACCCAGTCAGGACATGGTGCTGGGGTGCTACTTCCTCACCAAGGCGCCGGCGGACTTCGAAAAGCGGTTAAAGGAGGCGACGCGGGTCGGATCCCTTGCCGAGGTCGAGACTGCCGTGGCCATGGGGCGGATGACCTTCCATACGCCGGTGTGGCTCTGGTACCAACCGCCGCCGGAGGCGGAAGACCAGACAAGCGAGTGGATTGGCACCACCGCCGGTCGGGTGTTGTTCAACAGCATCTTGCCACGCCAGGTCATCGCCCAGTTCGGATTCCAGAACGTGGTGACGACGAAGCGCCGGCTCTCCGCATTGGTCTTCGAGTCGTATCGTACCGCTGGGCTCGCCGACTCGGTGCATTTCCTCGACCGGCTCAAAGAGTTCGGCTTTCGGTACGCAACCGTCGGCGGCGTCTCCATTGGCGTGGAGGATCTGGAGATCCCCCCGGAGAAGGAGGACATCCTCGACGCGGCAACGGCCCGCGTCGAGCGGTTCCAGAAGGCCTATTCCACCGGCCAGATCACCTTCGGCGAGCGGTATAACAAGGTCATCGACGCGTGGACCCACGCCAACAATGACATCGCCGAGGCGATGGTGAACAACCTCTCGGGTTCGCGAGGGGGCTTCAACCCCGTCTACATGATGTTCGATTCGGGAAGCCGTGGCAGCCGTGACCAGATCCGCCAGCTCGCCGGCATGCGAGGACTCATGGCCAAGCCACAGAAGAAGCTCACGGGCGGCATCGGGGAGGTCATCGAGAGTCCCATCCGGTCGAATTTCCGAGAGGGTTTGTCGGTGCTGGAGTACTTCATCTCAACCCATGGCGCTCGAAAGGGACTGGCCGATACCGCGCTCAAGACGGCGGACGCCGGATATCTGACCCGCCGCCTCGTGGATGTCGCACAGGATGTAACGGTCACAGAGGAGGACTGCGGCACGATTCTCGGGCTCGAGATCTCTGCCCTCAAGGAGGGTGAAGATATCATCGAGCCCCTCCGAGAGCGCATCGTTGGCAACGTGGCGGCGGAGGACGTGTTCGATCCACACGAACGGGATGAGCACGGGGATCCCAAGATGCTCGCAGCTGATGGTACCCTCGTCGACGAGGATACTGCCGTGGTGATCGAGGACGCCGGGATCGAAAAGGTGAAGATTCGCTCGGTCCTCACGTGCGAAGCTCGGCGGGGCATCTGCCGCATGTGTTACGGTCGGAACCTCGCCACCATGCAGATGGTGGACCTCGGCGAGGCCGTGGGCATCCTGGCGGCGCAGTCCATCGGCGAGCCAGGGACCCAGCTGACGCTCCGGACGTTCCACATCGGAGGGACAGCCGCCCGCATCGCGGAGCAGACGTCCCGTAAGACCAAGCTCGAAGGTACCATCGAATACGGTGACCGATTGCAGGTCGTGGAAGTCCCCGAGGGTCGCAAGGTCGTCACCGCATACGATGGTGAGCTCATTTTGCATGACAGTGACGGCCACGTGCGGTCGCGGTTCCAGGTACCCCTCGGGGCAACGCTGGCCGTAGAGAACGACGAGCACATCAAGCCGGTGCTCAACCCCGCCACTGGCGCGAAGGAATCACTGCTCTTCACGTGGGATCCATACAGCAATCCCATCATCACGGACATCCAGGGGAAAGTCCGCTTCGTCGACATCATCGAGGACGAGACTGTGCGTGAGGAGCTGGATGAGATCACCGGCCTCCGGCAACGCGTCATCGTCGAGGATCGCGAGAAGAAGCTCCATCCCCACATCGAGATCGTCCAGAAGAAAGGCGATCGCGAGCGGAAGGTGCGGGATTATGTCATCCCCGAAGGGGCGCAGCTCACGGTGGAGGACGCCCAGACGGTTCATGCGGGTATCACGCTTGCGAAGATCTCGCGAGAGGCGTACAAGACCCGTGACATTACCGGCGGGCTGCCGCGCGTGGCCGAGCTGTTCGAGGCCCGGCGCCCGAAAGATCCGGCCACGATATCCGAGATCGACGGGGTTGTGAAGTTTGGTGACATCAAGCGTGGCAAGCGCGAGATCTTCGTCCATCCCGACGCGGGTGAGGCGCAGCTCTACGAGGTACCGGCCGGCAAGCACCTCCGCGTCCACGAGGGCGACAAAGTCCGGGCCGGCGACCGCCTCACCGAGGGCCCGGTGAATCCCCACGATATTCTCCGGATCAAGGGGCCCCGCGCTGTGCAGGAGTACCTCCTCAATGAGGTACAGGAGGTGTATCGGCTGCAGGGTGTGAAGATCAACGACAAGCACATCGGCGTCATCGTGCGCCAGATGCTGCAGAAAGTCCGGGTGATCGATCCGGGCGACACCGAGTTCCTCGAGGGCGAGCATGTAGACAAGGTGCTCTTCCGGGAACAGAACGAGCCCACCGTCGGGAAGAGTGGGAAGCCATCCACCAGCGAGCCGTTGCTGCTGGGCATCACCAAGGCATCACTGACCACTCAGTCGTTCATCTCAGCCGCCTCGTTCCAGGAGACGACGCGAGTCCTCACGGATGCATCGATCCGCGGCGCTCGCGATGATCTCCTCGGCTTGAAGGAGAACATCATCATCGGCCACTTGATCCCCGCCGGGACCGGCATTTACCGGTATTCGGAGATCGAGATCGAGCCGCCAGCGGGATTCGAACCGCCGCCGGAACCGGAGGAGGAAGAGGCTGTTGAGGCCGTGCCGAGCCCCTTCGTGACGCCGGCAAAACAGACCGCCGAAGCCGAAGCGTAAGCGGAGGGAAACGCGGGAACTCGGGCCGGTCCTTGACGTTACGGGCCGGCCCGTCTACGTTACCTAGGCTATGGCCGATTATAGACGATCGGTCGGATTCAACCGGTATCTGGATGCCAACGATCAATCAACTCGTCCGACGCGGACGGCATCAGGTCCCCAAGAAGGAGAAGGCTCCTGCGCTTCGGGGGAATCCCCAAAAGCGTGGCGTGTGTACGCGCGTCTACACGACGACGCCCAAGAAGCCTAATTCCGCGCTCCGCAAGGTGGCCCGTGTCCGGCTGACGAACGGGTTCGAGGTGACCAGCTATATCCCGGGCGAGGGGCACAACCTCCAGGAGCACAGCATCGTGCTGATCCGCGGAGGTCGTGTGAAAGATCTCCCAGGGGTGCGGTATCACATCATCCGCGGGACGCAGGATGCCCCGTGTGTGACGGACCGCAAGCAGAGCCGGTCGAAGTACGGCGCCAAGAGGCCGAAATGAGTCGCCGCCAGCGGGCTGTGAAGCGACCCGTGCCGCCCGATCCGCGGTACGATAGCCAGACGGTCACGAAGTTTCTGAACAAGCTGATGGCAGACGGAAAGAAGTCCACCGCCGAGGGGATTTTCTATCAGGCGATGGATCTGATCGAGCAGCGCACGGGGCAGCCCGGCGTGCAGGTCTTCAAGCAGGCGGTGAACAATGTGAAGCCGACGCTGGAGGTCAAGAGCCGTCGCGTCGGCGGCGCAACGTATCAGGTGCCGGTGGAGGTCCGACCGGACCGCCGAACCTCTCTGGCCATGCGTTGGATCATCGGGTATTGTCGTGGTCGGCCGGAAAAGTCGATGGCCGAACGGTTGTCAGCAGAACTGATCTCCGCCTCGAAAGGCGAGGGGAGCTCGATCAAAAAGAAGGACGACACGCACCGGATGGCGGAGGCGAATCGAGCGTTCGCACACTACCGGTGGTGACATAGAGGTCTCGGGACAGGACGCAGGCGCGGCTCTTCCCGATTCCTCACAGCTCCGGAGCCCCCGACGGCATCCGGCGGCGCAGGGTAAGACCCGGCCGAACGCGGAGCGAGACCTGTCCTTTCGGGATGACGGTCGCCCCGCTTTTTGAACGCCTGGATCGGATGCGCTACGAGCTGCCTCGGGACCGAAACTGATTGCGGGATCGATAGATAACACATATGCCTAGGATAACAGCCCTCGATAACCTTCGTAATATCGGCATCATGGCGCACATCGATGCCGGGAAGACGACGACGACGGAGCGCATTCTGTACTACGCCGGCCGGACGTACAAGCTGGGTGAAGTGCACGAGGGCACCGCGACCATGGATTGGATGGAGCAGGAGCAAGAGCGCGGCATCACCATCACGTCCGCGGCGACCTTCTGTCAGTGGAAACGCTTCGAGGACCTGTTCCAGATCAACATCATCGACACGCCGGGACACGTCGACTTCACCGTCGAAGTCGAGCGCTCACTCCGCGTGCTGGATGGGGCAGTCGCGATTCTCGACGCGGTGGCTGGTGTCGAACCGCAGACGGAGACGGTGTGGCGTCAGGCCGATCGCTACGCGGTGCCACGAATCGTGTTCGTCAACAAGATGGACCGCATCGGCGCCGACTTCGATCGCTGTCTCGGCATGATGCGGCAACGGCTCGGAGCCAACGCCCATCCGGTGCAGTTTCCCCTGGGTAGTGGAGAGTTGTTCACGGGCTTGATCGACGTCGTTCGGCAGGTCGAGATCGTCTACGATGAGGAATCGCTCGGCGTGAAATGGGTGGAGGGCCCCATTCCCGACGCGTTCCGGGAGACGGTCGCGCAACTCCGCCACGATCTCATCGAAGCCGCCGTGGAACACGACGAAGAATTGCTGCAGAAGTACCTGGAAGGCGCGGAGCTGGAGGAGGGTGAGATTCGTAGGGCCATTCGCAAAGCGACGGTCGCCGGACGCTTGGTGCCCGTCTTCTGCGGCGCGGCGTTCAAGAACAAGGGCGTTCAGCGGCTGCTGGACGGGATCATTGACTACCTGCCGAGCCCCCTGGAGGTGCCGGCGGTCAAGGGGCACCTACCGCATCACGATGAGACGTTCGTGGAGCGAAAGGCCTCCGACGATGAGCCGTTTAGCGCGCTCGCCTTCAAGATCGCCACGGATCCATACGTCGGAAAACTCACGTTCTTCCGAGTGTATTCGGGTGTGCTCCAATCGGGGTCCTACGTGTACAATTCCACGAAGGATCGCAAAGAGCGCATTGGCCGGTTGCTCCAGATGCATGCCAATAAACGGGAGGAGATCACCGAGGTCCGGGCCGGTGATATAGCGGCAGCCATCGGACTCAAAGAGACCAGGACCGGAGATACGCTCTGTGACGCCGACAACCCCATCATCCTCGAGGTGATGCGGTTCCCCGAGCCGGTAATCTCTGTGGCCATCGAGCCGAGAACGAAAGCGGATCAGGACAAGCTCTCGGCGTCGCTACAGAAACTCTCGGAGGAGGATCCCACGTTCCACGTGCGGACCGATTCGGAGACCGGTCAGACCATCATCTCCGGTATGGGTGAGCTCCACCTCGAGATCTTGGTCGATCGCATGAAGCGGGAGTTCAAGGTCGAGGCGAACGTCGGTCGGCCGCAGGTGGCCTACCGCGAGACCGTCCGCGAGAGCGTCACCAAGGTCGAGGCCAAATTTGTGCGCCAGACTGGTGGTCGCGGTCAGTACGGCCACGTGGTCATCAATCTGGAACCCACCGAGGCGGGTCATGGCTTCGTGTTCGAGGACAAGATTGTGGGCGGCGCGATCCCCCGGGAGTTCATCGGACCGGTGGAGAACGGAATCAAGGACGCGTTGGAGAATGGCGTGTTGGCCGGCTACCCGGTGGTGGACGTACGGGTGGAGCTGGTGGACGGCACCTATCACGAGGTCGATTCCAGCGAGATGGCCTTCAAGGTGGCGGGTTCCATGGCGTTCAAGGAGGCCGTGAGCCGGGCCAAGCCCGTGTTGCTGGAGCCCGTCATGGACGTCGAGGTGATCACTCCCGCTGAATACATGGGCGACGTCATGGGTGATTTGAACAGCCGCCGGGGTCGCATCGGTGGCATGACGCAACGGGGGGAGGCTCATGTGATTGCCGCCAGCGTCCCGCTGGCCGAGATGTTTGGGTATTCAACCACCCTTCGATCCCTCAGTCAGGGACGAGCGATCTACTCGATGCAGTTCTCGCACTATGCGGAAGTGCCGAAACAAAAGGCCGAGGAGATCGTCACCAAGGTGAGGGGATAACACCAACACAAAGCCCTAGGACGAAGGGAAGCACGAGAGGAACAGCAATCATGGCGAAGGCGAAGTTTGAGCGGACGAAGCCGCATGTGAATGTGGGGACGATTGGGCATGTGGATCATGGGAAGACGACGTTGACGGCGGCGATTACGAAGCAGCAGGCGGTGAAGGGGTTGGCGGATTTCACGCCGTTTGATCAGATCGACAAGGCGCCGGAGGAGCGGGAGCGGGGGATCACGATTGCGACGGCGCATGTGGAGTATCAGACGGACGAGCGGCACTATGCGCATGTGGATTGTCCGGGGCATGCGGATTATGTGAAGAACATGATCACGGGGGCGGCGCAGATGGATGGCGCCATTTTGGTGGTGAGTGCGGCGGACGGGCCGATGCCCCAGACGCGGGAGCACATTTTGTTGGCGCGGCAGGTGAATGTGCCGTACGTGATTGTGTATTTGAACAAAGTGGACATGGTGGACGATCCGGAGCTGCTGGAGTTGGTGGAGTTGGAGGTGCGGGAGCTGTTGAGCAGCTATGAGTTTCCGGGGGATGAGCTGCCGGTGATCAAGGGGTCGGCGTTGCGGGCGTTGGAGGCGGACGATCCGGCGGCGCCGGACGCGCAGAGCATTCAGGAGCTATTGGCGGCGCTGGACAGCTACATCCCGGTGCCGGAGCGGGATGTGGACAAGCCGTTTTTGATGCCGGTGGAGGATGTGTTTTCGATTACGGGGCGGGGGACGGTGGCGACGGGGCGGATCGAGCGGGGGCAGGTGAAGCTGCAGGAGGAGGTGGAGTTGGTGGGGTTGGGCGCGAACAAGAAGACGGTGGTGACGGGGGTGGAGATGTTTCGGAAGTTGTTGGACGAGGGAGTGGCGGGGGACAATGTGGGATTGTTGTTGCGGGGGGTGGACAAGGACGAGATTGAGCGGGGGATGGTGTTGGCGCAGCCGGGGTCGGTGACGCCGCACACGCAGTTTGAGGCGGAGGTGTATGTGTTGACGAAGGACGAGGGGGGCCGGCACACGCCGTTTTTCAAGGGCTATCGGCCACAGTTTTACTTCCGGACGACGGACGTGACGGGCTCGGTGGAGTTGCCGAGTGGGGTGGAGATGGTGATGCCTGGGGATAACACGAAGATGACGATCGAGTTGATCACGCCGATCGCGATGGAAGAAGGCTTGCGGTTTGCGATTCGCGAGGGCGGCCGCACCGTCGGCGCCGGCGTGGTGACGAAGATCCTGGTCTAGCACGAGGCAGGGACGGCCCACCCGCCGCCCCA
>JBDHFY010000057.1:0-17140 GCA_039590195.1 Gemmatimonadota bacterium | reverse complement strand
TTCTCGACGCTGATTGCGTGGTGCTACTATGGCGAGAAGTGCATTGAGTTCCTGTTCGGATCGCGGATCATCGTGCCGTATCGTGTTGCGTTTACGGCACTCATCATGGTCGGCTCGCTCGCCTCGGTCCCCATCGTGTGGGCGCTGGGAACACTCTTCAACGGGTTGATGGCGTTCCCGAACTTGGTGGGCCTCGCGTTTCTGGGTGGCACTGTGGCCATGCTGACGAGGCAATACTTCCAGGGAGCCGGGAAGAATGCGTAGCCCCACGACCCCACGCCCCCCCGGGGCTTAGGGCGTCCCTGCCACCCATCGGCCCCACCCCGGGTATTAGGGCTTAGGACGCAGACGTGGCAGGAGGGGAAGAGGATATTAGCCACAGATGAACGCGGATGAACGCGGATGAGCACAGAGGGGCTATTGGTTGCCCCCCCACCCCTCCTTGTACACCGCTCACGCTGACCGCAGGCGGCAGCTCCGGGGTTATCGAAGCTGCCAAGCCAACCCCGGACGCCAATCAAAAGATTGGTCAGCAGCAGCTAAGCAGGGACCGGTGCTTTGTTGATGGGGATGGGTTGGGCCTTCGCACTTCTCCCTTCTCACTTTTCCCTTTTCCAAGCCCTAAGCCCCGGAGTGGGGAAGAGGATGGGAAGGGTCTCCCCAAGCCCTCGGAAGGGTGCGGGACGCGGCTGCGGCCACTCATGTTAGTGCTCTGTTTTCAGCTGCTTCCACAAGTGCCCTGCGCTGCCCAGCCGTACGCTTTTCCCCTGGGCGAAATCGTCGAGCAGGTCGTGAGTCCCTCAGATCCCACGCAGAGCTATGGCATTTACCTCCCGGCGAGCTACCGACCCGATAGTGCGTGGCCGCTGGCGTTCCTCATGGACCCTCGCGGGCGCGCGCTCGTCCCGCTTCAGCCTCTGCAAGAGGTTGCCGAGCGTCTGGGCTACATCCTGATGAGTTCCTACGACACCAGGAGCGACGGCCCACCCGAGCCGAACGAGCGGGCGGTGCAGGCGATGGTAGCCGACGCACAGGAGTTGTTCTCCGTCGATGTGCGGCGACTCTATCTCGTCGGCTTCTCCGGCACCGCCAGAGTCGCCTGGGGTTTCGGCTACCGGATGGCGGGCAATGTCGCCGGCATCATCGGCTTCGGTGGAGGACTCCCCAGCCCACTCTTTCTGCGCATGACCGCAAGAACCGAGGGGACTCCGTTCGTGTTCTTTGGAGGAGCGGGAACCACCGATTTCAACTATGAGGAGATGTGGGAGCTCGACGACACCCTCGACGCATATGACATGCCCCACCGGTTCGAGTACTTCGACGGCCCGCATACCTGGCCGCCGTCAAATGTTTTCGCCAGCGCCCTCGAGTGGATGGACCTTCAGGCTGCGAAGGCGGGGCTCCGCGCCGCGGATTCGATGCTGATCGAGTCGGTTTTCTCCAGGCGCCTCACGGAAGCTCGTGCCCGCGAGGCCTCCGGAGAGCTGTACGAGGCCTTTCTTCGATATCGGGCGATTCTCGAAGATTATTCCGGTATCCGCGACGTCACAGAACCTCAGGAAAAAGTCACACAGCTTGCAGCATCCGAGGACGTCCGACGGACAGAACGTCGACTGCGAGAGATCCTCGAGCGCCGGCGCGCCTATAACGACCGACTGCGGTCGTTCGGCGATGAGATCCGTACGTCCCTGCGCGCGCCTCGCCTTTCGGAGGCCGTCCGGCATCTCGAGATCGATCGGCTCAAGCGCCGCGCTGCGAGTATCGAAGACCCAATGGACGCGCTCGCCGCTCAGCGACTTCTCGAGGAGGTCTTCGTGCGAACGTCGTTCTACGAACCGCGGCACTTTCTGGAACAGGGCGAACCCGAGGTCGCGATTGCCTTGCTGCTGATCGCCCAGGAGATCAGACCGCGTCACCCTCAGGTGTGTTACTACCTCGCGCGGGGATACGCCCAGGCCGGACAGCACGACGAAGCGTTCGAGGCCCTGGGCTGCTTCCTGCAAACGAGTGCCGTCGATGTTTCTCGCATCGAGGCCGACTCGTTGCTGGCGCCATTACGTGCGGACCCCCGCTACCGCGAATTGCTCGACGCGATTCGCCCGTCGGTCCCGCAACGTTAGGACGCAGACGGGGCAGGAAGGGCAGAAGGGGGGAAGGGCAGAAACGACACACCGATCAACCTAACCCCAGGCGGCAGCCTGGGATTTCTTCGTTACGGGTGCCCGCTAGAACGCTGCGCCCTTCGAGACGCCTTGCTGCGCAAGGCTCCTCAGGAATACGGCACACCGACGCGGCTTTGACAAATTGACCTTACCCGCGGACGTCCTCGGCCAGCTAACAGCTAACAGCTGACAGCTAACAGCTAATAGCTAATAGCTGGTGGGGAGCGGGGAGTGGTGGCCTCACTCCGCCCGCAAGTTCTCGATCGGATCGACCCGCGCCGCGCGGTTTGCAGGTACGCAGACGGCGAGCAGTGCCACTCCCAGGAGAATTCCTCCTACGGCGGCCAGGGTGAACGGGTCGGAGGCCGCGACTTCGTAGAGTTGACTCTGCAACAGTCGCGTCAGGCCGAGTGCGCCGGCAATCCCGAGGGCCAAACCGATACCGGCCAGCGCGAGACCGCGTCTGAGCACGAGGCCAAACAATGTCGGGCCCGTCGCGCCGAGGGCCATTCTGAGTCCCAGTTCCCTGGAACGCTCCCGGACCATATGCGACATGATGCCGTAGATCCCGAGTGACGCGAGCACGATGGCGAGGCCTGAAAAGAGCGTCAACATCTGCATCAGCAGCCTGCGGTTGCCGATGGATTCCGTGATGAGGTCCTCCATGACTCGCACGTTGGAGATCGGCTGATCTCCATCTATGGAGAACACGGTGCGCCTGACGCTTGCCGCCATCGCCGCCGGTTCGGTGTCGGTGCGGACGACGAGCTGGGCCGTGGTGCCGCCGTACTGCCGGGTCGAGAAATACAGCTGTATGCGCGCATCGGCGTCGAGCCCCTCGTGCATCGTATGTCCGACGACCCCGATGACGCTGACCCACGTCGGGCCTTCACCCTGCGGATCGTCGAACGTTATGCGCTTGCCGATGGGATTCTCGTCCGGCCAGAACCGCCGGACAAATTCGTCGTCTATCACGACCACGGGGGGGGAATTCGGTCCGTCCGTCTCATCGATGAACCGTCCTCTGAGAACGGGAACGCCCAGTGCGTCTGCAAAGCCTGGGCTGACAACGCGAATGTCTCCCCAAGGCTGCGGGTCGTTCTCGCCCGGTTCGTAGCCCTCGATGTTGAAGATGGAGGTGGACCAGGAACCGCCGAACGGGAGCACCGTGGTGGTGCCGGCGGCCTTGATGCCGGGCACGGCTTCCAGTTCCGAGCGCAGGCGATCGAAGAAGACATTCCGGGATTGGACGTCCGGGTACCTTGCCGAAGGGACGCGGATACCCGCGGTCAGCACATTATCCGGCTGGAATCCGGGATCGACATCCCTTAGGCTTGCGATGCTCTGGATCATGAGCCCGGAGCCGGTGAGCAGGATCAACGCCAGCGCAAACTCTCCCATGATCAGTATGCGGCGCAGCCCGTGGCCGCTCTTGTCCGCGTGTGATGCCTGTCCCCCTTCCCGTAAGGTCTGCTGGATGTCTGTTCCGGTACCCTGGATTGCCGGTGCAAGTCCAAAGAGGACGCCGACGCCGAGCGAGACTAGCAACGTGAACGCCAACACAGGCCCGTCGATACCGATCTCCGTCCTGGTCAACACCTCGGGTCCAATCATGACGAGTGCGCGTATTCCCCAGCCGGCCAGCAGCAGACCCGCGATGCCTCCGGCGGTGGAGAGCACGACACTCTCCGTGAGCAGTTGGCCGATCAGCCGGCGCCGGTCCGCTCCGAGCGCCTTCCGGATGGCGACTTCCTTCTGGCGCCCCAGACCTCGGGCAAGCATGAGGTTCGCCACATTGGCGCACGTGATGAGCAGGACGAACCCCACTGCGCCGAACAGCACCCACAGTGTTGCCCGATAGGTCCCTTTCTCCCGCTCGTCGAGGGAGATCACCCGCAACGTCCAGTTGGGCGGATAGGCGTCAGGCAGTTCGGTCTTGATCGTCTCTGCCAGCGTGCTCATCTCCGAGGCAGCCGTCGCCACTGTTACGTCGGGCTTCAACCGGGCGACCAGTCTGTAGCTCTCGCGTATTCTGAAATCGTCGTCGAAGGCTTCCGGTGGAAGCGCCAGCGGGGCCCAGAACTCCTGGTTGCGGTTGAAGAAGTCCTCGAAACCGGGTGGCATGACACCGACAACCTGGTACGATTCATCGTTCAGCCGGATGGAACTGCCGATCACATCGGGAGCGCCACCCAACCGCTGCTGCCAAAAGCCGCTGCCGATCACGACGACGTGTTCGTTGCCTGGTGCGTCCTCTTCCGGAAGGAACGATCTGCCGATGACCGGAGGGATGCCGTACGCCTGGAAATAGCCGGCGCTGACCAGGCCGCCGGTCAGCCGTACGGCTTCACCGGCGCCCGTCAGGTTCGCCGACCACCCTTGGGTCATGGCCACGTCTTCGAAGCTTTGCGTCCGGTCGCGGTAGTCGCGGAACCCCGGAGCCGAAACCCCGGTCACGAGGTCGCTCGAGGGATAGACGTGGTTGATCGTGATGAGCTCGCCCGGTTCCGGGTAGGGAAGGGGACGTAGCAGCAGGCTGTTTACCACGCTGAAGATCGTCGTATTCGCGCCGATCCCGAGCGCGAGCACGACCACGACCGTGGCGACGAACGTTGGATTTCTCTTGAATCCGCGTAGCGCGAATCTGATATCGTTGAACACTTGACGCATTGTCTCCCCTCGTCGACGGTCAGGTTGCACCGCCGCGTTCGTCGGACGACCGACCGGCCACTTCCTCTGCACGGCGCGCTTCACACGGACCGAGCGTTCGCACACCCCTTCCAACAACAGCTCTGCGGTGGCGTGCATGCCGTGAGCAACCAGCGGCCCGCGCCCCCAGCGCGTGTGCACGTCCACACAGCTATCCCGAAAGGCCTCCACCATCTCGCGGCCGAATCGGCGGCGGAAATCTGCGGGATAGACCCGTAGCAGAACCGCGTACACCCACGCGAGTGCCCCTGGCAGTCTCGACGGCGTTGCTGCCTGCATCACACGAGCTTCGCGTCGTCCACCAGGTCCTTCGACCTGGCATAGTCCACCAACCGGGCGAGCCGTGTCGCTTCCGCTTCTGCGACGCGGCGTCCGAAACTCGTGATGGCGTAGTAGCGGCGTCGCTCATCGGATGAATCGTCGAGTTTGCGGCGATCGAGCTCGCGGATCATTCCCGATTCCAGCATTCGCTCGAGGTGTCGGTACAGCGCTCCGGGGAGCATGCGGACCTCTCCGCCGGTGCGATCCGCGATCTCCTGCATGATGACGTAGCCGTGGCTCTCGCCCTCCAGCAGGGTGAGGAGGATCTGGAAGACGTCCGGCTTGAGTGGTAGCTGACTTTCAGGTGTCATGCCCACTCCCTGGTGGTGAAGGCACAAGGAAGATAGTACACAAACCATGTATACACAAGTTGTGTATAGTTGGCCCCATTCCGGCCATAGCGGACTTCTTTCCTTTTGAATAGGTTGGCCACGGCTAAAGCCGCGGCTCGGCGAACCGACTGTGAGACCCGCCGCCGCACCTCCCACCGGGCGGACCGGCGGACAGCCTGACCGGCGGGCAGTAAGAGGAGAACGAAACGGGCGTGGTACGAGTTCACAGCAGGCAGCTGGGAGGGGGTGGGGCGGAGGGGAGCTAACAGCTAGCGGCTAAGCTGGCCGCTGGAAGCGGGAGGGGGGGCGGAGGGGCGGCCTCACTCCTCCCGCAACGCCTCCGCCGGATCCACCCGCATGGCACGCCGCGCCGGCACGTAACAAGACACGAGGCCCGTTACCGCGACGAGCAGCGCAACTCCCACGTACGTGGTAATGTCGGTGGCCGCGATCCCGAAGAGCAGGCTCGAGAGGAAACGAGACAGCGCGAGCGCGCCGATGGACCCGACCACGATCCCGACGAGCGTCGGCATCATCCCCTGGCCCGCAATCTGTCTGATGACATTGCCACCCGTTGCCCCAAGCGCAACCCGAATCCCGATCTCCGAGGTCCGGCGAGCCACCGAATAGGACTGCACGCCGTAGATCCCGGCCAGCGCCAACACCAGGGCGAGGCCCGAGAACACCATTAGCAACACCATGTGGAATTGCCTGGTGGCCATCGAGTCGCCCACCAACGCCTCGATGCTCTCGACGTCCGAGAGCGGCACGTTGGGATCCAGTTCCGCCAACATGGATCGCATCGTGCGGACCAGCGGCAGGGGATCACCTGTTGCGTGCACCACGAAGTTCACAGACGACCAGCCGGCGCCGTAGTACGGCAGGTACACGGCAAGCGTGGGTTCCTCCTCCAGTCCTCGCTCCCGCATGTTCCCGACCACCCCCACGACCTCGGCGGGGAAGTCGTTCTGCCCGGCCCACAGAACGGCTTGCTGGCCAACCGCGTCTTCATTCGGCCAAAGCATCTCTGCCAGCCGCTCGCTGATGATAGCGCGCCACGGGGAGCCGATCTCGTCCAGCTTGGTGAAGGTCCGGCCACGCAACTGCGGGAGTCCCACGGCCCGGAAGTAATCCTCGGTGATGAGCCGCCAGCTTGCCCACGGTACCGCCTCGGTTGACGTCACGTCCTGACCTGCTGCCAGGACACCCATGCCCACGTTGGGACCGGTGATTGGCCTCGCGTTCACGGCCGCCGACGTGCGCACCTGTGGCATAGAGTTTATGCGCGCAAGCAACTGGTTGATGAAGTCGCTTGTCCGGGTGCCGTCCGCGTATGAGGGTGAGAGGGTAGCGGTGAAGAACAGACGGTTCTCTGACTGGAATCCCCGATCGACCCGTAACAGCTCGTTGAAGCTGCGGATCAGGAGGCCGGCGCCCACCAGCAGCATGAGCGAGAGTGCCACTTCGGCGCCGACCAGCACACTGCGCAGACGCCGCTGGGCACGGCCTCCCGCCATACTGCGACCGCCTTCGCGCAGCGCACCGATGAGGCCCGCGTAGGGAACCTGGAATGCCGGAGCTAGCCCTGAGAGTATCCCCGCAAGCAATCCTACGGCCAAGGTAAAGCCCAACACCCAGGCGTTCAGCCCCACGTCGGCCAGGCGCGGAATGTCTCCGGGGTCGAGGGCCCTGAGTAAGCTGATCGCTCCCCTCGCAAGCAACAGGCCGGCACCCGCCCCGATCACACCCAACAGCAGCGATTCCACGAGTGACTGGCGGATCAAGCGGCCTCGCCCGGCCCCCAGGGCCGCTCGCACGGCCGTCTCTCGCTGTCGCGTGGTCGCTCGAGCCAAAAGCAGGTTGGCCAGATTGACCGAGGCGATCAGCAAGAGGAAGCCGACGGCGCCCAAGAGCACCCAGAGCGCCCGGCGGAGTTGATCACCGGCAATCCACTCGCTGGCCGGCTGCAAGACAAAGCCGATCTGCCCGTGCTCGGCGAGGCTGGGATGGATCTGCTGTAACCCCTGGGAGACGGCCTCGAGATCCGCACGGGCGGTTTCGGTCGATGCGCCGGCCGCAAGCCGTCCGATAACGCCAAGGATGAAGTTTTCCCGGTCGGCTTCCGGATTGCGCACTAGTGGCACGAACACCTGAGCAGCATCGAGCCAAGGCCGGCCGGGTGGCAGAACGCCGACGACGGTGTAGCTGTTGTCGTTCAGGGTGAGCGATTGACCCACGATCCCCGAGTCGGAAGCGAATCTGGTTCTCCAGAACTCGTTGCTCAGCAGCACCTGATCGTTTTCGTTGCCGGGCTCGTCCTGCCCGATCGTGAATGTGCGCCCGAGAGTGGGCTCGACTCGCAGCAAGCGAAAGAAGCCGGCACTGATGCGGGCACCGCTGACGCGCTCGGGGAGTCCCGAACCGGTGAGACTCATGCTCATGCCGGTCATGGCGCCCAGATCCTCGAAGGTGCTGTTCTGCTCTCGGTAATCCCTGAAGTTGGGTCGCGAGAGCGACACCCGATCCCAGCCTCGTTCGGGCCGCGTTTCGAAGATCCGCACCAGACTTTCGGGTTGAGCGAACGGGAGTGGCCTCAGCAACACCGCTTGGACCACGCTGAAGATGGCCGTGTTGGCGCCGATGCCGAGCGCCAGGGTCAGGACTGCGACGAATGTAAAGCCGGGAGTCTTCAACAAGCCCCTCAGCGCGTACTTCAGATCCATCACTGTCGTGCTCATGAATCCATCACCTTTGTGGCCACGCACGGTACGGGACGGCAACACGTGGGGCACGGCGCTGCCGGCAGAACGAAGAACCTGACTCCAAAACCAGCGCCGCGCCGCCATTGGACCAAGGATGGGGAGAATGTGATCGGCGTACTCTTCTTCGATGTCGCCGGAGATGAACTCCCGGCGCTCACCACGGAGCAGAACACGCAACAGCAACCGCGCGAGGAGAGGGCTTGGATTCCCTGGCATTGCTTAGCGCTCCGTGGCGGCCGGGCCGTGCGATGCCGTGTCGGAGAGTTTGGGACCGAGCCCCTTGGCCATTTGGCGCAGCGCATCATAGGAGCGGGCCAAAGCCTGAGCCCCTCGTTGCTCGAGTCGATAGTACTTCTTGCGCTTCCCACCACGTTGTGGTGTTGGTTCCCCGACAACCGACGACACCAATCCGCGAGCCTCGAGCCGCTCCATGGCCGTGTACACGGCACCAGATGAAACAGCGCGACCGGTTCGCTCCTCGATGTCTCGGCGAACGGTGACGCCGTACGCGTCATCGCCGAGCCTGAGGAGGGCAAAGAGCAGAACCTGCTCGAATTCTCCCAAGCGAGTGTCCCCGGAAGGCATATAATACCTACGCTGCGAGTTATACATGAAAGGTCATCATGGTGCTCTGCGTTGTCAATAAGCGCCGCTGCAGGGAAGGGCTGACGGAGAAATCCTATGAGCGTTATCGGCAATGCCCGCGGCGGTTGACTTGAAACTCTTTCGATCTCAGGTACGTCGTCTATATTATAGACATGGCGTCTATAATATAGACTCATCGAGGTGACCCATGCCCAGGAAGACGTTCTTAGGTGAGTTCGAGCAGATGGTGCTGCTGGCCATTCTGCAGCGGAAAGACGAAGCGTTCAGCCTGGGTATTCGTCAGGAGCTCGAGCGGCGGGCGGGCCGGAAGGTCTCGCGAGGGGCGTTCTATGCCACCCTCGACCGGCTCGAGGCCAAGGGCTTCGTCAGGTGGAAGGAAGAGGCGCCCACAAATGGTCGCGGTGGCCTGCCGCAACGCCGTTTCACGGTAACGGCCGCCGGAGTACGAGCGCTCCGCACCTCCCGCAGCGCCCTGCGCAATCTATGGCAAGGCCTCGAGACGGTTCTCGGGGAGTGACGGTGACTCGCTCGAATAACGACCCATCTCCGCCCCGCATTGCGGAGTTTCTACTCCGGCTCGTGTTACCGCGCGGCACCGTCGGCCAGAGCATGCTCGGCGATCTCCGGGAGGAATACGACGAGCACCTCCGGAGAGGGGGAGCCTCGCTAGCCAACAGCTGGTACTGGCGGGAAGCGCTCTTCTTCTCCGTCCGCTACCCTTGGACACGCCTGGCCTCGCGACGCGTGTTGAGGCAACGACTCGCCCCAGACGGTGAGGGCCGTTGGAACCGAGGAACGTACAAAGGCTTCAAGGAGAGGTGGATTGTGATGGCGTCGATCTGGAACGACGTGAAGTACGCAGCGCGGATGCTGATCCGCAGTCCTCTCTTCTCAATCGTCGCTATCGTGACGCTTGCACTGGGCATCGGTGCGAACAGCGCGGTGTTCAGCGTAGTGAACGCTCTTATGATCCGCCCGCTTCCGTTCGAGGAATCCGACCGTCTGGTGTTCATCCACGAGCGTAACCAGCAACATGAGCGCATGTCAGTTTCATATCCCAATGTCGAGGACTGGCGGATCCAAAACGGAGTCTTCACAGATGTTGCCGCGCACCGTACCTGGGAAGCGTCGCTGGCGGGTACTGACCGGCCCGTGCGAGTGAAGCTGGCCGAGGTATCCGCACAGCTGTTCGCGGTGCTCATGGTCGAGCCTGGAGCCGGCCGGTTCTTCCTCGAGGAGGAGAACGATCCCAGTGCGGAACGAGTCATCGTCTTGAGCCACTGGCTGTGGCAGCGTCAGTTCGGCGGAGACTCTACCGTCGTCGGCAGAGCGATCAAGCTCGAGGATGCACAATACACGGTGATCGGAATCGCGCCTCGAGGGTTCATCTACCCGCTCGACCGGCCCGACGTCGAGGCGTACGTGCCTCATGTCCGCGGCTTCTTCCGCCCCTATGACCGCAACCGCGGCACTCGTGCCGGTCTCAAAGCGACCGCGCGACTCAAGGACGGTGTTTCATTGCAGGAAGCGCGGGCCGAGATGGCGGTGATCGCGGCGCGCCTAGCACAGGAATACCCTGAGGCAAATGAGGGGCACACCGTCGTAGTCGAGCCGCTGCAGACATACCTCGTCGGCGATATGGGGCCGAGGCTCTTAGTGTTGCTCGCCGCTGTCGCTCTCGTGTTGCTCATCGCGTGCGCCAACGTGGCGAATCTCCTCCTTGCTCGCGCGTCTGTTCGCACGCGAGAGATCGCCGTTCGCAGTTCACTCGGAGCCGGCGCGGGACGCGTCGTGCGCCAGCTCCTCACCGAGAGCGTCTTCTTATCCGCCGTCGGTGGCGCAGTAGGTGTGCTCATGGCGTTCTGGGGAGTTCAACTGCTGCTGCTCATTCTTCCCAGTGAGCTCCCCGTGATCTATCAGCGGATCGCCGTCGACGGCCCGATCCTGGGATTCACACTACTCCTCTCGGTGCTCACGGGGATCGTTTTCGGGCTGTTCCCGGCCGTCCGCGCCTCCAGGCAAGACCTTGCCAGTGTGCTCAGGGAGGAGGGAAGGAGTGCGTCGGGTAGTGCTGCGCGCGGGCAATTCCGCGATGTCTTCGTGGTTGCGGAGATCTCGGCCGCCGTGGTCCTGCTCGTGAGCGCAGGGCTCGTCATGCGCAGCTTCGCCAATCTCACAGCGGCAGATCAGGGGTTCAATCCCGACAACCTGCTCACCATGCAGGTGGTTCTGCCAGCGGCTGACTTTGCCGAGCACGGCCAGCGAGCCGTGTTCTACCGGGCGGCCCATGAGGAGATCGCAGCCCTTCCCGGAGTGAGGTCCGTGGCAATGGTTACACCCATGTTGGGCGGCTGGACCAACCGGTATGTGGTCGCGGACCGCCCGGTTCCTTCGCCCGGGGATTCCTACGTCGCCGACATTCAGACCGTCTCGCCCGGCTACTTCCGCACTATGGAGATTCCCCTTCTGCAGGGGCGCCGCTTCAGCGATCAAGATCGGGACGACACGCGGCCGGTGATCATGGTCGACGAGACGTTCGCCGGCAGGCACTGGCCCAACGAGGATCCGATTGGCAAGCGAGTCAAGCTTGGGAGGGATCCGGCGTCGGCCAGACCATGGTTCGAGATTGTGGGCGTCGTCGGGCACGTGAAGAGCCGCGGCGTGGAAGGCGAGTCGCGGGAAGCGGTGTATTTCCAACTCTCGCAGACAGCCCGGTACCACCACATCGTTGTCGTCAAGACCGAGTCCGCTCCCGAGCAGAGCGTCGCCGCCGCCACGAGGGTCCTCGCGGGTTTGCTCCCCGACCGACCGATCTTTGGTATCCAGACGATGAAGCAATACCTGGGAGTCCGCCTGGCAGGGCGTCGAGTCACTCTGATCATGCTCGGCGTTTTCGCGGCCATTGCACTGCTCCTCGCCGCCGGCGGGATCTACAGCGTCACCGCCTACTCCGTCGCCCTGCGCACTCAGGAGTTCGGTATCCGCACGGCCCTCGGCGCAAGCTCCGGTGATGTTCGCCGTTTGGTGCTCGGGAGTGCGGTGCGTCTGACGTCGATCGGCGTCGGATTGGGGTTGGTGGCGGCGTTGCTCGCGACGTCGCTGTTGTCGAGCCTGTTGTTCGGGGTGGGAGCGAGGGACCCCGTCACGTTCGTCGGTGTAGGCGGGGTGCTTGCCATCGTGGCGCTGGCGGCAAGCATGATTCCGGCGGTACGTGCAACACGGATTCTGCCGATGGTGGCATTACGCGAGACATAGCCGCAGGTGGACACAGATTTGTAGCAGATCAACGCAGATTGGTCCACGGCCGAGCCGATCTGCAATAATCTGCCCGTTTCTGCGTGCATCTGCTGGTCTTCACGCCATCTGCTCCCGCAGCTCCCTCTCACTAGTCAACTACGCAGCACCGCCAGGCACGTCCGGCAACGCACCATCCGCGGTCATTTGCTTGCCTTCGCGCCTATCGGCGGCCCTGGCATCGGCGTCCATCGGTGGCGTTCCCCGGCAGCATCCACCTGCCCAGCCTTGCTCAGGGGTCTTGAGGAACCCAGGACGGTCCTCCAATTTCTAAGGGATAGCGCACCGGCCTCGTTCCGCCGTGGCGCAGTTCACTCAGCAGTCAAAGGTACATGACATGTTGAAGGCATATCGTGAGAGACTTGCCAGGGCATCGATCGCCTATGTTGCCGCGATCTTTGTCCTCACCGCCGTGGCAGGCGCCCAGCAGGTCACCACTCCCGAGGAGCAATTCGGCTTCGGAATCGGCGCCGACTACCACCTGGCCAACTACACCCAGCTCTCGACGTACTGGGCGAAGCTTGCCGACGAGTCTCCCCGCATGGTGCTGGACGAGATCGGCAAGACCGAGGAAGGCCGTCCTCAGTACATGGCGAT
The DNA here is from genome assembly GCA_039590195.1 of Gemmatimonadota bacterium. GTDB lineage: Bacteria > Gemmatimonadota > Gemmatimonadetes > Gemmatimonadales > GWC2-71-9 > JBDHDY01. Next base: position 4,357 of record JBDHFY010000057.1, on the reverse strand, counting down.
CATCACGTCGCCTGAGAACCATCGTAATCTCGCGAGGTACCGTGAAATCGCGGCGCAGCTCGCCCGTGCCGAGGGGTTGACGGGGGGCCAGGCGCGAGCCCTCGCCATGGAGGGCAAGGCGGTCGTGTGGATCGACGGGGGACTCCACGCCACGGAGGTTTTGGGCGCCCACCAGCTCATGGAGTTCGTCTACTACATGGTCAGTCGCAGTGATCCGGAGACCATGCGGATTCTGGACGACGTGATTCTCCTCGCCGTGCACGCCAACCCGGACGGGATGGAACTCGTCTCCAACTGGTACATGCGGAATCCCGAGCCGGAAGAGCGCTCCCTGGCGGGTGTCCCGCGGCTCTATCAGAAGTACATCGGTCACGACAACAACCGCGATTTCTTCCTGGCGAGTCAGGCGGAAACGGAGAACATGGCGCGAGTGCAGTACCACGAGTGGTTTCCGCAGATCGTGTACAACCATCACCAGACCGGGCCGGCCGGGACGGTCTTGTTCGCCCCGCCGTTCCGCGATCCGTTCAACTACAACCTCGATCCCATGGTGCCGATCGGCATCGATCAGGTGGCGAGCGCAATGCACAACCGCTTCCTGGCCGAAGGCAAGCCGGGTGCCACTATGAGGTCGGGAGCGCCGTACTCCACCTGGTGGAACGGAGGGCTTCGCACGACGACCTACTTCCACAACATGATCGGGCTGCTCACCGAAACGATCGGCAGCCCAACACCCATCGAGATCATGTTCGTCCCCAGCCGGCATCTGGCTCATGGTGACATGCCGGCGGCCATCGAGCCTCAGAAGTGGCACTTTCGCCAGTCCGTTGAGTACTCGCGGACGGCCAACCTCGCCGTGTTGGACTATGCGTCGCGCTACCGGGAGACGCTCCTCTTCAATATCTACCGGATGGGACAGAACTCCATCGATCGCGGGAGCCGCGACCATTGGACGGTGGAGCCGAAGCACGTCGCCAGAGTCGACACGGCCATCGGCGAAGACACTCTGTTGGCGCAGCTTCCTCCCATCGCGCGCCAGTTCCTGGGGTTGCCGAGTCAGTACTTCTCCATGCTCAGAAATCCCGAGGAACGTGACCCCCGAGGTTATATCATTCCGTCAAGCCAAACGGATTTTCCAACGGCGACGAAGTTCGTCAACGCGCTGATCAAGAACGGCATCACGATCCATCGAGCCGCACGGGATTTCTCGGTGGAAGGAACGACGTACCCAACCGGCTCCTACGTGGTCAAGACGGCGCAGGCGTTCCGCCCGCATATCCTGGACATGTTCGAGCCGCAGGATCACCCTAACGATATCCCGTATCCCGGAGCATCTCCGACACCACCGTACGATCAGGCCGGATGGACGCTGGCCTATCAGATGGACGTGCAGTTCGATCGCATCTTAGACGGGTTCGACGGACCATTTGAAGTCGTTGACGGGTTTGCGACACCACCTCCGGGGACGGTGGCGGATGCGGGAGGCGCCGCCGGGTTCCTACTGAGCCACGAGGTCAACGATGCGTTTGTCGTGATGAACCGCCTGTTGGCCGACGGCGAAGAGGTGTACTGGCTGTCCGAGGAGGTCGCGGTCAACGGTTCAACATATCCTGCGGGAACCATGTACGTTCCCCGGCGTTCTACAACGACGCAGCGCCTCGAGCGCCTGGCGCAGGAGCTCGGCGTCAATTTCGACGGCGTGTCAGCGGCACCGCCTGGCTCTACGCTTCGCATGCGGCGGGTGCGGATCGGCCTGTGGGATCAGCACGGTGGCTCCATGCCGTCCGGGTGGACACGCTGGCTGCTTGAGCAGTTCGAGTTCCCATTCGAGGTCGTGTATCCACCCACACTGGATGACGGTAACCTGTCCGACCAGTACGACGTGCTCGTGTTTCCGGACGGAGCGATTCCCAGAGCACTTGGCGGCGGAGGCCTGTTCGCTCAGTTTGAGGAACTTGGCAGGCGGCTCGCCCGCATCCCGGCGTACCGGGCGATGCTGGCCGATTTCTTTGGTGGCGACCCCGATCCGGAGATGCTTCCGCCTGAGTACCGCAGTCGAGTGGGTAGCGTCACCGTCGAGACTACGGTGCCGAAGCTCGTCGAATTCCTCGAAGAGGGCGGCACCGTCATCACGATCGGCAGCTCGGTGGGCTTTGCCGTCCACGCTGGACTTCCGGTCGAGAATCATCTCGTGGACGCAGAGGGCAAGCCGCTGAGAGATGCGGACTACTACGTTCCCGGCTCGATCCTTCGGGCTCGCGTGGACAACAGCCTGCCCATCGCCTGGGGTACCGGCGGTGAGGTCGATGTGAGCTTCAACAATAGCCCGACGTTCAAGATTACTGATGGCCCAGGCGCTCAGAATGTGCGCCGCATCGCGTGGTTCGACGGGCCCGAGCCGCTGCGCAGTGGCTGGGCGTGGGGGCAGCAGCACCTCGAGGGTGGCGTCGCCATGGCCCAAGCGTCGGTGGGGCAGGGCAAGCTGTATTTGTTCGGGCCGGAAGTGCTTTGGCGGGGGCAGCCGCACGGCACGTTCAAGTTCTTTTTCAATGGGATCTATTTGGCTGGGGCTGAAGAGCGCGAGACACCGCGAACCGAACCGTAGCGTTGAAGTCCCAGATCCTTACAACGACTGGCTCACTGGCTCAGTGCCTGTGACAGTGTGGGAGATTGACTGATGATCGAAGCGAAAGCGCGATTCGTGTGGCCTCTGGTCGTATCGTGTATCCTGCCGCTTGTGTCAGCCGCGGCTCGTGCGCAAGACGGGAAACAGATGATTGAAGCGCACATGGAAAGGCACGCCTCGCAGTACGGCGAAATCGCGCAGCAGATCTGGGGCCTCGCCGAGGTGAGCTTCCAGGAGACGAAGAGCTCCGGCCTGTTGCAGGAGACGCTGCGCAGTGCCGGGTTTGAGATCGAGGCGGGCGTGGCAGGGATGCCGACCGCGTTCGTCGCAAGTTATGGTGAGGGCGAGCCGGTCATAGGGATCTTGGCGGAGTTCGACGCGCTACCGGGAATCACACAAGATCGCGTTCCCGAACGTAAGCCGATGCCCACGCTTGGAGCCGGTCATGCGTGCGGTCACCATCTCTTCGGTACGGGATCGACGGCTGCGGCCATCGCGGCCAAGGAGTGGCTAGCGGCGAGCGGTACGAGCGGAACCATCCGCCTATACGGCACGCCCGCCGAGGAGGGCGGAGCGGGCAAGGTGTACATGGTACGTGCCGGGTTGTTCGACGACGTCGATGTCGCCCTTCACTGGCACGCGGGAGATCGCAACTCCGCCAGTGTGTACAGCTCCCTCTCCGTCGTGTCCGCCAAGTTTCGCTTCCACGGAGTATCCGCGCACGCCGCTGCCGCCCCTGAGCGCGGCCGGTCGGCGCTGGATGGTGTCGAGGCCATGAACGACATGGTGAATCTCTTGCGGGAGCACGTGCCACAACAGACGCGCATTCATTATGTCATCACATCGGGCGGCTCCGCTCCCAATGTCGTTCCGGATTTCGCCGAGGTGTTCTATTACGTGAGACATCCCAACACCCAAACCGTGCTCGAGATTTTCGATAGGGTCGTCAAGGCGGGTGAGGGCGCGGCGATTGGCACGGGAACCACAATGGAGCACGAGGTGCTCGATGGCCTCTACGCCCTCCTGCCCAACGAAGCGGTGGCGAGAGCCATGCACGGAAACCTCGAGCGAGTCGGCGGCGTCGACTACGACGAAACCGAGCGGCAATTCGCGGAAATGCTGCGAGAGTCGCTACCGAGCAATGCGCCGCCCCTCGAGATGGCTGCCAGCGTCGACAGTTTCGTAGCGGTGGAATTTGCCATACCGGCATCCACCGATGTGGCAGACGTGAGCTGGGTCGTCCCGACGGCCGGCCTCTCGGCCGCTACCTGGATACCCGGGACAGCAGCCCACACGTGGCAGGCTATCGCGGCGGGCCCCGGAACTCGTCACGGCCGCCCGGGATGAATACGAACGGCGTGTCGGTCCGGGCTTCGAGTACGAGTCGCTGATCCCGGATCGGGAGCCACCGCTCGAGTATCGCAAGCCGGGCAACGGGTCCGGCGCGAACTGACGGCTGGTTGTCCGTGGCTGAGAGCCGCGTCTCGGCTGATGTCGCTGAGAGCCGGGGGTTAGTTTGATCGGTATCGCACTTCTCTTTGATAAGCCCCGGGCTTGCGCCCGGGGTTGGCGATCCATAGCTCCTGCCCCTCCTGCCGCATCTGCCCCTCCTGCCACCTTGGCGTCCGACACCCTACACCCGACACCCTACACCCCACACCCTACACCCTGAGGTGGGGTGGAAGAGCGGCGGGGCCTCACTCACTCCGTATCGCTGTCATCGGGTCGACC
>JBDHFY010000056.1:0-33764 GCA_039590195.1 Gemmatimonadota bacterium | reverse complement strand
TCCATCCCCGCGCCACAGGGTCCGGCGGCCCTAGCTGCTCGCCGACGCCCGGTGTAATGAACAGCGGCATCTCGGACACGAGGAAATGCTCCCGCATGTAGCGGGAATCCGGCCGCGTGCAGAAACCGCGGCCCAAGCGAAAGAATCCCTTCTCGCCCCGGCGGTCGACGTCGTGGAGCACGTATCCAAGCTCGTTCACGCGTGTGACACACCGCTCTTTGAGATGCTCGCTGCGATCTTTCCACGCCTCCTCGATGAGAAACCACGGTCCGGCAGCAAACGCCATCCCGTGGAGAGACACGTGGAGATCGAATGCCCCTCCAGCCAGGCGCCACCAATCGGATACGGCCCTGTTCTCCGGACGCGTATCTCGATCATCATGGTCTCGAGGAAAGCCGAACTCGATGTCGTCACCCGGAAGCTCACGAACGACGTGCGTCAAGTATTCGACGAGGTCGTACTGGAGATCATCGTCATCATACCAGGCACGGTTCCACTCCTCGCCGTCCGGATTGATGTGGGGAACGATCCACCACTGGTATCTCTCGAGTGCGGGATCAGCAGGAGACACCGACGAGAGATACGCGACGAGGTGCCGCAACAGCCGAGGGCCCACGGGCTCGTCTGCGTGACATCCGGCGATGAGGCTCACGCGGCGCTTGCCGCTCCCGAAGCGGGAGGCGCGGATGGGGCGTCCTTCCCGGGACCGCCCGATCTCGTCGCCCTCATCTCGGGACACAGGGCGGGTCGCCAATATCTCGTCGATCCGATCTTGCATCGGGCGAGCTTCCGTAGGTTCCCCCGGTTGGTGCTGGGCTGGGCTCACGGGGAAGTGGGGCCGCTATTCACCAGTTACCTATTTACGCACGGCGATCTGTGGAGTAAAGTTTGCCTCAACCATCTGACGTCGGAACAAGAAGGAGATCGGACAAATGCCAAAACTCGAACGAATGCTCGTGGTCTTTGCCGCAGGAATGGTTGGGCTCACGCTCCTCACACCCGCCGCCAACGGCCAATCGGTGGATGTAGCCGCGCTGGAAGAGGAGGCGGTGACACGGGTGCAAGAGTACCTTCGGGTCAACACCATCAACCCTCCCGGCAACGAGACACGCGCCGTCGAGTTCTTTGCTGGAATTCTGGGCGCCGAGGAGATTCCCTTCGAGGCCGCCGAATCGGCCCCGGGCAGGGGCAACATCTGGGCAAGGCTGGAAGGCGGCTCGGAGCCGGCCCTGGTACTGCTCCATCACACGGACGTGGTGCCCGCCGACGAGCGCCACTGGGACATGTCGTCGCTCTCCGGCGAGATACGGGACGGTCAGATCTACGGCCGCGGCGCCCTGGACACGAAGACCCTCGGAATCCTCCATCTCCAGGCGTTCCTCGCGCTCCATCGTGCTGGGAGACCACTCAACCGCGACGTGATCTTCATGGCGACGGCCGACGAAGAGGCCGGCGGTTTTTACGGGGCCGGCTGGATGGTCGAGAACCGACCAGAGAGCTTCGAGGGGGCCGGCCTGCTGCTCAACGAAGGTGGCGGCGGATTGCTCGTCGACGGACGGGAGGACTTCGGCATCGAGGTCACCCAAAAAGTGCCCCTGTGGCTACGGCTCGTGGCGACGGGCCACCCGGGTCACGGCTCAGTGCCCCGGGTCGAATCGGCGGTAACAAACCTGATCCGGGCGCTCGACAACGTGCGGGACCATCGCATGGCCCCGAGGATCGTCCCGGCCGTCGATACGTACTTCAAGGGGATCGCGCCAAACGCCGGCCGGGAGTGGCGCGCGGCGTTCATGGACATGGCGTCCGCCGTCAAGGACCCCGAGTTCCTGACACGGCTCCAAATCTTCAGCCCCTACTACCACGCCTTGACGCAAAACACCTGCTCGATCACCAGGCTCGAGGGCAGCAACAAGATCAACGTGGTGCCACCGCAGGCGGCTGCAGAGATCGACTGCCGCCTGCTACCGGATCAGGATCCGCAAGAGTTCATCGCCCTCCTGGCCTCCGTCATCAACGACCCATCCATCGTGATCGAGCGGATCATGGGCTTCACACCAGCGGTAACGTCGACGGACACCGATCTCTACCGAGCGATGGAGTCGGTGACGCGACGTCACTTTCCCAACGCCACCATCGTTCCCACCGTGGCCGCAGGGTTTACGGACAGTCACTTCTTCCGGGACCTCGGGATCGCGAGTTACGGCTTCGGCCCCATGCTCGTGCCGGCAGAAGACCGCGGAGGCGTGCACGGCAACAACGAGCGCATCTCGGAGGAAAACGTGAAGCTCGGCACCCGTCTCATGTGGGAGATCGTGCAGGAAGTGGTGTACGGTTCGGCGCGTCCGTAGCGGACACGGGAACAGAGCCCCACAAAAGAAGCCCTCGGGATCGATCAGCTCCAGATCTATGACGAACAAGGGGCCCGGCTCGAAGATGCCGTCGACGCGCGCGTCGGATCAGCAAGGGCGCCGGTAGCTCATTTGCCGGGAGCGGCGACAACTCGGCTTCGTGCTCAGCCCCCCTCGCCCTGGCGCAGCGGCTCGAGGCGGTCGAGGCGGTACAGGTTCTTGCCAAACCGCACTAAGAGCATAGCGAACATGATGGCGCCCAGCATCAGCGCGCCGGCGTTCGTCAGTCGACTCACCGCAGCACTCAACTGATCAACACTCGACGACATCACCAGCAGCGTCGTGTTGGCCAGCACGAGAACGATGCGCGCCTCAGTCGGCCCGACGATTCCGTACCCCATCTTGAACACCCCAAACACCACGGACTCGAGGTACACGTTGATCGACAAGATCAAATAGACCACGACCAGAACGAGCGCGAGCTCGAAACGAATGTAGGGTGATAGCCCTATCCCAATGCCGACGACCGCGGTGCTCAAGGCGTCGAGCAGGTGATCGATGTAGTAGCCATAGCGAGGCCGCTCCGTGCGGCGCACGCGGGCCACCGTACCATCCAGACTGTCGCCAAACCAGTTGACGACAAGCATGAGGCTCGCCGCCCACAGCCACAGCGGATTGAACGCACTGAGTGCGTAAGCGGTTCCCGTCCCCACCGCTCCCACCACACCTATGGCGGACAGATGGTTCGGCTGCGCCCACGCCGGCAGGTTCGCCGCAAGGGCCCGAAGCAACCGCCGCTCGGCGTTGGCCAGCAGGAATGTCATTTCGCGTTTTGCCGTTTCCATAGAAACACCCTCACGGATGAAGCCACCAGCAAGACAAAGAGGGCCACGAGCAACCAGGTCGGGACCTCGAACACGATCCCCAGCCAGGCGAGCAGCACATAGCGTGGTAAGCGCCCGGCGGCGACCGCCGCGAGGTACCGCCCCATGGGGTACCGCTCCAGAAATGCCAGCGCCTTGAATGGGAAGAAGGGGAGAGGCGTTACCCCAGAGATTGTGATGACCGCAAATGGCGCGCGGGCAAAGAGCCGGCGGATCGATCCCATGAGATCCCCAGCCATCCTGGGTAGGGTCGCCGCCCGGCCGACCAGAGAGGCGAAGAGACGGTGATCGACCCATGAAGCTGCCACGGTGCCGGCAGTCGCCACGATCGCGGTAGGCCACACGCCCATGCGTGCCCCGTACCAGATGACCACTGGTTCGTGGGGCACCACCGCCAAGGCCACGTTCGAAAGGAACGCGTAGGCGAACAGCACGACTGCCTCCGGCGAGCACGAGGCCGCTAACTCAAGGGCATTCACGAATTGCCGACTCCTCCCCCTTATTGCGTTAACGCTATAATTATAATATAGCGGCAACGCTATAGAAAGGCCCCGTAGGCCGACTCGATTACCGGAGGCGGCCGGAACGAACGACGCGCGCTCAGCCCTACCGAAGTGCTATACGCAAATAATTCAACGAGTTAGCTGCCATATAGCTCGAGCAGACCGCCAGTCGAGAAAGCTGATGTCGATCCGGCCATGCTATTCTTCAGGCAGCCACCACGGGCGACGACAGGATCGCTGAGGCATTGAGGATCTCATGGAGGGTCTATGGAATGGGACGCGGCCGGCACATTCGCGATGTTCCTGGCGGCCGGCGCTGTGGGCGTTGCCTGCGTCGTTCTTGCCGGTTTCCGCCTGAAGCTCAAGGCCCGGCTGGAGCTCGAGCGAATGCGCCTTGAGTCGGGAGCTGGGGCGGCGGACTCAGCGGGGGCGGGCGTGGAAGCACTTCGCCAGGAAATGCACGAGCACCTGGTGCAGCAGGTGGCCCAACTGGACGAGCTGCACGAGCGGCTGGATTTTGCCGAACGACTCTTGACCCAAGGGAACTCCTCGGAACAGCCGCCCAAGAGGGAGTCTACCCCCGTTTAGATACACCGCTGTTCGCAACACTTGCGGCGAGCTGAGGTTTCGAGGAAAAGTTGGTCGGACTGGTCAACGGTCGGCGAGGTATCCTTGGCTTGGAGGCCACATGGAGTGGGATGCGATTGGCACGTTCGCCCTTTTCTTGAGCGCCGGCGCCGTCGGCGTGGCTTGCACCATCCTGGCTGGGTATCGCTCGAAGCTGAAAGCCAGGCTGGAGTTGGAGCGCATGCGACAACAGTCGGGCGAGGGTGTCACAGAGCTTCGGCAGGAAGTGCACGAGCTGCTAGCGCAACAGGCCAGCCAACTGGACGAGCTGCATGAGCGGCTGGACTTTGCCGAGCGGCTCTTGACGAAGGGAAATCAGTCGGACCGGGCGTCCGAGGCGAAGTCGACCCCAGCGTAGGGGCAGCTGACGCCGCTGCGCCATAGCCCCTCACGAGCTTTCCCATAGTCCGGCTGCCGGTAACACACCACTCCCCGACTGCGTTGGCCCGTGGAACAGTCATCGTCGTACATTACGGGCATCCGCGTTCCACATCCAAAAGCAAAACGCACTTGCTGGCCGGAGGACAATCATGAAACGCATCGCCGTTCTGACGAGCGGTGGCGACGCCCCGGGGATGAATGCGGCGATCCGCGCCGTGGTGCGAACCGGCGTCGCACGAGGATGGGAGATCTCAGGCATTCGGAGCGGCTACGCTGGACTCATCGCGGGCAATGTCGTTCCGCTGGGGCGTCGCGATGTCGGTGCGATCGTGCAACTGGGCGGGACGATGCTGGGAAGCGCCCGCTGCCCCGAGTTCAAGACGGAGAAAGGACGCGGTGACGCGCTCCGGGCGCTGCACCAGAATGAGATAGAGGCCTTGGTCGTGATCGGAGGTAACGGGTCCCAGTCGGGGGCACATTCCCTTTCGGAAGCCGGGTTTCCGGTCATCGGCATAGCCTCGACCATTGACAACGACCTCTACGGTTCAGAGATCACGATCGGCGTGGACACGGCGCTCAACATCGCGTTGGAGGCCATCGATCGGTTGAAGACCACGGCCTCGTCCCACCAACGGGCGTTCCTGGTTGAGGTTATGGGTCGTGACTGTGGCTATATCGCCCTGATGACCGGCATTGCGGGCGGCGCCGAGGCGGTCGTGATCCCGGAAGTGGAAACGGACCCAAGCGCCGTGGCGTCCGAACTTCGCGAGGCATATGAGCGCGGTAAGTCCCATGCGATCGTCGTCGTGGCGGAGGGCGCTCATTACAACGCCGGTGCTCTGGCACAACATTTTGCTGAGCAGCGGGACAGGCTGGGTTTCGATCTGCGCGTGACGGCATTGGGACATGTGCAGCGGGGAGGTGCGCCCGGTGCGTTCGACCGTCTGCTTGCCACGCGCCTCGGAGCGGCGGCGATCGAACAACTGGCGGACGGCAACACAGGCGCACTCGTGGGGCTGAACTGCGGCGCGATATCGACGACCCCGCTCGCGGAGGTCGTTGCCAACGTGAAGCCGCTGGACAATGCCATGTACGAGTTGGCGCAGGTATTGGCGAGGTGAGATGGTCATTAGCTATTAGCTATTAGCCATTAGCTGTTAGCTGTTAGCTGTTTGGCGTTACGCGATTGATGAGTACGGTGGGAACACTGTGAAGATGGCCAACTGAGACCCGCGTCCCTGAGGAGCGTTGCGTAGCAACGCGTCTCGAAGGGCACGGGCCACCCCCTCTGGAGATCCCACTCAAATTACGCCTCGGCGCTCCCCTTGCTAGCGCAGTAGTCCGCCCTTACCCTTGCTGTGCCTTGTTCTTTGCGAGAACCGTGCATGTGCACGAATCCATATTGCCAGCGCTCATCCGGATGGCTGCCGCCGTTAGCGGCAATCATCTTTTTCTTCGCGACGCCGACGAATGCCACAGCTCAGGATGACGAACGACCATTCCTTCAGGTTGGAGAGCTGCCAGCGGACCTACAGCTCGACGGCACCCTCGACGAGCGGGCATGGGAGACAGCTGACGCGATCTCCGCTCTGACCATGACCGAGCCTGTGGAGGGCGGGGACGTTACCGGCCAGACGACCGTCCGCGTACTGGCGGACTCACGGAACATTGTCATTGGCGTCACCTGCCGCGACCCCGACCCATCGGGAATCGTGAGTTACTCGAAAGCCAGGGATCCAGAGCTGCGAAGCGAAGACCACGTCAAGTTCATCTTCGACACGTTTCTCGATGAACGGTCTGGGTACATCTTCGCCGTGAACCCGAGTGGCGCTCGCTACGACGCCCTCGTGGCCCGCCAGGGGGAGGGAGAGAATCCCCAGTGGGACACAGCCTGGGAGGCTGCGACTGCACGCGGGGCAGCCGGTTGGTCTGCCGAGATTCGAATCCCAATACAGAGCCTGAGTTTCAAGGACGGACTGAAGGAGTGGGGATTCAACATCGAAAGACGGCTGGAGCGTCTGCAGGAAACCAGTCGCTGGGCGAGCCCGAGGCGGGACGCCAAGATCTCGCAGTCGAGCCGGGCCGGACGCCTCACCGATCTTCCTGATTTTCGGTTCGGCGTGGGGCTCTCGGTGAGGCCGGCGGTCGTGAGCGGGGTGGAGAAGACCGAACCCACCGTCGCCACCGAAGCCACCGCCGATCCGAGCCTGGACGTCACGCAAAGACTCGGGTCGAACGCGCTCGCGTCGGTGACGGTGAATACGGATTTCGCCGAGACGGAAGTGGACACGAGGCGCACCAATCTAACGCGTTTCTCTTTGTTCTTCCCCGAAAAGCGCACGTTCTTCCTCGAAGGCTCGGACATCTTCGATTTCGGAATCGGCCTGCAGTCTCGCCGGAACACCGATCTCGTGCCTTTCTTCAGTCGCCACATCGGTCTCCTCGAAGGACAGGAAGTTCCTCTTCACGCCGGTGGCAAAGTCAACGGACGCGCCGGCAACACTAACTTCGGCGCCCTGGCTGTTCGCACGGGCGAGGTCGAAGGCCTCGTCTCCGCCACGTCGATCGGCGCGGCTCGCGTCAAGCAGAACATCCTCAGCGAATCGTCGGTGGGCGCTATGGCGACCTTTGGCGATCCACAAGGACGGAGTGGAAGCTGGCTGGCGGGAGCGGATTTCACGTTTCAGACGTCTAGGCTTGCCGGGAACAAGAACTTTCTGTTTGGCGTGTGGGGGCTGGCGACGGACCGGAACGATTTGAGCGGCGACAAGACGGCATTCGGCGCCAAGCTCGACTACCCCAATGATACTTGGGACATCGCTCTCGTGTACAAGCGGATCGGCGATGCGTTTGATCCGTCACTCGGCTTCGTGCCCCGGCGCGGGATCCAGATCTGGAGCGGCGGCGTCAACTTCCGCTATCGCCCCGAATCGTCGTCGTGGATGCGCTGGATGTTCTACGAGTTGATACCCACCCTCGCAGTCGACCTGGACGGACGGTGGGAGAGCTACCGGGTCTTCACTGCTCCAGTCAACTGGCGGTTTGAAAGCGGTGACCGTTTCGAATTCAACATCCAGCCGGAGGGAGAGCGTCTCGTCGAGCCGTTCGAGATCGATGAGGGCGTATTCATTCCGCCAGGTTCGTACCACTGGGTGCGATACCGCCTCGAAGTCGATATCGCGGCCAGGCGCAAGGTGAGCGGACGTGTGTCTTGGTGGTTTGGTGATTTCTACGATGGTTCCCTTCAGCAGGTGACCGCCCGGCTCGCCCTCAAGCCCTCTGAGACAGCATCACTCGAGCTGACCGGTGAACGCAACACGGGGAGTGTATCCGCCGGCAATTTCACGCAGGAACTCATTGGTGGGCGCATCCGTCTCAATTTCTCCCCAGATCTCCAGTTGAACAGCTTCGTCCAGTACGACAACGACAGCCGTATCTTCGGAACGAACACCCGCTTGCGGTGGACCTTCCACCCACTGGGTGACATGTTCGTGGTGTACAATCACAACATTGCGGATCTCACCGACCGATGGGAGTTGGACTCCGCACAACTGCTGGTCAAAGTTCAATACGCGGTGAGGATGTGAGTACAGCTGCTAGCTGTTAGCCGTTAGCTGATTGATGAGTACGGTGGCAGCACTGTGAAGACAGCCAACGGAAGCCCGCGTCCCTGAGGAGCGTTGCGTAGCAACGCATCTCGAAGGGCGCGGGCCACCTCCTCCGGGGATCCCACTCAATCACACCCCGGCGCGATCGTACACCCGGCGGAACTCCAGGTCCTGCGGCATGCGTGAACCCTCGATCTTTGTGATGACGAACAGCTGATCCACCTCCGGCGAAAGCAGGAACCTTTCCTTGATCGTACCGCCGCCGTCAATCTTCCGCTCCACACGAAGCTCTTCGTTTTTCCACTCCGCCTTGTACTCGATCTCGGTACCCTGATCCGTTTCCTGTTTCCACTTCTTACCGTTGGTTGCCAGGGTCAGCGCTGGCTGATTCAGATAGGTGATCGTGACCGAGGAGTCGTCGTGCACCAGCTCCATCTGCTGGACGGTCTGCATGGCCATCTGCATGAACTCTCTCATCCGCTCCATATCGCCACCGCCTCCAAAGCCACCAGGTTCGCCGCCAGGACGGCGCCCACCACCACCCATGCCAGGCCGGCCGCCGCCCGGTCGTCCCCCACCCCCGCCACTCGGGCGAGCTCCTCCGAACCCACCCCCAGCACGGCCATCGCGCATCTCTTGCATCTGCTCCCGGGGGTCGTCACTCTCGTCTTCGTTGAACGTCCAGGTGCCGGACAGATCGGCTTGCTGCGCGGTCACAGGGCCACTCGAAGCGGTCGTGCCAGCAAGCGTCAATCCAGTTGCCAGCAATGCTGTCGCAAGTTGCCCCATCGTCATGTCTTCCTCCCACAGACTCGTCAGGATCCTTGGAGCGCCACAACAGCAGTAAGACGTGTAGCCGTGCAAAAATGTTAAGGTGTGCCGTCGGCGGTCTGCGGAGGCACTCCGCGCATCACCTCTTCCGACGCCGTGCACCGTAAGGTATGTTGCGACAAGATGTTGGTGGTCTTTGACTCGTCGGGCGGAGGCAGCTGCCGGAGTGCCACGAGCGTGAGGCGTTTCAAATTAGAACCGGTGCGCCTCCTTATCTAACTGCGTGTCAATGTTGAACTTTCCACGTAACGGGTTGTTGGCCGTCGGATGGTACGCCGCGATCACACACGTGCGTTCATTCTCCAAGATGCGCCATTCCCCTACCGACCCCGTGAACCTTGCGAGGCTGACACTATGAGAACGATCACTCGCGCCGCGGCAGCCGCGGCCATGTTCACCCTGATGGCCGGTCTGGGTGCCGCCCTGGACGCGCAGTCCGGACCCTCCGGCCCTAATCCCGCGCTCTTTGCCGGGCTCAAGTATCGTATGATTGGGCCCGCCCGCGGCGGGCGCGTGACCACGGTGACCGGCGTCGCGGAGCAGCCGAACGTGTTTTACATGGGCGGCGTGGGCGGCGGGGTCTGGAAAACGACCGACTACGGGCAGAGCTGGTGGAACATCTCCGACGGCTACCTCGCCACCGGCTCCATCGGAGCCATCAACGTCGCAGACTCGGATGCCAACGTCATCTATGTCGGCACCGGCTCTGATGGAATTCGGAGCAACGTGATCACGGGTAAGGGTGTTTACAAGTCGACTGATGCCGGGAAGACGTGGACCCTCGTCGGGCTCGAGGATGTGGGCCAGATCGGCGCCGTCGAGATCCACCCCAGCAATCCGAACGTTGTCTTCGTCGCCGCCTTGGGCAACGCCTTTGCGCCGAGTTCGGAGCGCGGCGTGTATCGCTCGACCGACGGCGGCGCCAACTGGGAGAAGGTGTTGTTCGTATCTGACAGCACCGGCGCCATCGATCTCGAGTTCGCACCCGACAACCCCCAAGTGATCTACGCCAGTATGTGGCGCGGCGAGCGCAAGCCGTGGACCATCATCAGCGGCGCCTACGAGGGAGGAGTGTACAAGTCGAGTGACGGCGGAGATAACTGGACTCACATGACGAATGGTCTCCCGCAGGGCCTTCGTGGAAAATCCGACCTTGCCGTATCGCCCGTGGATCCCAACCGGGTCTACGTGTTGATGGAGGCACCGGAGCCCGACGACGGCCTCTACCGCTCGGACGATCGTGGACAGACGTGGTATCAGGTCACCAGCTACAACCCCATTCTCAACCGCCCGTTCTACTACACCAACCTCGACGCCGACCCCACGAACGCAGACATCGTCTATGTAAATAATGAAGACTTTTACAAGTCGGTGGACGGCGGGAAGAACTTCGGGCGCATCAGCACACCACACGGGGACAACCACGACATGTGGATCAACCCCAAGACGGCGGTGCCAACGTCACACTGGACGGTGGCGAGAGCTGGTCTTCGCAACACAACCAACCGACCGCCGAGGTCTATCAGGTCCATGTGGACGACCGGTTCCCGTACTGGGTGTACGCGGGACAGCAGGACAATACCACGATCAGGGTGCCAAGCCGGCCGCCGTATTCACATCCGGGAGGCCCGACCGGCTATTGGCTGGCGATCGGCGGTTGCGAGACCGGGCCCGCCGTCCCCAAACCCGGCAACCCCGACATCGTGTACTCCAACTGCAAGGGCCGTTTCGGGCGGTACAATCAGGCGACCGGACAGGAGCAGCAGTACTACGTGGGCATGGCCAACATTTACGGCCACAACCCGCGTGATCTGGAGTACCGGTTCCAACGTGTTTCGCCGATCCACGTCTCGCCTCACGACCCGAACGTGGTGTACCACGGATCGCAGTTCCTGCACCGCACGACGGACGACGGAAAGACGTGGGAGCAGATTTCTCCGGATTTGACGGCGTTCGACCCGGAGACTCAGGTGGCCTCCGGAACGCCCATCACCCGGGATATCACAGGCGAGGAGCACTACAGTACCCTGTACGCTGTGCAGGAATCGCCAATCCAGCCGGGCTTGATTTGGGTCGGGGCGAACGACGGCCCCATCCATGTCACACGCGATGGTGGGATGAACTGGACCAACGTCACACCCCGCGATCTTCCACCGCGCGGTCGCGTGCAGACGGTGGAGCCGTCGCCACACCACCCCGGCAAGGCGTACGTCGCGGTCCTACGTTACCAACTCGGCGATTGGACACCCCACATCTACCGCACGACGGACTATGGCCAGAGCTGGACGCGGTTGACGACCGGTGACAACGGCATCCCCAACGACCATCCCACGCGAGTCGTGCGGGAGGATCCGGACCGTGAGGGTCTGCTATATGCCGGCACCGAGTTTGGGATGTTCATCTCATTCGACGATGGAGCGACGTGGCAGTCTTTCCAGCGTAACCTGCCGGCGACACCCGTGACCGACATCAAGGCCTATCGCAAGGACCTTATTCTCTCGACCATGGGACGGTCGTTCTGGATCATGGACGACCTGACACCGCTCCATCAATTGAGCGACGAGATCGCATCTTCCCAGGCACACCTGTTTGCGCCACGCGATGCGCATCGTATGCGGTATGCCGGGCGAGGTTTCCGAGTCACGCTACCGTCCGACCCACAGTGGCCGCCGCCGGGGGCCATGATGTACTACTACCTGGCGCAAGAGCCGGCAGGCGAGGTCAGACTCGAGATCCTCGATGAGGGCGGCAGTGTGATTCGTGGGCTCTCGAGTGAAGCGCCGCCCGAGCGCATGGTCGCTCCCGAGCAACCGAGCATGCGGCAGTTCACCCTCGAGCGTGTGGGAGGACCGAAGCTCGAGAAGAGTGCCGGCATGCACCGATTCATCTGGGATATGCGATACCCCGGCCCTTGGGACGCCGACCCCGAGCGCGCCGGACGCGACGGACCCCTCGTGCTTCCGGGAACGTATCAAGCTCGGCTCACTGTGGGGAACTCGAGTCAGACGCAGCGCTTCACGGTGCTGGTCGATCCGCGTATCCAGGCCGACGGCATCACCCAAGGCGACCTCGCAGACCAGTTGACACTCAGCCTGCAGGCGCGGGACGCCCTGAGCCAGGCGCGCGTGGCCGCCGTACAGATTACGAAGGCCAAGGAAGACTTTGCCGAAGGTCGCGATGTCGAGACCATCAAGACGAAGCTCGCCGAGATCGAGGAGAAGTTGGTCACCGCTTCAGGGCACCGCTATCCGCAGCCGATGTTGATCGACCAGCTCGAGTACCTCTACGATAATCTCGATCGCGCGGATCAGAAGCCGGGCGCCGACGCATACCAGCGCTTCGAGAATTTGGAGGCAGCGCTATCGGGTCACATCCGAGAGCTCGAGCGGCTTTTGGCGACCACGACGGATGGGGGTGGTAACTAGCGAGCGGTAGGAGGACCTTCGCACCGTAGCGCGGTAGTCCGGTGGGTCCCTCCGCGCGCTGCTGTGCGCATGCACAATTCGGACGGCCAGAGAGTGGTCCTATAGCGCACAAACGCGCGCTATAGGACCCACCGGACTGCAGCGTAAACGTGCCTACGTGCGAAATGAGAACCCCGCTTGGCGGTCGTCGCCAGGCGGGGTTCGGTTTCGCAGATGCCTGCTCCGGAGACCTTGAGCTTTCGCCTTCTACACCCTACACCCTGCACCCTCCATCCTTCTCCCTTCTCACTCCACTCTCAGCGCCACCAACGGATCCGTCTTCACCGCCTTCCACGCGGGCAGGAAGCACGCCGCCAGCCCCACGACAAAGAGAACGACAGTGACGCCGATGAACGTCGTTGGGTCAGTGGGCGCAACTTGATAGAGCAGACTCTGCAGAAAACGCGTGAGACCGAAGCCCGCGACCAATCCTATACCGAGCCCGATACCCACCATCCCCATCCCCGTTCGCAGCACCAAGCGCATCACGTTGCCGGCGTTCGCCCCGAGTGCAATGCGGATCCCCATTTCGTGGATGCGCTGGCTCACGGCATATGCCAGCACGCCGTACAGCCCGATGGCGGCGAGCAGTAATGCCACCAGCGCAAAGGCGCCCACGAGGTACGCCTGCATCTTCGGCTGGGTCACAGAACCGGCCAGGACCTCGTCCATCGTCTCTACTGCCGCCAGCGGGATATCCCGATTCAGCGCTCGAAGCGCGCGGCGCAGGCCTCCCACGAGCGCCAGCGGCTCCCCGTTGCTCCTGATGGCGAGACGCATAGTCAGTCGCGGGCCATGCTTGTAGGGAAAGTACACCGTCGGGTTCCAGTCACCTTCTTGAAGATTGTTCTGCCTCACGTATCCGGCGACGCCAATGATCTCCCACGGTTCGTCGGTCCCGACATCCACTACCAAGCCCCGTCCCAACGGGTTTTCCCCGGGGAAGTACCGCTCAGCCACGCTCTCGTCGACGATCACAACGCGGGGTGCGTCGCCGTCATCCGTTGGAGTGAACTCGCGCCCCGCCATCAACGGGATGCGCATGGTCTCGAAGTAGCCCGGCGTGACGGTCCGGATCAAGGCCGTTCGCAGCTCTCCCTCGGTGACAGGCGGCCGTTCTGCTGCATACACATTGACATCGCCGCCGCGGTTCTTCACGGGGAGGCGGTTGCTAGCGGCGACCGCCTCGACACCCGGGAGCACCGCAATGTCGTTCATCAAGCTCTCATAGAAGCGGATGCGCTGTTCCGGCTCTTCGTAGTCCCCCGTCATGGGCAGTGTAATCTCCGCCGTAAGAAGATTCGACGAATCAAAACCAGAGTCCACGTACCGTAGGCTCAGGAAACTGCGAATCAAGAGACCTGATCCAATCAGCAATACGAGAGAAAGCGCCACCTGCGCCACCACCAGGCTTCCCCGCAACCTGATCCCGGCTCCGGTCTCGGTGGTTCTCCCCGATGCCTTGAGCTCCTGCGATGTATCGCTTTTTGCGCTTCGCAGGGCCGGCACAATGCCGAAGAGCAGGCCCGTGAGCACGGACACACCCAGGGCAAAGGCGAGCCCGACTCCGTCGATGCCCAGGTTCGCAACGCCAGGTAGTTCAGGCGGTGCCATGCGACGGACGGTCGCCAAGCTCCACTGCACGAAAAGCAATCCCAGCGCACCTCCCGTCACGGCCAACACCGTGCTCTCGGCGAGAAACTGGCGAACGAGTCGTGAACGCGTGGCACCCAAGGCCGAGCGCACCGCGACCTCCGTCCGCCGCGCGAGGGATCGCGCCAGCAGCAAACTGGCCACGTTGCCACACACGATCAGAAGCACCAGGCCCACGGCGCCCATCAACATGAGGAGAGCCGGGCGAACGAAGAAGACCAGGCTCTCATGCAATCCAAAGAGACGAAGACCGTAGTACTTGTTCGATTCGGGGTACTCGACCGCGAGCTGCCGGGCAATGACATCCATCTGGGCCTGTGCCTGCTCGAGGGTCACATCCGTCTTGAGCCGGCCTACCGTAAAGAAGTTGTGAAACCGTCTGGCACCCGTCCAATCGGCGTTGGCCTGCATCGGCCTCCAGAGGTCGACCTCGTGCAGGAAGTTGAACCCGGCCGGCATTACGCCGATGATCGCATAGGGGGTTCCGTTCAGGATGAGGGTGCGACCGAGGACGCTCGACTCGCCGCCGAAGTCGCGCTGCCAGTAACCATGACTGATGAGTACGACGTTGTCCGAGTCACGGGACTCCTCCTCAGGCACAAAGTGACGGCCCAACTGGGGATCGACGCCGAGTGTTTGAAACAGATTGACAGTCACGATCGCGCTCTGGACCCGCTCCGGTTCGCCGGTCCCAATGACGGGCACACCCAACGGAAAGCTGGCTATCGCGGCCATTGACTCGAGCACGTCGTTCTGATCCCGGAAGTCGAAGTAGTCCATCGCGGATACGTTTCCCGCCATCTGCGATTTATAGGTGCTCAATCCCATGATCAGGCGGTCCGGATCCTCATAAGCAGGTGGCTTGACGAGGATGGAGTTGATGGCGCTGAACATGGCCGTGTTCGCGCCGATGCCGAGGGCGAGGGTCAACACGGTCGCCGCGGTGAAGCCAGGGCTCTTGATCAGGCCACGGACAGCATATCTGATGTCAGAGAACGTCGAGTTCATCACTTCTACCCTGTTTCTTGGTTGCGGGCCGTTAATTCGGTTAGGCCCACTTCGTATCGGGAGTCTGAGGTTGAGTCGCCTGGCGCCGAATCGCACGACGGCACTCCAAGCTTGGGACCAATACCACAGCGTGGCACCGCGCGTGCCCCTCCGCCGAGCAATGGCGAGAAAGCGCTCGTTGAGGTCGCCGAGGATCTCGTCACGACCGTCCGCAGGCGCCATGAGGAAGATGAAAAAGAACGGGAGCTTCGGCGGCGTCATGCCGTCACCTGTCCAGTTCTGCCGCCACTCCGTCCCACATCTGGACTAGAGCGGTGCGGGATTCCCTGAGCCGCCTGACGCCCACTGGCAGGAGCTTGAAGTAGCGTTTCGCGCGCCCGCCTCGCTCGGGAGTCGGCTCGCCCACCCGCGACTTGATCCACCCCTTTTCCTCCAAGCGCCTGAGCGTCAAGTAGGCAGCGGCTTCCGAGACGGTTCGCCCGGTCCGGGCTTCCACCTCGTCAATGATCGGAACGCCGTACGCCTCCGGTCCCAATCTGAGGATTGCCAGCATGATCAAATGTTCGAATTCACCGAGCGCATCGCGGCCCATGGCATCAGCACCTTATATATCCTAAACAATGTAGAGTAAATAATTTGCAAATACTACACCCTGTCAGCGGTTTCCGCCACAACATGCTCTACGTTGTCAACTTGTCGCGGGTTTCAGAAGCGTCTGAGATAGCCCCGGTGGGAAAGGATGTCTAAATGCAACAATATTAATGCCGAATAGACCCCTCGAAGCCAGCGTTGTGTGTAAGGTTAGCACATGCTGCCCGGCAACCACCGCTCCTTGCTCCCCCTCGGGTGAACGGGCACGGTGCCTTCTCCCTTCTTCCTCCGCTTGTTAGACCCGCCTGCAGTTCCGCTCAAACTCTCTTCGGACCTTCCCTTCGTCATTGATGATCTCGTAGAAGTCGTCGTAATACTCGAGACTCTTCTCTATGATCTCGGGCTCGAGGGCCTCTTGCTCGCGATACAACGCATAAATGGCCTCCCGCTTCTCGTTGAGCAGTTGGAAGATTTGATCGAGATAAGGCTGGGACATGCAGAGGCCTCTGTAGTACCGCTGGCGCACGTTGCGGAGCCCCAGCTGCTCGAGATTGTCTCGAAAGAGCCGGTTGGCGTATCGCGTCGACACGAGCCCAGTGATGTCGAAATCATAGGGCACGGCAAAGACGGGACCTGCCATGTCGCCAATAGGTTTCGAGTTGTGGCAACACTCGTCTCTCCCAGGCTCCCCCTTGAAGGCCGACCAGTCGGTGTTGCCGATCATGAACTGGAAGATCTCCACCAGGCTGAGCTGCGTTGGGTCCATGTATTCCGGCGGAACCTGCGGCACATGCAAGACCTCCCAGCCACCGCGAGCCGCCATGGCGTCTTCGTCCTCGATCAGGAAGGCGTAGCGCGTGAGCGTATCGCGCTCACCGTCGGTATCGATGTAGGTAATGTGGGCCGGGCGGGCACGAAGACTCAGGTCGGTCAGCAAATTGTACGTGCGGCGGCCGTCCTGGCAATGGGTGACGAGCTTGAGCTTGTCCTGGCCGGCGAAGAGCGTTCCCTCGACCTCATCGGACGGAAAATCCAGTCTCACCGGAGGAAACCTGCAGATCTTGGGCTGGAGCCGTGTCTTCCCCCGCGTTCTGATATCGACGGGAACTGTGACTGCAGTCCCTTCCGCGTTCACGTAGGATACGGTCCCCGGATGCTCCTCACTTTCCTGGCCTCGGTCTTTGAAGATGGTCGTGAGCGGAGCCTCGATGGTGAGCGCCAGGAGGTCGTGAGATGCGAATAGCGCGGCGGCGGTGGTGTCGATGCCATGGCCCGGTCGAGCGAGTCGTTCTCCGGAGCCGGCTCCGAGCGTTGCTGCAGGGACGATGCCGAGGAAGGCCGTGGCCACAGCGGTAGCGGTGAAGCGATTCATGACCCCTCCCGAGGCTGCGAGGGTGGGATGACGGCCGCGGGGCCCGCGAGGGTGGGTCGGGCCACGTGGGGACTTGATCACGATACCGCCCGCCAAGCGAGGCGGAAAGGCTTATGTACGTCACGCCGCAGTAGGTGATCTAAAAGTCAAATGATAGGGATTCTCCAGCGCCACCGCCAGAGGCAGCGCCGAAAGCGGAGCTCACGACCTACAACACACACAGAAGCAATGAGTTAACGCTCCGCCTCGATGGTGACTCGGGACGTTCGCGCCCGATTCTTCCCTTCCCCCCTCTCCCTTCTCCCTTCTCCCTCTCTTCACACGGAATTCACGATTTCCTTCGATCACCCCGCATAGTGTACAAAACTCCATCAGAGCCTGATTGCAGGAAATCCTGCCCCGGTTGCGCGCTCCGCCTTCCGAGGTGGGGATCACGTTTTGCCCGAGGACACCCCAATGACAGAAGACCGTACGGACCACGGCGAGAAGGACAGCGACGGTCGTAAGGGTCTGACCCGTCGCGGGTTTCTCGCGACAATGGGAACCGGAGCGGTGTCGGCGGCGGCGGCCAGTCAGCTCGCCGCAGAGCCGGCCGCTCAGGCGAGCGTCATCCAGGCCGACGACGTGGTGCGCGTGACGCTCAGGATCAATGGCCGGTCACATCGATTCCTTGTCGAGCCACGTTGGTCCCTGGCCCACGTGCTCAGAGAGGAACTGGGTTTGACGGGCACGAAGATCGGCTGTAGTCGCGGTGAATGTGGTGCGTGCACGGTTCTCATCAACGACGTGCCGCGCTACGCCTGCATGACCCTGGCGGTCGAGGCCGAGAACGTCGACATCGTCACCGTTGAGGGACTCATGGACGGTGAAGAGATCGGGCCGGTGCAGCAGGCGTTCGTGGAAGAGGACGCGTTTCAATGCGGCTACTGCACCGCCGGGCAAATCATGGCGGTCGAGGGCTTGCTACGTGCGAAGGCCGATCCGTCGCTCGACGAGGTTCGCCGGCATGTGAGCGGGAATCTGTGCCGCTGCGGTACCTACCCCCACATCTTCATGGCCGCCCAACGGGCAGCCCAGCTCAAGCGGGGAGGTGAGTCATGAACGAGCCACGTGACGGCCTCTATTTCGTCGAAGGGATGGAGGTTCCCGAAACGCCCAATCCACGTACAGAGACTGAACCGTGGGGCGAGACCACGGTAGTCGGGAAACCTCTGCCACGCGTGGACGGCTACGAACGGGTGAGCGGAACGGCGATCTATCCCTCGGACGTCTCGCTCCCCGGCATGTTGTATGGCGCCATCCTTCGCTGTCCACACGCACACGCGGAGGTCAGGAGCGTCGATACGAGTCGAGCGGCCACGCTGCCCGGGGTGAGGGGCGTCATCAGCGCGTTCACTCCCGACGACAGTGCCACTCGGCCGCATTCAGACTTCATCAAGACGAGACTCTTCGACCCCCACTGCCGTTATGAGGGTGAGACCGTGGCGGCCGTGGCCGCTGAGACCCCTTACCAGGCCCACGACGCCGTTCGGGCCATCGAAGTCGAGTATGACGTCCTGCCGTTCGTTTCGGACGAGCGACGTTCTCTCGACGACGACGCACCGCTCGTCCACGGGGAGGGCAACCAGGTGACGCCCACCCGAACATACGAGCGGGGAGATGTGGATGCGGGTTTCGCTGAGGCACAAGTGGTACTCGAGGAAAGCTACCGATGCGAGTGCGAGATCCACACGCCAATGGAGATGCACGGGTGCGTGGCGAAGTGGGATGGTGACAGTCTGACCGTTTGGGAGTCGACGCAGGGCGTGTATAACGTACAGGCGGGACTGGCGAGCTCGTTGCAGCTGCCGCTCTCCAAGGTGCGAGTCGTCGGCCATTACATGGGTGGGGGGTTTGGATGCAAGCTCCAGGCCGGTAAGTACACGATCGCGGCGGCACTGCTCGCCAAGAAGACGGCGCGGCCGGTCAAGCTCTGTCTCACCCGAGAGGAAACCTATCTTGCGGTGGGCAACCGTCCGCCGGCCAACATGCGGCTCAAGGCGGGCGTCAGGCGAGACGGCACGTTGACGGCTCTGGAATTCGCGGCGCGGGGCACCAGCGGAGCCTATCGAGCCGGGGGGACATCCTCGTTCGATTACCTGACCAAGGAGTGTTACCTGTGCCCGAACGTCCGAACAGAATTGACGGACGTCTACATCAATGCGGGCCCCGCGCGTCCGTTCCGCGCCCCGGGCCACCCACAGGGTGCCTGGGCGCTGGAGCAGATGCTGGACGCATTGGCTGAAGCCATCGGCATGGATCCCATTGAGCTGCGGCTCAAGAACATTCCCACGTTCAGCCAGTCCCGGCAAGGCAACCCGCCGTACACGACTACCGGGCTCAGGGAGTGTTTCGAGGAAGGCGCGAGAGCTTTCCGGTGGAGTGAAACGCGGGAGGAGATCGCGCGGGCCGGCAATGCCGGCGCCGTCCGGCGTGGCGTGGGGATGGCCGGGGGCATGTGGGCGGCAGGTGCCGGTGGTCCCCCGTCCACGGCGATCGTCAAGCTCTTCGCCGATGGCAGCGTGAACCTCAACATGGGAGCGAGTGACATCGGCACCGGCACCAAGACGGTAATGGCCATGGTGGTGGCCGAGGAGTTGGGGGTCAATCCGGACGACGTGCAAATCGGGCACGCCGACACGGGCACCACACAGTTTGCCACTGCGAGCGGTGGCAGCAAGACGGTCCCCACGGAATCGCCGGCGGTTCGTGCGGCTGCCCTCGATGTCAAGAGACAGCTCCTCGAGATTGCCGCCGAAGAGATGGAGGTAGATGCATCGGCCTTGAGGCTCGAGGAAGGAAGAATCGTTGCCACCGATGATGCATCCAAGCAGACGGAGATCGCCGCGCTCAGAGGCCTCAGGAGGCGCCGCTCGATCACCGGCATTGGTTATCGCGGACCGAATCCCCAAGGGAAAGCGGTGAATCCCTTCGCCGTCCACTTCTGCGAAGTGGCGGTGAACATGCGGACGGGCGAAGTCGACATCGTTCGCTTCCTCGCCGCCCATGACAGCGGGCGGATCATGAACCGACTCACGTGTCAGAACCAGGTCTTTGGCGGGATCACGATGGGAATCGGTTACGGCAAAACCGAGTGCCGAATCCTCGACCGGGATCAGACGGGTAAGATGGTGAACAAGAACTGGCACGACTACAAGCTGCCCACCGCTCTGGACGTGCCGGCAGATATGGAGTTTGTCCCAATCGATCGGCCCGATCCCGAAGCGAATACGACTGGGGCCAAAGGGATCGGCGAGCCTGCAACGATTCCCACAGCCGCCGCGTTAGCCAACGCGGTCTATGACGCGACCGGTGTTCGCATGACCGACTCGCCCATTTGTCCAAGCCGGCTCGTCCTAGCGATCGCCGAAAGCCGAGGGGAGGTTTGAGCCATGTTGCCTAAGTTCTCATACGTTCGCGCCCAAACCCTCCGCGATGCCTTTCAGCATCTGTCGTCGGAAGGAGCAAGGGTCCACGCGGGTGGAACCGATCTCCTGGGATGTCTGCGCGATCAGGTGTTCGACGCGGCGAAGGTTGTGAGCATCTCCGACGTCGGTGATCTGCGTGGGATCAGCGAGACCCGCAACGGCGGCCTCCGCATCGGCGCCCTCACCACGATCGCCGAGGTCGCCGCGAATCCGACCGTCACCGAACGCTATCGGGCTCTTGCCCAAGCGGCGTCTGAGGTGGCGAGCCCGCAGCTGCGCAACCAGGGGACCATCGGCGGTAACATTTGCCAGAAACCACGCTGTTGGTACTATCGTGGAGAGTTTGACTGCTTCCGCAAGGGCGGCACGACCTGTTTCGCAGCGGCTGGCGAAAACCAGTATCACTGCATTCTGGGCGGTGGTGCGTGCTACGTCGTCCATCCCTCCGATACGGCGCCGGCATTGATGGCGTTGGGTGCAGCGGTGCACATCGAAGGGCCACGGGGAACGAGAACCGTGCCGATGGAGGAGTTCCACGTTCTTCCCTCCACGGACATCATGAAAGAGACCGTGCTCGAAGCCAACGAGATCGTCACCCACATCGAGCTGCCAGCGCCCATCTCGGGGCTTCGCAGCTCGTATCGCAAGGTCCGGGAACGGGGATCGTGGGACTTCGCCCTGGCAGGTGTCGCACTTGCATTGCAGTTCAGCAGCAATCGCGTGTCACAGGGCCGAGTCGTTCTGAGCGGTGTGGCACCCGTACCTTGGCGCTCGCGGGAAGTGGAGGCTGTCATGACCGGCCAGCAGCTCGATGCCGGCACGGCTTCGAGGGCGGCGGAGGCCGCGCTGCGGAACGCACGCCCGTTGGCGCACAACGGTTATAAGATTCCCCTGGTGCGGGGCCTGTTAGAAGAGGAGTTGCTGGCAATAGGTGAAGCCTAAGCCGTCCGGTGTCGGAGACGGCTGGCGCGGCTCAATCCACGTAGCGGGGGCCCTCGCGGCACCAGGGGCACGGGGGCTCCTGCGCGTGTTTGAAGGGGGCACATATGGTGGGCGGATCACCAGTCCGGTTGAGGGTCAGAGTCTTGTGATAGAATCGCTGTGCCTTCGCCTGCGAGCGGAGAACGGACCAACGGAGGTTGGACTGGCGCGCGCGTGAGGGAGGTCGCGCCTCAGGAGACGCTGGGTCGCGGACGCCTCGGGCCCTCGGCAAAGTGGCCCGGTGTACGACCACCCCCGGCAGCCGTGGCGCCCGCGACCGGGGCGTCTCCACGGCGCGATCTCCCCCCGCGCGCCAGGAACCGACACCTCCCAAAGCGAACCAGGGGATTCGTTCGGAGCCTCCAGCTGGGCAGCCGGGGTGGTGGTGGTGGTGTTGGGTGTAGCTGGAGTGGTGAGGCGAAGTGAGGATTGGTAGGATTCAACATCCTGATCCGCATCTCTCACGACATGGCCGATGACGGTCCCGTGCCGTTCGCAGCCTGGGGGGCGACGTCGTCGCCGCAATCGTCCTGGAGGATAAGATGAAACCAAGAGCCCTTGCGTGTTTGTCCACGCTTGGCGCTTTGCTGCTGGTCGGTTGCGGGAACGATGCAACGGAGCCGGTCGAGATCGACTCCGAGTGGCGGGGACAGATTGCACAGGGGGACCACATCGAGATCAAGGGCGTGATCGGGGCCATCATCGCCACCGGAGCTTCGGGAAACGAGGTGATCGTCACCACGACAAAGAGCGCACAGCAGAGCGACCCATCCTCTGTGACCATCGAAGTGGTAGAACATTCGGACGGCGTCACAATCTGCGCGGTTTACCCGGACGTTCCCGGACAAGCTCCCAACGAGTGTGCACCTGGTGACCAGGGTAACATGAACGTCCGTGACAACGACATGGAAGTAACCTTCACCGTGCGCGTTCCGGCGGGCGTGGAGTTCGTCGGCAAGACCGTGACCGGTGACGTCATGGCGACGGACCTCCAGAGCGACGTGTTCGTCACGACGGTCACCGGCAGTGCCACCGTTACCACTACAGGCATCGGCGAGGCAACGACCGTTACGGGATCAGTGATCGCAGACATCCGCGCAACCGACTGGGACCAAGATCTCGCCTTTTCCTCGGTGACCGGCAACGTCACCGTTACCATCCCTTTCGAAGCGAATGCCGAGGTGGTCGCCACCGCGGTGAGCGGGATCATCACGTCGGACTTTCCGTTGACACGAGTGTCGGATAGTAGGATGGAGGGGACGATCGGGAACGGCACCTGGAAACTCACCCTCTCCACGGTCACCGGAAACATCGCGCTTCAACAGAGTCTGTAGAAGAAGGGAAGCGGGGGCGGGGCCGCGGTGTCAATGATCCAACGGCTCCCCCGGCAGGTTTCTAATCACCACGTGGTGGCGGCACTTGGTGCAGTGTACCTCCCGAACGGTGCCAATCCCTTGAGCGACGGGGCTGCCGATGAGGAGATTACCGTTGCACCGGGGGCACGCGACCTCGACTCCTGAGCTAAGGATCATCACGCGGATCTGTTCGCCGTGTTCATGAGCGAATGGCTCGGTCAGTGGCCGCCGTCTCTCCGTGAGCTTGATGCGGCGCTGGGCCCCACTGCGCCGCTCCTCACCGCTTCGGCGTTCTTGCGGCACGGGGCTACTCGCCGCGCGGCGGTCATCATCACGCCGCTCCTCCCACGACCGGCGCTCAAATCCCGAGCGATAATCTTCTAGAAAACGCCGCACACCGGCGTCAGCGTCTTTCGAGGGCTCTTTATCAGACATGCGTGCTCTTCGTCAGGAGGTGGGGCCAAGATCGGCTCTTCTATGATAGGGAATGAAGGGAGATGAGGCCAGAAGGAGCTCTCGAGAAAGCGTGGTTGTCCGCCAAAGAGGACGCTCTTGAACAACGGTCTCAGCTGTAAGTCAGAAGGAGATATGGAGTTAACGCAGGTTCTCCGCGGGACCGGTTCTTGCGGTCTAGCCTGTGTCACTCATGGGAGGGCCGTCCAATGGTCCGCGCACTCATCGTCTTACTCCCGTCTTCGCTCCTGCTCGTCGCTTGCGCCACGGTCGGCGGACTCCGGTCGGAACCTCTGGACCGGGGAGTCGTCCGCCGGTTTCCCGTGCCAATCGATTCCGTGATCGCCGTCATTCCGGACGCCGTCGTCTCGGCAGGCCTGGGTCTGAAGGAATCGCAGTGCACCGGTGAGTCCATGTGCATGATCATCGGCACCAAAGGTGCGAATTTTGGCCCGTCAGGCAGTTGGGGAAGCATGGCCCGAGTCGTAGTAGAGGCGGCGGGAGACGACGCCACGGTCGTTCGCGTGCTCAGTCGCCGCCGAATGGCGAAGCAGGTGGCGGCCAAAGAGGACTACTCGTCGGAGATCCTGAGCCAGATCGAAGTGAGGCTGGGATTGCCGCAGATGTGAGGAGTGGTTGGGGGGAGCCAGCCGCTAAGAGCAGCGCCCGCTTTTTGTCCGCGACTGAGAGTCGCGTCTCGGCGGTTTCCAGCCGCTAGGAGCAGTGCCCGCTTGTTGTCCGCGACTGAGGAGTCGCGTCTCGGCTGATGTCGCTCATAGCGACATGGAGAAACGAGACGCATGCGCATGGCGATCTCGCACTCCGCGTGATCAGCCGAGAGGCGGCCATGAGCCGTGGACGACGCAGGTGAGAGCGTAACCTTCAGGCGCGGAAAAACGATTCATTCTCGCAATGAATTGATGAAGCACCCCGGGTGCCAATCCCCTACGCTGGATCATGCGGGATCGTCTTTTCATCCACGTCACGTGGACCACCAGGGATCGAGGGCGGTTGATTGACGCACGCCGGGCCGAGTTCCTCGCCCAATACCTCCCGATAATCTGTCGGCAGGAGCGAGCCAATCTCCTCGATATCGGCATCGTGCAGACCCACGTGCATCTTCTCATCAGGATCCATCCCACGACCCAACTCCCCCGGCTGCTGCAACGTCTCAAAGGCGCAAGCGCCACGTTGACGAATCGTCGCGTCACCGCAACAGTACCCCGCAGCCTGCGGTGGGCAAGAGGATACGACGCTGAATCCGTGAGCCCGAAGGCCGTGAGTTCCGCCAGTGACTACGTGCGGTCTCAGCACGTGCGTCATCCTAAGGAAGCCGTTGAGGGGTGGCCCCCTCCCTAAATGTCGCACCTAGCGGCGGCACGGCCGGTGTCACTAAGAGGGACATGGTGACGCGTCGGCCGAATCAGACACGACGTCGCTCTCAGCGACATCAGCCGAGACGCGGCTCTCAGTCGCGGACTACCCCGAGACGTGCCTGTGAGTCGCGGACTACCCTGTGCGGTGGCAGCTGCTGAGCTAAAACTTCTCCCCCAACACCGCCAGCATGATCTTGATCCCCTCCACGAAGTTGCCGACGCGAAGGTTCTCGTTGGGGCTGTGTTGATTGTTGTCCCCGTTCACCGTGGGAACGATGACCGCGGGGATATTGAGAGTCTGCACGAAAGGTGAGATCGGAATCGAGCCACCGCTCGTTCTGATCTTGATGGGCTCGTCTCCGTACAGGTGCTCGAATGCCCCACTGAGCCAACGGCCCGGCTCGGAGTCGAACTCCGTCCGGAACGCTGCGTACGACACGTTTGACGTGAACGTTGCGACCCTGGGATACCGGAGGCGCTCCGCTTCCGTGGGCTCGCCCTCGATCAAGTGATATCCCAAGCCCTCGATGTGCTCGCGTACCATGCGAAGCAGGCGTACCGGATCGCTCTCCCTGACGAGACGGACATCCACCTCCGCCGTGGCCGTCGCCGGAATGATCGTCCGAGCCTCGGCGCCCACCCAGCCGGAGGACATGCCACGGACATTGAGCGACGGGTACTGCAAGGCTTCCTGGAGGTTGTCCGCCACGTCGTCCGTGGTGGCAATGCCAAGCTGCGTCATGATCTGCTCTTCGTCGTCGGGCACTCGCGCCAGGATCTCTTTGGTCTCCGCATCGAGGGTGATGCCGTCGTACCAGCCGGGAATCGTGACGCGTCCGTTCTCGTCCTTCATCGATGCCAGGATCTGTGCCAGGCGAATGCCGGGATTGGGCGCGTAGTTCCCATAGTGTCCGCTGTGCTGCGGGAGCCGCGGTCCGTGTGTCGTGAGAGTGAACCTGGCGATGCCCCGGGCGCCGAACTTGAGGGTGGGCCGGTCCGACACGTGGGGAGGCCCATCGAAGATCACCAACATGTCGGCGGCGAGTCGTTCCCGATGCCGCTCCACCGCCGCCGGAAGATTGGGCGAGCCCATTTCCTCTTCCGTATCGAGGATGACCTTCATATTGAAGTCCGGCGTCACGCCGGCCTGGTCCATGGCCGTGAGGGCCGTGAGAAACTGCGCGATGGGGCCCTTGGAATCCGCGGCCGAACGCGCAAAGACGCGCCAATCGGGGTCCCAATCTCCGTGGAGACCCTCCCAGGGAATTGCTTTCCAAGCACCGCTCGCGTCTCGTTCTTTGAGAATCGGCCCGTAGGGGTCGTCCTGAAACCACCTCGACCGGTCCACCGGCTGGCCGTCAGACTGGTGGTAGATGAGCACTGTCCGCTCCGCACCAAAGGACCGTTCGGCGAGGAGAACCGGGATTCCGCCGGTCGGAAGTCTCTCCGTGGCAAAGCCCCTCTCACGAAAGGCGCCTTCGAGCCAGCCAAGCAAAACGAGAATGTCATCTGGATAGTGCGCGTCATTGGGCAGGCTCAAGAGCTCCCGATAGGTTTCGAAGGCGCTGGGAAGCTGGGCTTGCACGAGCGACTCGATCTCAACTCGGTCGAGCTGCTGAGCGAGGGTGACACGGCCTACGGTCAGCGAGATTGCCGAGACGACAGTCGTAGCAAGCAGAATGCGGCGTGTGGATCGAGTATCGTACATCATGCTGCTCCCCATAGCTGGCAGGCGAAAGCTGAAGGCTGACGGCTAAAAGCTAACAGTCAATAGACAACAACGAATGGCTGGGGAGAAGAAGGAAACAACGCGCATTCGCCAAGGCCCCGCCCCAGCCTATTCCTTATCATAGGAGACCGCAGTCCATCTTGAGGGACGTGTTCTGTCCGCTAGGCCACTGCCCTCAAAAAGGATTTAGCTGATATCCCTGTGATTGCAGCACCGCAAGGACGGTCATGGCCGAGAGGGCGAGCTGAACCGAGGAGGCCAGATCTTCCTTGGGGTAGCCGCGGTGTGAGGCCGTCTGGCCGCACAAATAGATCTGCACACCGGCCTCGTGGAGTGCCTGGAGCAGCTCGAGGTTGGGGTTCTCCACATCGAACCGCTCGCGATAGGCCGTATGATGGAGGGCGTCCTTGCCAGCCGTGCCGTGCAACACCAAAGCCAGCTCCATTTTCTCCTGAGGTACACCGGCCTGGGCATGCATGTTCAGAAATCGCGCGAGCGTGCCGATGCGAGGGTTCACTGCCCTATGATCCTCGGGAGACTGGCTCACGTCAAAGACCACTCGATACTCGAGGTCGGTAGGCGTCTCGAAGTCGGGGTGCGCAACCTGGTATACCGCACCAAAGTGCTCGATGACGGGACCGCCTTCGGCCTGCGTCAGCGGCTGTCCACGAGCAGCTGTCGCTGTCACCAACGAGACGAGCGCAAGCACAATGCCGCGGAGCATGACTGCGTTCCGGCTCATAGCGTCCATCCTGTGTCCTGAGAGGGGTCATCGAAGGTAGACAGGCGGTACCCCACCACACCCACGAGTTTCGATAATAGCGGCAACCCTCACCGCCGCAAGTCGCACGGTGGAGCTAGCGTCTCTCGACCGCCCCACGCTCCCCGATGAGGAGCGCGGACACGTACCAGCCAACCACCAAGATACCGACGAACACCGCGGCCAGCGGCTCTCCGATGAAGGCAAGCCAGAATATCCAGACCGGCTGGTAAGACAGCCAGTCAGAGACGTTGTCCCATTTCCACCTTCCAACCCTGAAGATGTCCAGGATCTCTCGGGGCACCGAATAGCCCTGCGTGGCAACGAGAAGAATCAGCCAGGTACTCCAGCCCTGCAGTGACCCGGCATCCCGGGCCAGCAGGAGCAGGGCGGCGATACCGGCGGCAATCAGACTGTGTCCGCCGTCATGCATGAAACGGCTGTGAGTCACCGGACGGCGGAGTATTTCGATGAGGCGCTTCATGTCGCTCACCTCGCCTTTCAAAGTCGGGAACAGCTGAACCTGCCACCCAAGATGTACCGCGCGCAGGAGTGATGGCAACGTGGGCGCATGAACGAATCCATGAGATGTTTCCCTCTGTCAAGGAATGGCAGTAGAATACTCTTGATGGCGTTGGTCGTTCGATGCCGTAGAGGATCTTGCTACGGATCGCGGGGTACGTTCAACCGTCAAAGGCGCTGGGAGACTTTCACCGGCGCGTCAGACGCCTGCTCGTTCATCAACTCAAGCACGCCGGCGGGGCTACATGACGAAGCGGTTTCTTCTCGTTCTAACATTGGCGGTGTGGGCGTGTGAGGGCGGTCTCTCTCCCGAGCCGACGGAGTTCTTGAGCGAGATGGCGCTTCTCGAGCACCTGAGCTTCCTCGCCGACGACAGTCTCTACGGTCGTGGATCCGGCTCGGCACATGAGAGAGAGGCCGCAGAGTACATCCGCGATCGCTTCAGCGAGTACGGGTTGACACCGGGTGTCCCCGGGTTTCTCCAGGACTTCTCCGCCGAGGCCCGACGTGACAGCTCGGTGCTAACGTCGCAAAACGTGTTGGGGGTGCTACCCGGAACAGGTGACTTGGCCGGGCAGTGGGTGATCCTCGGCGCGCATTACGACCATCTGGGATACGACGTAGTGTCGCAGGATTCTCTCGACATCTACAACGGCGCCGACGACAACGCGTCAGGCACGTCGCTGCTGTTGGAGACCGCCCGCTACTTGAGCCACTACTTCACCGAAGGTTCGGGTGAGGGCAGGGACAGGCGATCGATCATGTTCCAGGCCTACGGCGCCGAGGAGCCCGGGTTGCTGGGTTCGTCGCACTTCGTCGAAAACCCCACCGTCCCGCTGGACAGTGTCGTGGCCATGGTCAACCTGGACATGGTGGGGCGGATGCAGAACAATGTGCTGATCGTCCTGGGGGCGACGACGGCGCCTCGGTGGGACGACGTGCTGGACGCCGCCAACGAAACGTCTCTGCGATTTGAGTACAGCAGTGCCGGACTAGGCAGCAGTGATCAATTCCCCTTCCTGGTGCGGGGCACCCCTGTCATCTACTTCACAACCGGCCTCCATGACGAGTACCACACGCCGGAGGACGATGTGTGGCGATTGAACCCCGCAGGCCTGGTGTTGCTTGGAGATGTCGTGGCCAGGGTGTTGTCAGAGCTGGCCGTGCTTGCTGAACCTCTCCGGCAATAGCCGTCGCGGACCCCCGCCGGGGGGGATCTCCCCCATCCCGAAGCCAATCTCGAGCCACTGGCCCCGACGCGAGGAGCGGCTATCATTGAGGCCGCTATGAGCGAGCATATCGCCAAAACGCCTACGAAGATGCAGTACAGTTGGCCACAGGAGCGAACGCCGATCGCACTTCACATCATCGGGGCTCTTGTGGCGGTCAAGCTGCTGCTGCACTTCGCGACGAACGCGTTCGGCCCATATGAATTTCACCGCGACGAATTCCTGTACATGGCGATGGGTGAGCACCTGCGGCTCTTCGCGATGGATTTTCCGCCGGCCATGGCCATGCTGTCGGAAGTCACGCGAGGCGTTTTTGGTGATTCGCTATTTGCGCTGCGGCTCCCGCCCGCGATTCTCAGCACCGCGCTCCTGGTGCTCGCTGTCCTGACGGCCCGCGAACTCGGCGGCGGCCGGTTCGCACAGGGCCTCGCCGCACTGGCGGTCCTCGCCAGCCCACTGTTCCTGGGTAGCGGAAGCCTCTTCCAACCCGTGGTGCTGGATCAGTTCTGGTGGACCGTCGGATTATTCGCGCTGGTGAAGCTCACTCGGACCGACGAGCCGCGCTGGTGGATCGTCTTCGGGATTGCCTGCGGCTTCGGGCTGCTTTCCAAGTTCAGCATGCTGATCTTCGGCTTCGCCGTCTTCCTCGCATTGCTGGTCACCCCGAGTCGACGCGCGTTCACAACACGCTGGCCGTGGCTAGCGGCTGCCATGGCGTTCGTCATCGGCAGCCCCTCGTTCATCGGCCAAATCCGCTTGGATTGGCCGCTCTTCGATCAGATGAGCGACCTGCGCAGCGCTCAACTGGCGCGTGTGACTCCGCTCGAATTCATCGGCGATCAGCCGATGATGGCGATGGGGTTCGTCGTTGCCGTCATCGGCATAGCCGGCCTTGCCTTCGCCCCGTCGTGGTGGCGATACCGGATCGTGGGTTGGACGGGATTGCTTGCCTTCCTGACCCTTCTCGCGATCAAGGGCAAGAGCTATTACATCGGCCCGATTTACCCAGTTATGTATGGAGCCGGCGCAGTGGTTCTCGAACGGTTCCGGCTGCCCAAGTGGGGGGCCATAACCAGGTGGGCGACCGTTGCGCTCGTGGTGGGCCACGGAGCGCTTGCGCTCCCCCTCGGCCTGCCCATTCTCGCACCGGCCACGATGGAGCGTTACCTCGCGTGGCTGAGTCTGGAACGGGCGACCGAGACGAACGTGGGCGCCCGGGAGCGACTTCCCCAGGATTACGCAGACATGTTGAACTGGCGGGAGCAGGTTGAGGAGGTGGCCCGGGTCTACGATGCCCTGCCACCCAACGAGCGCGACCGAACCGTCATTCTCGCAAGCAATTACGGCGAGGCCGGGGCCATAGATTTTTACGGGCCGCGCTACGGCTTGCCGAAGGCCCGAGCGTTCGTTGGAACGTACTGGTTCTTCGGCCCCGGCGATCTCCCGGGAGACGTCGTCATCCTCCACGGCTTCCAAGAGGATGACTTCAGCAACTTCTGTGGTTCCGTAACAGCGGCGGGCTACGTCACCCACAGCTACGCCGTGACCGAGCAACGAGATCTCACGGTGTATCTGTGCCGAAACGCCACCATTACGTTGCAGGAATTGTGGCCCCAGCTCGAGGGCGAGCAATAGTGGCGGGATGGGAGTGCTGTGGCCCTGGTTAGCCTCGAGTCTCCTCTGCCCGGCGGTCGCGCAAGCGGCACGAGGACGCTCGACGGTTGACCACACGACGGAGCAAATTGACCAGCGCATGACAGCGTCCCGCTAGGCTTGGAGGGCTCGACACGCAACGGCTGGTCTCGGCAGAGTGACGTATTTACGATCACCACCAGGTAGCCGCCACGATCTCTGCCGTTCCTCTGGCCTCGGACCTCGTAATCCCATATTTTGGCGGGCATCCCCGTCGCCAGTCCGGCCAGGGGCAGCCCGGCATCGCAGCCGGCCCAGAACCTTCGGAGCAAACGATCATGGGCATCACACTCTCCCTCGGTACACCCCAACTTGCACCCGAAGATCTCCACGACCTAACGCGCGATCTCTGTAACACTCTGAACCGCGAGACCGATCTCAAAGCGACGTTGCCGGAAGAGGCGGCCCCCGCCGGGGCCAAGGGAGACCCGATAACCGTGGGCGCAATCGCCCTTGCGTTCATAACGAGCGGTGCGGCGGTGAAGTTGTTCGGGGTTCTCACGTCGTACTTCGAGAGAAACTCTTCCATGCAGATCGAACTGGAGCGAGAGGACGGTAAGAACCTGAGCATCCGGGCGGAGAACGTCCGCCCGGATCGGATCGAAGAGACGATCGACCTGGCCCGGGAATTCCTCAGGGGTTCGGAATGAGCGATCGACGCTACGGGGTCCTCATCGGGAACAGCCATTTTCCCAATGAAGACAAGCTGCAGGACCTGCGATGTCCGGCGAATGACGTCGACGGCCTGAATGAGCTCCTCTTGTCCCAACTTCACGGGGGATTCACCGAGACGTTCGTTCTCAAGGATCGGCCCCACTATGAGGTTCTGCTCAAGATCAATCAGGTCTTGAAGCAGCGGGACAAAAGTGATCTCGTCTTCATCTACTATTCCGGCCACGGAAAGCTCGATCTAGCCAACCGGCTCCACCTCTGCACTGCCGACACGACGATCGACGCGCTCGAAGCCACATCCGTTCCGGTCCAGAGCATCAAGAACTTCATCGACGTCTCCCCTTCCACTCAGGTCGCTCTGGTTCTCGACTGTTGCTTCAGTGGCGCGGTAGGCACTGTCTTTGCCCGGAGCGGCGTCGATGATCAGCTCCAGCTCATGTCGGGTGGACGCGGTACGTACATCATGAGCGCGTCGACCGCTGTTCAGGTGGCCTTGGAAAAGGAAGGGGACGAGAACAGCATATTCACCACGCAGGTGATCGAGGGAATCCGCAGCGGCGCCGCTGACGTGAACGGAGATGGGATCGTCACGATGGACGAGCTGTACAAGTATGTGCACGATCAAGTGCTCGCCGAGGGGTTCCAGGAGCCGGAGAAATGGGGCATCAACGTCCGCGGTGAACTGGTGATCGCGCGTACCAGCAAGACTCCACGAGCAGATCGCCGCAGACAGATTCGAGACGTGCTCCTGGATTTGGCGAGCCAGAACATCCTTCCGGATCGCGTCCTCACGAAGGCGATGGAGGTCATCGCCTTGCAGCGGCAGCAGCTCTCGCCGGAACTCGAAGCCGGTGATCACCTCCTCGACAGGCTCGTGCAGAAAGAGATCGGAGTCGGCGAGTTCATCGACGAATGGTACAAGCTGAACTTGCCACGGGTATCAGCGGGCGCCAGGCAACAGCCGGTGTCAAGCGAGCGAGCAGCCACAAAGCCGCAACCCCAACCCGAGCCCAAACGCCCGCCACCGGACACCCCAAGAGCACCGGAGCCGGCTGAACCGAGTAGGGTCGCCACATCCGAAGGAACGGCGAGGAGCGCCGTCTCGACGCAGTCGCCCGGGTGGCCGACAACCGGCTACCTGTTCCTCACGGCCATATACTGGACCATCGCGGCCGCCGTAGGCGGGGGAGTCTGGGGCGAGGTTGATAGCTCCGCGGAGATGAGTTCCATGGCGTTCGTTGGGGCCGTCGCAGCGGCCATTTACGGGGCCGGCACCGGGCTGGTATTCCGATGGGCGAAAAGGGCCACCGAGTGGCGTGGCGTGCTGTCACTAGGAATCACGTGGGGCGTGGTTGGCGCTGTGGGCTGGGCCGTCGCCGAAGCCAACTGGGACGACGGCGGGCCCGTCCTTGCAGCGGTCGTGGCCGCCATCGTCGGGGCAACGTGGGGCGGCGTGATGATCTGGCGACTAACCAAGGCGCGAGGTCAGGGGCAACCGGTGACGGGGGCCAGGAATGAACGGGCCGGCACATTGCCTCCGCCCTCGATCCGTCGTGCCACCGCATACGGTGCATTGGCAGGCTTGTCTGCGTTTTTGCTGGGAGGAGCTTCCAGTGGACTCATGGGCATACTGCTCAGCGTGCTACCTGCCGCCGGGATGTTTGCCGGCTTGGAATTCTGGCCGGCCCGTCGTCAAGGACTGGACGCTCGGAGGGGTCTGTCGACTCGAGTGGTGGGAGCATTGATGGGAGCGGTCGGCGGCGTGGCCGCCGGTGTCGTCATCATCTTTGCCACGTACGGCGAGCTGAGTTTCATCCGAGCATTTGGGGATGCGTTAGGCTGGTGGTGGTTGGCCGTTGCTGCACTGGTGGGCGTCAGGGCTGCGGAGCGATTGCGCCCGACACAACGATACGCCAAGCTGCTCGCGGCGACAGGCGCCGGACTCGTTGCAAGTACCATGTGGAGAGGGCTCAGGCCGGAGTTCCTCTGGGAGTGGATTCCTTCTCACCTCGCTCCTCATACGCTCTCCGCCGGCCTCATCGTCGGATTCTTCATCGGCCTGAGAGAGGTGCTGCGGCCGCCTTACGGCGCTCACTCGGGGGAAGAGACCGGCTGACCCGACGCGCGACGCGCCAAGCCCGCATTCAAGGCCTTCGTTCCCGCCGGCCGGACATAACTGGCTCGCCGGAAGCCGATGGGGGTTCGAATCTGCTCTCGCGAGGCTATCTTTGACGATCGCGGAAGGCCTCTGAACCAAT
>JBDHFY010000055.1:0-20461 GCA_039590195.1 Gemmatimonadota bacterium | reverse complement strand
TACGCCGATCTCACGGCGCGTCTCCCATTCCTTCGTGTGTCGATGGTCGTGGCCGTGCTCGGGGCTGGAGCGATCATTTGGGGGGCCAGGCAACGGAAGCTCGTGCGGAACCTCGCCATCGTGCTGGTGGCGTACTTCGGAGTGTCGGGGGTGCTGGGTAGCCTCTACCCGGCGGCGGTTCACCGCTTGAGCGTGCTCCCCAATGAGCTGGTCAAGGAAACTCCGCAGCTCGAGCATCACATTGCGGCGACGAGACAGGCGTGGGGCTTGGACCGCGTCGAGGTTCGCGATCTGTCCGGGGAAGCGGGGCTCACACTTGACGATATTCAGGCCAACAGCGGGACCATCAAGAATGTCCGGTTGTGGGATCGTGATCCGCTCCTCCAGACCTTCGGCCAGCTCCAAGAGATTCGCACGTACTACGACTTCGTATCGGTCGATGACGACCGGTACTGGATCGACGGGGAGTACCGTCAGGTGCTCCTCTCGGCGCGAGAGCTGAACACGGCGTCGCTCCCGACACGGAACTTCATCAACGAGCGGCTGACGTTCACCCACGGCATGGGCGTCACGCTCAGTCCCGTGAACCAGATTACGGTGGAAGGTTTGCCGGTCCTTTTCGTGAAAGACCTTCCGCCGGTATCCACAGTCTCGCTCGAGGTCACGCGACCCGCTATCTACTACGGCGAGCTGTCCAGCGATTACGTGTTCGTCAACACGGGGCAGGAGGAGTTCGATTATCCGTCGGGCGACGCGAACACGTTCACGGAGTATGAGGGAACCGGCGGAGTCTCGATACGTTCCTTCTTCCGCCGCCTCCTGCTGAGCGCTCGATTCGGGTCGCTCAAGATCCTCTTGTCTGACCAGATCACCAACGACAGCCGCATGCTCTACCACCGAAATGTCGTGGAGCGAGCGTCGAAAGCGCTTCCCTTTCTGAGATGGGACAACGACCCCTATCTCGTTATCCGGGAAGACGGCAGACTGCAATGGATTCTCGATGCCTACACCTCGAGCAATCAATACCCTTACGCCCAACGGCTCTCCGACGGCACCAACTATCTCCGGAACAGCGTCAAGGTGGTGATCGACGCGTATGACGGGACTATCGAAGCGTACGTCGTGGAGGCCGATGATCCCGTCATTCAAACGTACGCCAAGGCGTTTGCCGGGATCTTTCGGCCGCTGGACGACATGCCCGATGATCTTCGGGCGCACATCCGCTATCCGGAGGACCTATTCCAGGCGCAGACGGCGCTCTACACGACATACCACATGTCCGAGCCGCAGATCTTCTTCCATCGTGAAGATCAGTGGCAGATTCCGGCGCAGGCGAGTCGCGGCAACGTCCGGGATCCCTTCCTGCGGCACATCGTGATGAAGCTCCCCGGGGAGGATCGAGAGGAGTTCATCGAGATGACGCCCTTCACACCACGGCAGAAGGACAACCTGGCGGCTTGGATGGTGGCCCGGAACGACGGCGAGCACTACGGGAAGCTGGTGGTCTACCGGTTTCCTCGGCAGAGCTTGGTGTTCGGGCCGACGCAGATCGTGAACCGCATCAACCAGAATACGGAGATCTCGCGACAGATCTCGCTGTGGGATCAGCGGGGCTCGGAGGTCATTCGCGGTAACCTACTGGTGATTCCCATCGAGGAGTCGTTGATCTTCGTCCAGGCCCTCTATCTTCGGGCCGAGGGTGGGCGGATCCCCGAGCTCAAGCGCGTCATCGTCGCGTACCGGAATCAAGTCGTGATGGAGGAGACACTGGAAGCAAGCCTCGCCCGTCTGTTCGGCGGACTGGTCGAGTCGGAATCGCGGGCGCTTCCGCTGGAGTTGCCGATTGCGGCAGCGGTACCGAGCGAAACTCCGTCCGCACTGAGCGGGACCGTCGTCGATCTGGTGCGCCAGGCGGCGGAGCACTATGACCGCGCCATCGCGGCTCAGCGGGTCGGCGATTGGGCCCGCTACGGTGACGAGATCGAGCGCGTGGGTGAGTTGCTGCGGAGGTTGCGAGAGCTGCAGGGAGTGGAGCAGTGAGATTCAAGGAGTAGGTGCTGTAAAGGAAAGGGTGAGCTGGACTCGTTATGTCGTGCATGGCCCTTCGTGGGACACGCACGTTTCTGGGAGCCTGTACCGGTAGTACTCTCGAGGGATTGCGGTTTCCGCACCTCTGCCAGTGGAACACTGTGATCCGTGAATCGTTGGAATGGAAGACACCATGCAATTCACACGCTTGAGTCTGTTGACCATAGTCGTCTCCTGCGTTTCATCCTCGCTGGTGACCGCGCAGTCCGATCCCTACGACCTACCTATTCGGGAACACATGTTTCCAAACGGACTGCGGCTGTTAGTGCTCGAACGCCCAGGAGATTACCGGGTCGCCGCCAAGATCTTTACCGATTTTGGTGCGATGGTGGAGGAGCCGGGAGAGCTTGGCGCCGCGCACTTCCTGGAACACTTGATGTTTAAGGGGACGCAAACCCTCGGGGCAACCAATTGGGAGGCGGAGCGGTTGCTGGTCGGCCGGATCCGTGAGACCGAACGGGTTCTCATAGCGGAGCTGGACCGGGCGCGGAACGATCTGCGTGAGCGTGGAGTGATAGATCACTATCGCCACGCGAAGACGACGCCGACCATTGACAGCCTGCGGGCAACGATCACCCGACTCGACGCGGAAGCGGCGCAATACCGCGACAACGGCGCCATGATGCGATGGTACCAGGCATTTGGCGGCACCGGCCTCACGGCTACCACCGAACAGGAGTACATGAAGTTCGACATCAATCTCCCTAAAGAGCGGGTGGCGCTGTTTTTCCGCGTTGAGGCGGACCGCATGAGGAACAGCGTGTTCCGGGAGTTCGACCAGGAAAGAATGATCTTGGTCGAGCAGCGGTTGGGCGACCTCAACCGCCCGACGACGCCGTACTATGAGCAAATGAATGCGGCGGTGGGCGTGGTCCACCCGGTGTTCTGGCCCGAAGGGTACCCCACGGATTTCTATGAATACACAAGGGCATACCAGCGCGATTTGTACGAACGGTACTTCGTCCCAAACAACACGACCATCGTTCTCGTTGGGGGGGTGAGCCTCGAGGAAATGGTGCCGTTGGTCGATCACTTCTTCAGCTGGATGGAACGGCAACCGGAGCCCACCAGGGTACGGGCCGTGGAGCCCAAGCCCTCGGCCGAGCGACGGGTGATCTACCGGAGCAAGGTGCTGGCTCCGAGGATCGAGGCTCGGTACATGATTCCCGCCGTCGGGCACCCGGACCGCCCGCTGTTCGACGTGCTGGGTGAGGTCGTCCGGCGGGAGGTACGGGACGGACTGCGGGCACGTGACGTGGGCGGTCAAGTCAACGTCAACACGAGGATCGTCCATGCCTCGCGCTTTGGGGCTCCGGGAAGTATCAACGTCGAGATCGTGGTGCGTGGCGAAGCAGGTATTGCACCGGCCGAAGCGATCCTCCTCAACACGCTCGAGCGACTGGGTCAGATTCCGGTGGCTGTGGACCGTCTGGATCTGGCGAAGAAGAAGCTTCGCACAGAATGGCACCGGACGGCACATGATGCTGACAGAGTCGCCTTCGAAATCGGCCACTTCCAGGTAATGGATCGTTGGCAGACCCTCGAGGTGTATCTCAAGGCGCGGGACGCCGCTACGCCAGCGGCGATCATGGGACTTGCCTCGCGTTACTTCGTACCTGAAAACCGAACTATAGGCGTTGTGAAGAGACCCGAAGGTCAGACGCCGGCGACACGAGAGGACGAAAGCGAATGAACGGAAAGCAACGTCCAGGTACTCAACAGCTCCGTCGTCTGCTGTTGGCGGGAACCGTTGTGGTGCCGCTCGCGCTCCCCGTCGCCGGCTGGGGACAGGACTATACGCCGCCACGGGAAATGAGACTCCAGGAGCCCTCGTTTGAGATGCCCGACACCGCCCAATTCATGGTCCCGCTGAACAACGGGATGATGGCGTTCGTCGTGGGGGATTCGAGGCAGCCGCTGATAACGTTCACGGCGCTCGTGCGGGGAGGAAAAGGGGAGGACGAAGAGCAAGGTGCGGCCGAGGCCCTGACGTACCTGATGCGAAGCCGCGGTCCCTGCTGGATGGCGCCGGGGCGGTTCGCGGAGGCCCTGGAAGACATGGCGGCCAGCTTCTACGTGGGTTTGTCAGACGAGATGATCGAAGTCACGCTCAACGTTCCTCTCGAAGACGCCATGCAGGGTCTGCGGATCTTCTCCGGCATCGTCAGGGAGCCATGCATCGATCCGGATGGCCTGGAAGCATTCGCTCAGCAAGGCGTGGGGGCGGCGTTGCCGTTGGCTGAGGCTGGAGGTGAGTCAGGCCCAGTGCTCTACGAGGGTTCGCTGCAAGCGGCGTTTGGCCTCTTCCACGCGCGGCTCTTTGAGAACCACCCGTACGGGGAGCCCGTGACGCGGGAGGATGCGGAGGCACTGTCGGTGGAGGATGTCGAACGGTTCCATCGTCGCTATTTCGTTCCAGTGAACGTCATCCTCGCGATCTCCGGCGCCTTTGAACCCCAGCAAATCGTCAACTCGGTGGACCAGCGATTCGGAGACTGGGAGGCTCGGCGGCTCCCCAGGTTTTCGGAGGCGCCGAACGTGAGGACGAGAGAGCCCAGGGAAGTGTACGCGTATCGGGCTGACAAGCTGCAAACGTGGATCGTCGTTGGGCATGAGCTTCCGCAGATCAATCCGCAGGATTGGCCGGCCCTCGAGGTCATGAACTACATCTTGGGAGGCGGTCACTTCGACACCCGTCTGTTCCGAGAGACGCGTGACAAGCGGGGCCTCACCAACGACGCCAGTGGTTTTCTGGATGCTCGCCTTCGGGGTCCTGGAAGCTACACCTTCCGCACGTATGGTCGGCCGGAGGTGGCTCAGCAACTCGTGGATATCGTGTTCGCTGAGGTCAACCGGATCAGGAACGAGCCCGTGACGGAAGAGGAACTCTTCGTCGCCAAGGGCGCATTGGCGGACGGTGTCTTCGCCATGAAATTCGCCGCCGGTGATGCTGCAGCCCGCGCCCTAGCGGAGGCCTACGCGCACTACGGGACGCTGATTCACCTGGCTCAGTACGTGCAGCGGATCCGGCGAGTGTCCGCCCGCGACGTCCAGAGGGCGGCCGAACGGTACCTGCACCCCGAGCGCATGAAGGTGGTCATGCTCGGTCCGGCGGCGCCCGGGTCGTAGGAGCAACGGATGCCGCACCCAACCAAGGATGGCGTCATCGACTACAGTGGGTTTTATTGCAGGTCCGCGATCATCGATCGCTGAAAGAGAGCCGTTAACCGCGGAGGTGTAGTGCCGAGACGGAGCAAGCCCAAGAGCCGGCGGAAAGTTGGAAGCCGGAAGCGCAAGGCGCGTTGGAAGAGACGGAAGAACAAGTAAGCCCGCGCCCCGAGTGGTGAGGTGACACGAACACCGCCCGCCTCACGAGTCCGAGCGACGAGAGGCGTGACCACTGGACACAGGGAGAAGGTTGAAGAGTTGTCGCTGCGCCTGGAGTCGGCCCATCAACGCCGCACACAGTCGCAGAGTGGCTGCCTGGTCCCTGGCGCTGGCCCCCCCACCGGCCAATGATCACTGGCCACTATCCCGATCCTCCCTTTACGATGCTCGGGCCCCCTTCCACACTTCGCCGAAATGGTTAACACAGGTAACAACTCATGGGCTGTTTGGATAACAAGGTCGCGATCGTCACCGGTGCTGGCGGAGGGATTGGCCGGGCATATGCGTTGCTCTTTGCCCGGGAAGGGGCAAGGGTGGTGGTCAATGACGTTGGCTCAGCAAGGGACGGAATGGGTGGCGATGGGAGCAACTCCGCCGGCCATACCGTTGCCGAAATTGAGAAATCCGGCGGTCGGGCGGTGGCGAACACGGAGGCGGTGGGTTCGTTCGAGAGCGCCGAGGGGATTGTGCAGTCTGCCCTCGATGCCTTTGGCCAATTGGATATCCTGGTGAACAATGCGGGTATCCTTCGGGACCGCACGATCCTCAAGATGACTCCGGATGAATGGAACCTCGTGCTACGGGTTCACCTGAAAGGGACGTTTGCGTGCCTGCAGGCGGCCGCGAGAGCGATGAAAATGCGGGGAGAGGGAGGCCGAATCATCAATACGTCTTCGAGTTCGGGGCTTCTTGGCAATTTCGGCCAGGCAAACTACGGGGCCGCGAAGGCTGGAATCCATGCTCTGACTCGGATAGCCGCGCAGGAGTTGGCCCGTCACCGGATCACGGTCAATGCGATTGCCCCGATCGCACTCACCAGGATGACGGAGGATCTGCCCGGCCGCAAAAAGTCGATGACCGTGCAGGCCATGGGCCCGCAGCACATTGCTCCCCTGGCAGCTTTCTTGGCGTCGGATGATGCCGCAGCCATCACCGGTCAGACGTTTGGCGTTGAGGGCAACCACGTCTTTGTCTATAGAATGATGACGAGCCACGGCGTGACAAACCGGAGAAGCGACGAGCCGTGGACCGTGGAGGAAATCGGGAAAGCGATAGAGCGGATTGTGGAATGGTGAGCTTTCACCGCCCGACCCCGCACCGGGTGGAGCAGGGAGCGGGGAGCGGTTTTGAAGATCCAAGGGGTGGGCGGGTGCGGGAGGGCATGGCTCGCCGTTGTGCCCTCCCCTGACTCATCGTATCACGTCATTCATACCGCAACGTCGCCATCGGATCCACGCGCGTAGCCCGAGCTGCCGGAACGTAGGTCGCGAGGAGCGCGATCGACGCGAGGAAGGCGGCGACCCCAAAGAAAACCGGTGGGTCGGTTGGCTGCACCTGGTAGAGTTGACTCGACAGAAACCGAGTCAGGACCCAGGCCCCTCC
Organism: Gemmatimonadota bacterium; assembly: GCA_039590195.1. Lineage (GTDB taxonomy): Bacteria > Gemmatimonadota > Gemmatimonadetes > Gemmatimonadales > GWC2-71-9 > JBDHDY01. The sequence goes on along the minus strand of JBDHFY010000055.1, from coordinate 13,603 downwards.
AAGTCCCAGCCCCACGCCAATCGTTGTCAGAACCAGAGCGCGTTGCAGCACGAGAGCGAGGATCTCTCGAGAGCGGGCGCCGAGGGCAATCCGAATTCCCATCTCTGTGTTCCGTTCGGCGACCGAGTACGAGAGCACGCCGTAAATGCCCACCGCCGCAAGCGTCATGGAAATGGCGGCGAAACATGTCAGCAACAGCATATAGAACCGTGGGTCTGCCACCGATCTCGTGATCGTGTCCTCCATGGTGCTCACCTGGTAAACGGCGAGGGTGGGATCGAGAGTGTTGACCATCTCTCGAAGCGTGCGGGCAAACAGGCCTGGCTCCGATGAGGTGCGCACCACGAGGTCCAATGACGAAACGGGAAACTGGCGATATGGCATGTAGACCACATGCCGGTTTCGATCATCGAGTCCCTGCACCTTGACATCACCGGCAACACCTACCACTTCCCGTACGAGATGGTTGTTCGGGAAGCTTCGGATTCGTATTCGCTTCCCGACGGGATCGTCCCCCGGCCAGAATGTGCGGGCCATGGACTCGTTGATGATGACGAACAGGGGACCGGCGTCGTGATCGCGCTCGGAGAAATCTCGACCCCGCAACAAGGGGATGTCGATCGTGCGGAAATAAGTGGGTGTGACTGCGCGAACAGAGGCGTAATTCTTGACTCCGTCGGCGCTGGGCGCAGCTCCCTCCAACTCGAAAGCCCAGATGTTGTCATGTTGCTGAATTGGGTGAAACAGAATGGCACCTGCCGATTGTACTTCCGGTCGGGCGTTCGTTTCCGCCAGGAGACTCTCGAAGAAGTCGATCCGTCGCGCAAAGTCGTCGTAGTGCGATCCCTCGACTGATACCCTGGCCGTCAGCACATTGGTCGGGTCGAATCCGAGATCCACGCGCATCAACCGAGCGAAACTCTTAGCCAGGAGCCCGGATCCTATGAGCAACACGAGCGCGATGGCGATCTGCACGACAGCGAGCAGGTCCCGGGTAAGCGCTCGATGTGTGCTGGTGTGCGCCGTGCGCCCTCCATCCTTGAGGGCCGTTCCGGGTCTCGCACCTGTCAGGTGAAGGGTGGGGACAGCGCCGAACACGAGACCGGTAATCAGCGATGCGACACCGGCGTAGGCGAGCACGGCTCGGTCGACGCTGATCTCCTCAAGCCGTGGGAGGCCTCCAGGTGCCAGAGCCTTGAGAGCAACCACGCCGAGCGTGGCGAGGATGAGTCCCAAGATACCTCCCGCCAGTCCAAGCAGTGCGGCCTCTGTGAGCAACTGTCGTACGAGTCGACCCCTGGAAGCTCCGAGTGCCGTTCGCACCGCGATCTCCGTGTCACGCGCCGCTGCTTTCGCGAGCAGGAGATTGGCGACGTTGGCGCAGGTCATGAGCAGGACGAAGCTCACCGCACCAAGCAGCATGATGAGCTTGACCCGCATATCTCCCACGATACGATCTCTGAGGGGAACGAGGGCCACCCGCACGCCTTTGTTGTGGCTCGGATACTGCGCTTCAAGATTTTCGGCAATCAGGTTGATCTCCATCGTCGCCTGTTGCACGCTGGCGCCGCGTTCCAGCCGGGCAATGACCCGAGTATCGAGACAGTCCCGCGCTGTGCAACGAGAACGGATGTGGAAGCCGGCTTCCCACAGTTGTACCCCTGGAACGAGCGGATCACGAAAGCTGGCTGGCGCGACCCCGATCACATTGTACGACTGACCGCTGAGCGTGATGCTTTCCCCAATGATGTCGGGGTTGGCGGCGAATCCTTGTACCCAAAGGGGGTGGCTCAGCACCGCCACCCGTCCGGCGCCAGCGCCGTCCTCAGCTTCATGGAATGGTCTGCCGAGGATCGGCTGGACGCCGAGCACGGACAGGAACTCATGGGAGACGATAGCCACGGCGATGCGCTCTGGATCCCCCCGTCCGGTCAGAGTGCTGGTTCGCTCCATCCAAGCCGCCATGCCGGCGAAGAGGTGCGTTTGCTCGTTCCAATCGATGAAATCGAGACGGGAGACGACGGTGTTCGTTGCACTTCGGTCCGGGTAGAATCGGATGATCCCGAATAAGCGGTCGGGCTCTGGGTAGGGGAGGGGGCGGAGCAGCACTCCGTTGACAACACTGAAGATCGCCGTGTTCGCCCCGATGCCGATTGTCAGTGTCAACAACGCCGCGGCCGTGAACCCTGGGTTCCTGCAAAGCGTGCGGATGGCGAAGCGAGCATCCTGCAGTAGCGACTGAACCGGACGCCAGGTCGCGCGCGCAGGAGAGCCGCTCGGGGCCGTGCGGCGTCTCCGGAGGGATTCCAGAAGCTGCCGCCGATGTTCCACAGGAGCACGTCGTGCTATGTCCCACCCGGCCCGCATCCAAACGGCGAAGCGTCCACCCGGACGGTGCCACACCTCCTGCCGGAGTGCGGCGAGAAGCATCTCCTCCATTTCGGACCCGTGTTTGTTCCGGAACGCCCGTGGGAGGAGACGAAGTAGGATTCGATACATGGTCCGGGCGGGTTCGAACGTCATCGAGGATGGCTCCCGCTCAAGGCGCTCTTGGCGCGCGCAGCTTCGGCGAGGGCGGCGAGCCGTTCCGCGTCGGCCGCAAGCACCTCCCGTCCGCGCTGGGTGATTCGGTAGTAACGGCGTCGCTCGCTTTCACCCTCCGGATGGTCGTACGGCTTGGCGAGCTCCTCGATGAGGCCCTCCTGGACGAGGCGATCCAGGGATCCGTACAACGTCGCCGGCCACAGACGGAGGGCACCTGCGGTTTGGCTCAGGACTTCTCGCACGATGGCGAAACCGTGTCGCTCTCCATCGGCCAATGCGAGCAAGATGTGAAACCACTGAGGCTTGAGTGGGAGGAGGGAATCCCTTGGCATAGAGGAGCTCCTTGCCAACGTGGGGCGGGTCGCCTGCCCCCAGCTACGGGTCGGCACTCACTGTAGGTAACTAATGATATGCTACAGTATAATATTATTTGATATCATAGCAAGCCATATCATGTAGACCAAATGGGAGGTGTCCATATAAGACATTGCTGTCAATTGACTTATGGTTCAGGCGCGCTATTCAGGGACAATCGATGTCGGCGTTCAGCGAGCGAAGGGGAACTTCTCCTGATCCCGGCGCCTTGCTGAGAGAACATCCACATCCTTCCATAAACCGTCGGTGAGGCGTATAAGACAGGCTGCCCTCGAACAGAACCGACCCAACCCCACGATCCCGGGAATCGCCACGAATGTCTGAAGCGGTCAAGGCCTCCGACCTTTTTCTCCGCTGCCTCCAGCAGGAGGGAGTCGACACCATTTTCGGCGTACCCGGTGAGGAAAACGCCGATCTGATGATCTCCCTCCTGGATTCGCCCATTGAGTTTGTCGTCTGTCGCCATGAGCAAGCCGCTGCCTTTATGGCGGAGGTGTATGGGCGTCTCACGGGGAAGCCCGGGGTGTGTCTGGCGACCCTGGGACCTGGAGCCACCAACCTGGTGACTGGCGTTGCCAATGCAAACTTCGACCGCGTCCCGCTGGTGGCGCTCACCGGGCAGGCCGGAACGTACCGGCTTCACAAGGAATCACATCAAAACATGGACGTGGTGGGGATGTTCCGACCCATCACGAAATGGACCACGTCCATTCGGCACGCCGACAACATTCCCGAGGTGGTCCACAAGGCGTTCCGGCTGGCGGCTGCCGAGAAACCCGGTGCCACCCACATCGAGTTGCCCGAAGACGTGGCCAAACAGGGGACGACCAGACCTCCCTTCCGGCCGCGGGAGCGCACGCGTCGGCCGGCGCCCGACGGGAATGCCGTCGAGCGCGCGATCACACTGATTCGGGGATCGGAAACACCCATAATCCTTGCTGGCAACGGCTGCGTGAGGACTCGTGCGTCACGAGAACTCTGCCGGTTCATCAACAAGACCGGGATGTATTCGGCGCAGACTTTTATGGGGAAGGGAGCTGTCTCGGACGAAGCGGAAAGGAGTCTCTACGCCGCGGGGCTCGGCTCGCGGGATCACGTGACTGAAGCTTTTGAGAAGGCGGATCTGGTGTTGGCGATCGGATACGACATGATCGAGTGGCCCCCGGATCGATGGAACGTCGGGCGGGCCAAGAAGATCATTCACATCGACTTCGACCCGGCCGAAGCGGACGAGCATTATCAGACGGACGTGGAGATCGTGGCCGACGTGGCGGCTTCGGTGGCGGCGCTGAATGAACGGCTTGGCGCCGAACATCGCAAGGAGACGTCGATCTACAAGCACCTTCGTGACCACATGACGGCGGAACTGCACCAGCATGATGACGACGAGAGTTTTCCGGTCAAGCCTCAGAGGATATTGAGCGACGTGCGGAGTGTGATGGGTTCTGACGATATACTCATCAGCGATGTCGGCGCGCACAAGATGTGGGTGGCGCGACATTATCCCGTGTACCGACCCGGCACCTGCATTATCTCCAACGGATTCTGTTCCATGGGTATCGCCCTCCCGGGAGCGATCTCTGCCAAGCGTACTTTCCCGGAGCGGAAGGTCATCGGCCTGACCGGCGACGGTGGCTTCCTCATGAACGTCCAGGACCTTGCCACGGCGGTTCAATATGAGATCCCCACGACCGTCCTGGTGTGGGAGGACAAGGGCTACGGCCTGATTCGCTGGAAGCAAGAGGCGCAGTTCGGTAGGTTCGCATACACGGAGTTCACGAATCCGGATTTGATCGACCTCGCCAGCGCCTTCGGGTGTCGAGCGATTCGCGTGGAGTCTGCGGCCGCGCTGAAACCGGCGTTGAAGCAGGCCCTTGCCGAGAAGAAACGCCCCTCGGTGGTTGTCGTCCCTGTCGATTACAGCGAGAACCTGAAGCTCACCAAGCGGTTGGGCGAGTTGTTGGGGCACTAGGAGGGAGAAGGGTGTCGAGCAGGGAGCGGGGAGCGGGCCGCCCCACCCACCACCCTGCATTTCAAAGCTGGCCGCTGGTAGCTGGCAGCGTGGTTGTGGGGTGATGTGAGGAGCAACAGCCAACAGCAACGGAATCGGTTCACCGACGGGAGCCACCGCCATGCTCAAGTCACGTTATGCGACGAACATTCCCGGGCACCAAAGGCAAAACCCAGAGGTGCAGGAGGTCCGATCGCCGTACGGCGGTGAGGTCGTTGCAGAAGTGGAGCTGGTTGACTCCGCTGGAATGACGCGCGCGTTGAACGCGGCGACCGAGGCGTTTGGCCGGTACCCACGGGGCCTTCCCGCGCCCGAGCGGATCGCGGTTCTCAAGGACTGGGCTGGGCTCATGAGGCAAAACCATGAGGATCTTTCTCTGTTGATCGCTCGAGAAGGTGGCAAGCCTCTGCGGGATGCCCGGGTGGAGGTGACGCGGGCCATCAACACCGTGGGGGTGTCTGCCGAGGAGGTGTCGCGGATTCACGGTGAGGAGATTCCCATGTCGGCGACTCCGGCGGCGACGGGGAGGCTGGCGTTCACCGTGCGAGAGCCGATCGGTGTCGTAGCGGCGGTCAGTGCGTTCAACCATCCCGTCAATCTCATTGCACACCAAGTGGCGCCGGCCGTGGCTGCCGGTTGTCCAGTGCTGGTGAAGCCTGCGCCCGACACGGCCATTTCGTGTATGGTGGTGATGGAGTTGCTTCGCGGTGCGGGATTACGGCCGGAGTTCGGGATGGCGGTGCCTTCCACCAACGAAGTCGCCGAACAACTCGTGAGCAGCGAACGCATTGGGTTCTTCAACTTCATTGGGAGTGCGCGTGTGGGCTGGTACCTCCGTTCGAAGCTCGCGCCCGGCGTCAGATGTACCCTCGAGCACGGTGGCGCGGCCCCGGTCATCCTGGACGAAACCGCGAATCTCGACCGCGCCCTTCCCGCGCTACTGAAGGGTGGATATTACCACGCGGGCCAGGTGTGTGTCAGCGTGCAACGAGTGTTTGTCCACACGTCGATCAAGGACGAGGTGGTTCGCCGCATAACCGAAGGAGCAGCGGCCCTCGTGGTGGGCGATCCCACAAGCCCCGACACCGACGTTGGTCCCCTCATCCGTCAAGGCGAGGTGGCCCGAGTGCATGAATGGGTTGAGGAGGCCCGGAAGGCCGGTGCGACGGTCACCACAGGTGGTGAGGCCCTCGATCACCAATGCTATGCGGCGACGGTGATTGCTGATGCCCCGGCAGGCACCAGGGTGTTAAAGGAAGAAGTCTTCGGTCCTGTCGTGATAGTCAACAGCTTCAAGACGTTTGACGATGCCATCGAACAGGCCAATGATGTGAAGTGGTCGTTCCAGGCTGCTATCTTCACCCAGGATATCGATCGCGCGCTTCTTGCCGCTCAACGATTGAAGGGGGCGGCGGTCATGATCAATGACCATTCGGCGTTTCGCGTTGACTGGATGCCGTTTGCGGGCCGCGGGCCCTCTGGACTGGGGGTGGGTGGCGTCAGCTACACGATACGGGATCTCACCGAGGAGAAAATGGTTGTGGTCAAGATAGATGAAGGGAGAGGGTAGAGGGGAGAAGCGAGACAGGAGGAGTAGCGGCGTCTGGCCCTGCCGGGGTCTACTGTTCCTCTGCCCTTCCCGCCGCATCTGCCTCTCCTGCCGCTTCTGACAGCTACCCCACCTCTGCCAGTGCGTACAGCAGATCGACATAGCTCTTTTCGATGTCCGCCAAGCCGGCTACGTTCGACCCATCCCGTGGCCGGATCACCATGTATTCGTTTGGAGCGTGAGCGCCCGAGCCGTGGCCAAGTCCGGCAAAGACGAGCGGCAGGCCGAGGCGCTCTGTGAACTGGTAGAACGGCGCGCTTCCAGCCAGCCGCGGCCACACCAACGGTATTTGATTGTACTTGTTGAACACGCCGATGGCGGCCTGGACGAGAGGTGCCTCGACGGACGTCTGCGCTGCTGGGTAGCCGGAGAGTTGGCGGATCTCGATATCCGTAAACCCATGGTCGTCGAGGTGCCTACGGATCTTAGCCAGCGCCTCGTCCGGGCGCACATTGGGCGGCAGGCGCGAGTCCACCTTGGCGGTCGCTTTGTGGGGAAGGATGGTTTTGGTTCCCTCTCCCGTGTAGCCGCCCCAAATGCCATCGATGTTCAGAGTGGGCTCGTACAGATATCGGAGGATCGCATCCGCTCCCGTGATCCCGTCAATCCATCGCTCCACCCCTAAACCTGCTCGCAGCAGGTCTTCATTCCACCGATCGAGCATACCGTTGATGAGTCGCTGTTCTTCGGCAGTGGGCTCACGAACCGGATCGTAGTAGCCCGGCACGAGAATCGTGTTGCCGTCCGGTGTGGTCAGTGATGCCAGAGCATGCATGAGATGCCACACCGGGGAGTCGACGATTGCCTTGTACGACCCGTGGATCTCGGATTGGATGGGGCCACCCCGGGGGTTTCCGGTGGCCTCCATCTCGAAATACAGGATGCCCTTGACTCCCAGGCTCATGGTGAGCTCGCCGTTTGGATTCTGGGAGTTGAACGGGAAGAAGACACCGTCACACTCGCGGAGGCGAGCTTCGTATCGGTCGATCACCTCTGGGTAGTGAGGAGATCCCAGCTCTTCCTCACCCTCGGCGGCCACCATGAGGTTCACCGGTAGCGTACCCTCGGCGGCGATGATCGCCTCGAGGGCATTGAAGAACGCTCGCTCGGGACCTTTCTGATTGGTGGCGCCCCTTGCCATGATCACCGTGCCGTGCTCGGTGTCCACCAGGTTGGCCTCGAACGGCGGTGATCGCCAATCCTCGGGGTTCACCGGTTGGACGTCATACATGAGATACACCATCAGCGTCTTGTCGGCGCCCGCGTCGTAGTAGCCCCACACACCGGGATGTCCCGTGGTCGGGACCAACTCCGCCTCCTGGAAGCCGAGAGCACTGAGGTCGTTGCGCACCATCGTGGCCATCTCAGTGATACCGATGTTCTGCGCGCTCACCGATGGTTGCCTGAGCCAACGCTGGATGCTCCGCAGATGTTGCTCGAGCTGCCGGTCGATGTAGCTGTACACAGCCGAGTGGTTGCCCTCGTACCGGGAGATGGTTGACGGATCGAAGGCATCCTGGGTGGTGATCCGGAAGCTCGGGCGGTCCCCCTGCGCGAGATCCTCCACCGCGCAGGCCAGCGTGGCCGTGGCCAACCCTAAAGCGCCAGCTTGGAGAAAGTCCCGTCGGGTGACTCGCGATTCGGGAGGAGATTCGTGTGTATTCATGGGGCAATTCTACGGTGTAGAAAGACCGTTGGCCAGGGAGGGTCCCGAGCATGAAACTTCCCCCCGGCTGTGCGCGTATAAGGTAAAGCAGCTCAACGCATTCCCTACCGGAGAGACGATGATGACCTCCACCGCACGTTTGGTCTCTAGTGCCTTCCTCGCTGCCGCCGTCATGGCATTTGCCGGACCCGCGCTCGCCCAAGTGAACGATCCGGGGCGGCTCTATGGCCGTGTCACCACCATGGATGGCGATACTTACGAGGGTTTCATCCGGTGGGACCAGAACGAAGGCCACTGGGTGGATTTCCTTGACGCCAGCAAGAAAATTCCCAGCCGCCACATCCGGGAGTCTCGGCGGCTCTCCGGACGCGACTACCGTGAGGATTATCGGGACAGGCGAATCCTTGGGATTCGAGTGGGACGCGAGCGGAGTCTTTCCAGCAGCGCGACCTCGGCGATTCGTCTCGGCCACATCAGAAGTCTTCAGGTGCTGGACGATGACTACGCCCTCCTGGTGCTCAAGTCTGGCGACGAGCAAGAGCTGCGTCGGAGCTCGACTGACCTCGGCACCAGCAATCGCGGCATCATCGTGACGGACGACTCGTGGGGTGACGTCGAACTCTCATGGGATGACCTCGACGAGATCGAGTTCATCCCCGCGCCGCGGGAGACGAGTTCGCCCCTGGGCGAGCGCCTCTACGGCACCCTGCGGACCCGTGGTGGCGAGGAGTTCTCAGGTTGGATCACCTGGGACATGGACGAGATCTTCGGGGAGGATGAGCTGGACGGTCGCGACGGCCGCCGTCGCCTCTCCCTCAAGTTCAGCAACATCTCGAGCATCGAGCGGGACGGCTCGACCAGGGCACTCGTCACGCTGACCTCCGGTGAGGAGCACAGCCTTCGCGGGACCAACGACGTCAATGACGAGAACCGGGGTATCCTCGTTGGTGACCGGGACCTGGGGCAGGTGAGGGTGGAGTGGGACGACTTCGAGGAGGTCCGGTTCCACGAGCCGCCCTCCAACCTCAACTACACCGAGTTCGACGGCGGACGACCCTTGAGGGGCACGGTCTTCACGGCCGATGGTGAGTCCTTCTCGGGGAGGATCCGCTGGGACAACGATGAAGAGTGGACCTGGGAAATTCTCGACGGGGGATCTCGGGGGATGGAGTTCGACATCGAATTTGGGATGATCCAGTCGATCGAGCGGGAGTCCAGCCGCGCGGCTCGCGTGACCTTGCTCGATGGCAGGTCGTTTGCCATGAGTGGCTCGAACGACGTGAATGACGAGCACAAGGGTGTTTTCATCGAACAGGGCGATGGAGACACCGTCATGGTGTTGTGGGACGAGTTCGAGCGGGTGGAGTTCGACAACCGGTAGAGCTGCACCCCGGGGAGGGCCGGGGACCTATATGGAAGTCGCCGATCACACACGCCCCGGGTAGAAACCGCCCGGGGCTTTCACTTTTGCCTCTCACTAACCCTTCTCCCTCCATTCCCGGTACGGCTCAATGGCCAGCCGCGAGTTGGCATACCGATTGTCGAGCGTCACATCGTCGCCCACCCATTCCGGCTTTTCGAACGGCTGCGCTTCATCTTCCAGCTCCACCTCGGCGATCACGAGGCCTGCGTTTGCGCCGTGGAACTCGTCGACCTCCCAGATCAAATCCCGGTGAAGGATTCGGTATCGGGTCTTCTGCACGACCCGCCCACGTGCGAGGGTATCGATCATCGTGTTGGCGTCGTCGACCGGTATCTCGTACTCGAACTCTGGACGAGCGTACCCTGTCCGTCTGCCCTTGATGGTGACGTAGCCTGTGCCACCGCCCGCCCTGACCCTGACGGAGAGACCACCAAGAATTTGTGCTCGATTTCGATGTTTCGGCGTGAGGTCATAGGGTGGTGCTCTGGGAAAATGGTGTGCGGGGAGCAGCGAGGGGAAGCGAACAGCCACCCCCCAGTTACCCATCGTCGCCCAGGAAAATAGCGGGAGGAGTCTCTCGGGGAGCAGGGGGCGGGGAGCGGGGAGCGGAGCCCACCCCCATTCCCACCATATTCGGTGGAGCAGAAACATCGCAATAATGCGTAAGTTATTGTTAAACAAGATCTTACTGTCCTGATGGCTTCTTGAGCGTGTGGTGGGGTGGCCCGCTCCCGCTCCCTGCTCCAGAAGGGCGTGGCGGTGTATGAGGTGCGCTCTCGCTACTTGCCACCGCCGGTGTCCCGTTGCGCCGCGGCCGCGCGGTCACCGATCGGGATGATGAGAACGCACCTCCGGTCGTGATCGTGAACGAGGCGTTGGTGCAAAGGAACTTGCCTGAATCCCACTCGTCGGCGTGGCTGCGGATGTTATGGGCGCGGTAGCGCTCGTTCGAGTGTTGGCACATATGCTCTTTGAAGTTGGGACGAGGGACCCGCTGACACCTGGGTGTTGTGGGGCCTCTCACCTGTGTGGCGCATATCGCCTGCTATCTGCCGGCACGCCGTGCGCCGAAGGTGAACCCCGTGGAGGCACCGTGCTACGCCTGAGAAAGAAATCTGAGCGGTGAGCACGCCGCCCAACCCCTTTCGGGGGTCGAACGGGGTCCAATCTTGACATTGCCCGGCCGGCCGCCCTGCTTTTGCGGAACCGCGAACAGTTGCTGTGAGCTGAAGAGTATTTGGTGATGGTAATCCTCACCAATAGGGAGGGGTGTAATGCGACGACGAAGGTTTCTTGGCCAGGTGGGAAGAGCTGTTGCGGCGGCCGGGGCCGCACAGTTGATCCCGGACAGGGTGATGGCGCGCCCAGACCGGGTCACGATGGCTGCCGTGGGCGACTGCGTCATCACTCGCAAGGTCTCCGAGCGTCGAGACGCTCGGTTCCTCGAACTCGTCGAACTCTTGCGTGGGGCGGACTGCACGTGGGGCAATTGCGAGATGATCTTCCACGAGGCGAGCAAGGTGTACCCAACCCCAAAGGGCCGGGACATGAATGTGATCTGCGAGCCGTGGGGAGCCGACGAGCTGAAGTGGATGGGATTTGATGTCGTTGGGAACGCCAACAACCACACGATGGACTACGGGGCCGAGGGGCTCCTCGGTACTCTCGCCAACCTCGATCGAGTGGGCATCAGCCATGCCGGGGCGGGGGCGGATCTGCAGGAGGCTTCGCGGCCCGGGTACGTGGATACGCCCGGCGGCCGGGTCGCTCAGGTGAGCTGTGCCCCTATCGGGGGATCAGTTCCAGCGTGGTCGGTCGCAGGACCGAGGTCGCCACATGCCAATGGCCGCCCCGGGTTGAGCCCTCTGTGGGTAGACATGACGTATCAGGTCGAGCCAAGCTCATTCAATGACCTCGGGCGGATTGAGGAGGCGATTCGCTCGGTGACCTACGCGCCGCTCTACGAGCCGCCACCGGAGAACGAACTCACCTTTATGGGTCGAAAATTCGTTCCGGGGTCGCCGACTGCGGTGCTGAGCGCGGGCCGCGACAGTGACATCGAGCGCATCACGAATGCCGTGACCGTTGCCCGCCGCAACGCCTCGATAGTGATCGTGACGATTCACGCTCACGCGGCCGCTGCTGAGCAGAGCGTTGCGGCAGGCTTTCTGCGACCGTTCGCCCACGCGTGTATTGACGCCGGTGCCGATGCCTTCTTTGGAACGGGCCCCCACCTGCTGCGCGCCATCGAGGTATATCAAGATAAACCGATCTTCTATAGCCTCGGCAACTTCCTTTTCCAGTTCGAGACGGTGAAGCAGATTCCGGCGGAGGTATTCCAGGCGGGTCAACTCGACGTGGAAACACTCGACCCGTCCCTGTACTATGATTGGATCGCCGACTTCTACAGCGACTCGGTCTTTTGGGAGAGTATGGTTCCATACATCACCTTCGAGGGCGGTGTGGTGCAAGAGATCAAGCTCTATCCCATCACACTGGGCCGCGAAGATCCGCGACACCGCCGCGGAACACCCATGATGGCGACGCGGGAAGAAGGTCACAAAATCGTTGATGACCTGATGAGGCTGTCACGGCCGTACGGGACACAGCTGGAATTCCGAGAGGGAATTGGATATGTGCGTGTTTAGCTTTTAGCTGCTAGCTATTAGCTGTTAGCTACTTACCGTTGGGGTACTAGCCACCAGGTGACTGCTACAGATCATATGCTACCGCGTGCCCCGCAGCGTGGAGCAGACAATAGCCGCCAGGGTGAAGGTGTTGGAGTGTACGCTTCTTCAAGAACCAGTGCGACCAAAGAGCCGTTCGCCAGTAGAAACAACAGACTCATAGGCAGTAGCTAATAGCTAAGAGCTAGTAGCTGGTAGCTAACGGATGGGGGTGCGGAAGGGGACCTGATGACCCTCGATATCGCCCGGGCGCGGCGCGAGACGCCTGGTTGTGAGAACGTCCTTCACTTCAACAATGCCGGCGCAGCCCTCATGCCGCAGCCGGTGCTTGATGCTACGATCCGACATCTCGAGCTCGAGGCTCATGTGGGCGGCTACGAGGCAGCGAATGAGGCCCGTGCGTCGCTCGAAGCTGTTTACGATTCCGTCGGTCGCCTCTTAGGTTGCTCTCGCGAGGAGTTGGCCATCATCGAGAACGCCACCCGCGCCTGGGACATGGCGTTCTATTCCATCCCCTTTCAGCCGGGCGACCGCATCCTGACGTCGGTAGCGGAGTACGCGAGCAACTACATCGCGTTTCTGCAAATCGCCAAGCGAATCGGCGTTGAGATTCAGGCTATCCCGAACGACGAGCACGGCCAGCTCGATCTCCTCGCTATGAGGGCCGCGATGGACGAGCGGGTCAAGCTGATCGCCATAAGCCACGTGCCGACAAATGGGGGGCTCGTCAACCCGGCCGAGGGGGTCGGCGAGATCGCACGGGAGCATGGAGTAGCGTATCTGTTGGATGCATGCCAGTCGGTTGGACAGATGCCGGTGGACGTCGAGCGCATCGGATGTGATATGCTCTCGGCGACGGGGCGTAAATTTCTCAGGGGGCCGCGTGGGACCGGAATGTTGTATGTCCGCCGGAGCCTGCTCGAGCGATTGGAGCCTCCGTTCCTCGACCTGCACGCGGCCGACTGGGTGTACTCCGACCGCTACGAGATTCGGAAGGATGCCCGTCGCTTCGAGAACTGGGAGACGAACGTCGCCGGCAAGGTGGGACTTGGGGTTGCTGTGGAGTACGCGCTCGAGTGGGGTCTCGCCGCCACCTGGGAACGGGTTCGGGGTCTGGCCAGTCAGCTCCGCGAGTGCCTTGCACAGCTGCCAGGCGTCGCAGTGCGAGATCTTGGGGCGGTGAAGTGTGGCATTGGGACGTTCACGGTGGACGGCAGGACGGCAGCCGAGATTAGGGATCAAATGGCGTTGGCGGGCATCAACGTCACCGTTTCGGTGCGGAAGTACA
>JBDHFY010000054.1:0-23642 GCA_039590195.1 Gemmatimonadota bacterium | reverse complement strand
GATGTCCGACCGGGCATGAACCATCGACCGCCACCAGCGCTCCGACAAGTTCTTCTTGAGCTCGACACCAAGGGGCCCGTAATCCCACACGGACCCCAAGCCGCCGTAGATCTCCGACGACTGAAATATGAACCCTCGGCGCTTGGCGAGTGAAACCAGCTTGTCCATCGTGGATGTATCGGTCATGGTGCCAGCCGCTCGTGAATGGCGGAAGCCTAAGAAACGGAGGAAGATAGACGGGTGCTATGCGAGCGGCAAGCGAAGTAATCGGCGCACCGCGCGGCTCGCGCGGCGTTCGAGTTCGCCTGCATCCCACTGCCCTCCCCCGCTCTCCACCACCGTCCCGTCCGGCACCGACTCCGCGCTGGGCGCGAGAAGCCCCGTGGGAACACCGGCTCGAGCAGCACGCTGCAGGACCTCGCCGGTCAGCTTGCCCTGGAGAGACGTGGCGTCGAACGCGCCCTCCCCTGTCAGCACGCCGACGGCTCCGGCCAGGACCTCGGCGAACCGCAAGCGATCCAGGACCCACCCCGCGCCGGGCACCAGGCCCCCACCCCCAAACAGCGTCAAACCGAATCCCAGTCCTCCGGCAGCCCCGGCACCATCCCGAAGCGCCAACTCTTTCGATCCCAAATCCTGGGTGGCCTCGACCAGGCGGTCTACGCCCTGCGCCAGGCACTCTTCCGCGGCGCTGTCGGCTCCCTTCTGCGCCGCGTAGATCCGAGCCCCTGCAGGCCCGGTCAGCGGGTTGCGCACATCCGCCAGGGCGATGAGTTCGGCCGCCGGCCGGGAGCCCCGGTCGATGCGTTCGAGGGCTGCCAGCGCCCCACCACCCTCAGGCAATGGCTCCCCACCCACCCCCCGGGGAGTCCAGCCCCAGGCCCGGGCCATCCCGACCCCCCCATCCATGGTGGCGCTTCCTCCGAGCCCCACGTAAAGCTGACGTGCGCCGTCGGCCACGACTTGGCTGATCAACTCACCGAGCCCTCGAGTGGTCGCCAGCATGGGGTTCCGCTCCGCGTAGGACAGCAGGGAGAGCCCGCAGACCAGTCTCGACTCGATGACGCCCGTGGCCGCGTCCAGCCAGCCCACCGGAGCCACCACCGAGGCCCCCAGAGGGCCCGTCACTTCATATGCAGTTCGCCTGTGGATTTGCGAAGCGAGTGCCTCCAGCAGACCATCCCCCCCGTCACTTCCCCGCAGGATCACCGTGACGGCGCCCACTGTCCGGGCAGCGCGCTCACAGGCCGCACCCACCTCCGAAGCCGAGAATGTCCCCTTAAAAGGCTGGGCGACGACAATCAGGGGCCCGGCGGGCACGTGTCCAATCTCCGACGTTCGCCGCTCCCAGCAGGGGGAGCGGATTTAACACTATACGGGATAACGACTTGCGGACTTCCACAGTACACCTTAGCTTGATCTGGATTCGCCGCTTCCATTTCTATGACTTAAAACAGGGCACCCCGGAATGCGTGGTTGAGTCCCCACGGAGTGAGCCCGATGCGAACGGCCCGATCCCTCCCCTTGGGAGGTGGACCAGGTGGCCTCGGTGGCCACATCCCGGCTCTGAGCAGGGTATGGATTTTGCCCCTTACGTGGTGTTGGCCCGGTACCGTGCACGTTGTCTGGTGTCTGGACCCGCGGAGGCCAGGCCATCGCTGCCGGCCAAGGTACATCCGATGAGGGAGAGATACACGTGAATCGGGCACAGGGCACGGAGTCAGCGGGCCCAGATTTCAGGCGAGCCGATCGGTCTTTGCGGGAGATTCACCTAAAGGATCTCGCGGCGGTCGTGGTACGCCACTGGTTCTTGGTCTCCTTTCTCGCGCTGCTCGTGGGAGGCGGCGCCCTTGTGACCGGGCGCCGGATCGTCCCTCAGTACCAGTCCAATCTCGCCATTCAGGTCAACTCTCCCAAGCAGGTTTTTGCCCGTCTCGACGACATCGACATCGACGAGTTCGCCCTCCGCACGGATCCGATCCTCTCGGAGGCACTGGTGCTGACCACCCAGGGTCTGGCGCTCCGGGTCGTGGACCAGTTGCAGCTTCGGCTGCAGATGACCGACCCTACGGTGCACCGGGGGAACGTCCTCACCGCCATCACGGTGGACTCTCTTGCGCCGAACGGTCGTCACACGCTGGTGCTCAGCGGCCCGGCGGGGTATGAGCTGAGAAATGCTCTGGATTCCGTAATCACGTCGGGATCCTACACGGCTACCGCCGAGGGGCCGGGCTTTTCCTTCAGCGTTCTTCCCTCGACGGAGCAGCGCGAGTTGGCGTTGGCCGTGGTGAGCGCTGAGCAGGCGGCGTCGCGCGTGAGTGCGGGGCTCTCATACGCAGTACGGTCCGGGACGAACGCGGTGGACATCGCGTTTACCGGTACCGATCCAACGCTGGTCCCGTTCGTGCTCAACGCCGCCGCCGCCCAACTGCGGCTGGACGGCGCACGGCGTGCTCGGGAGATCGCCGGGACGCGCCGCCAGTACATCGCGGACCAGTTGATCCGTGTGGACTCGGCATTTCGGGACAAGCTCGCCGACCTGCAGGCTTTCAAGGAAGGTCAACAGATCACCGATTTGTCGACCGAGGAGCAGGCCATTGTCCAATCGATCAGGCAGTTCGAGCAGCAGCGCCAGTTCTCCATTGTGCAGCTCTCCACGATTCGAGAGGCAATGGGTCACGGAGATTCCATAGGGATCGAAACGCTCAACCGGCTGGCTGCCGTCGAAGGAATCGGTGAGAATGCTGCTCTCAATTTCCAGATCCAGAGTCTGCTCCGGCTGTACGACGAGCGGCGGACGCTGACCGCCGGGGCGCTGGGCCTGCGAGAGAACAACCCCCAGGTCGCCGCGCTCGACGAACGCCTTCAGCAGGGTCACGAAGCCCTCGCTACCGCTGTCGACGCCGCGGCTCGCAGTCTCGAGGCACGGCTCGCGGCGCTGGGCTCCAAGATCAACGAAGAGCGCGCGACGTTGGCCACCTTCCCCGGGAAGGCGACGCAGATCGCGCAGCTCGAGCTCGAGTCCAACATTCTCAATGACACGTACCGGTATCTGTTGGGCCAATACGAAGCTGCCCGGATGCAGGAGGCGACGATCGCACCGTACGTGGAGATTCTCGATGGCGCGGCACCGGCGTACCGGGTGGGCACGACAGTGCGGCAGAAGGTGATTTTGGGAGTGCTCGTGGGTTTGTTGCTCGGTCTGGCTGGCGCCTTCTTCCTGGAGTACCTGGACCAAACCGTGAAGAGCTCGGCGGATATCGAGCGCGTGCTCGGGGTGCCGGTCCTCGGTCTGATCCCCCACGATCCCAAGCTGATGCCTCATCCGAACGGCAGACGTTCACCGGTCGTGGCGATCAACAAACTCGATGTCGGGGAGCCCGCGGTGGAATCGTACCGGGCCTTGCGCACGAACGTCACCTTCGTTGGCGCCGACCGACCACTGCAGTTCATCACCATCACCAGTCCCAGCCCACGAGAAGGCAAAACGACGACGGCCGTCAATCTCGCGATCACGCTGGCCCAGAGCGGCCGCCGGACGCTGCTCATTGATGGAGATCTCCGCCGTCCGCAGGCTCACCGCGCGTTCGGGCTCGTACACAGCCCGGGCCTCACGGACGTACTCGTGGGGGACACGTCCCCTCGGGAGGCGATTCGACCGGATATCGTGGAGAACCTCGATATACTTCCCAGCGGTTCGTTGCCGCCGAATCCCTCGGAGCTCCTCGGGTCAGACGCCATGCACTCGCTGATCGGTCAGCTGCGGCACGACTACGACTACCTCATCATGGACACGCCACCGACCCTACCGGTCACGGACGCCTCAATCATCGCGACGACCGCCGATGCCGCTATCCTCGTCGTACGCAGCGGTGACACCGAAGAAACCGCAGCGCAACGCGCGCTCGAACAACTGCGTCGCGTGAGAGCCCGAATCGCAGGCGTCGTGCTGAACGCTGTGACCCACAAGCGTGATCGAGAGTACACGTATTACTACTCGTACGGGCGAACCGCCCCGAGCCGGTCTCCGCTGCGAGTGTTCAGCTCACGCTTCGCCAACCCCAGTTAGTCAGCCACGCCCCAGCTCACAGGCCGACGCCACACGACGACGCCAAGGGTAGGAAGACAGCGCAGGGTCATGTTGCACCGATGATCTGATCCCGCCGCGCACCCACGCTCACATACGCGATGGGCACGCTGACGAGTTCCTGAATCCGATCGAGGTATACTCTGGCTTCCCTGGGGAGATCTCCCAGGACACGTGCGTCCTTTGTCGAGCGGCACCACCCGTCCAGCACCTCGTAGACCGGCTCGACGGTGTTGAGGCCTGCGACGTCCGATGGCATGTGCTCAACGGACTGGCCAGCCGCCGTATAGCCGACGCAGATCGGGATGCGAGGAAGAGTATCCAGAACGTCGAGTTTTGTTACGGCGAGATCGGTCAGCCCGTTGATGCGCACGGCGTACCGCAGCACCACCGCATCGAACCAGCCGCAGCGGCGGGGCCGCCCGGTGGTCGCTCCATACTCACTCCCGAACTCCCGCAGTTGCTCCGACTCTCCACCCTCGGCTTCGCTGGGTAGAGGGCCGTTGCCAACGCGAGTGGTGTAAGCCTTGACCACCCCGAGCACCGCATCCACCGCCGTTGGCCCAATCCCGGCGCCAACCGCGGCCCCTCCTGCCGTTGTGTTGGAAGAGGTCACGAACGGGTATGTTCCGTGATCGACGTCGAGGAGAGCACCCTGGGCGCCCTCGAGTAGCACCCGTCTCCCCTCTTGCAGAGCCTGGAAGGTCATCAGGCCAGTGTCGGCCATCATGGCGAGCAGAGACGGCGTCAACCGACTGAGAAGCTCGAGGTGTTCTCCCTCATCGGCCCGTGCCGTGGCTCCGAATACCTCGAGCGTCCGGTTCACCTCTCCCACGCGCTGGCAGATGACCTCCTGAACTCGTGAAGGCGATTGGAGATCTCCCACCCGAAGGCCGCGGCGGCCAAACTTGTGTTCGTAGGCCGGACCAATCCCACGGCCCGTCGTCCCGATCTTCTGGGTTCTCTCCAGTTCCCGGTCGAGCACCTTGTGATACGGCAAGACGAGATGAGCCCGGTCGGAGATGGCGAGACGGCCCGCGACCTCCACGCCTCTGGCCTCGAGTCCTTCAATCTCGTCCGCCAGTGTTTCGGGATCGAGGACCACTCCGTTGCCAATAATGCAACGGGTTGCTGGATGGAGTATTCCCGAGGGGATTTGGTGCAGAATGAGCTCGTCGTCGCCAACGACCACGGTGTGACCAGCGTTGGCCCCGCCTTGGTAACGCACGACGAGGTCGGCGCGCTCCGCCAGAACGTCGACGATCTTCCCCTTCCCCTCGTCCCCCCACTGCGCCCCCACCACTACAACGCATTGCCGTTTGGGCCCAAACATGTTCAGTGCGGTCCGTCGTTGAGCCAAGAAAAAAGCCCCGCGGGTTCCACACGGGGCATCCTCTGACAAACGTACGCCCGCTTTACGAAGGCGTCAACCGAGCAAGCGGTCGGCAGCGCTCCCGACGGCCAGCCCGGCCTGCACGGCGTACGTCACGTCGGTGCGCTCCGGAGTGTCACCGTCGGTGTGCACGACGCCGAGCGTGCTCCAGTCGCCGCAACTCAGCGTGAGGCCATGCATGCCCGCTCCCGCAAGCACGGCGCCATCCACGAAGATTCCGGGCGGCAGCGGGGCGGTACGGACCTCGTGCCGCGCGCGGCGAAGCTCGGCCGCTACCGACGCCGCGAGGGTTGGCCCGTCAATGGCGTCGCCCCCATCCCGTGCCTCCCCCCGCCACCGATGGATCATGACGTTGAAGCGTCCCCTGGCGTCGAGGCCGTCGAAGTTCACGAAGGACCCACGGCGCGTCGCGCCACGGACCCACTGCCTGGCCCCCTCCATGCCGAACTCCTCAGCACCGGTGATCAACACGCCCACGTCAGTCCGATGTCGCAGGCACTCTGCTGCCGTGAGGGCGGCGATCACGCCTGAGGCATTGTCTACCGCTCCAGGAGAGCCATCTCTCACGGGGCGACCGGCGATGGCCACCCCACCGATCACGCTGCAGCCGACCCACGGGAGAACCACCGACACCGGGAGCGAGCCGAACACTCTCGCGCCGAGACAGGCCAACACACCGGCCGTCCCAACTCCCAGGAGCACCGCCGCGAGGACACGGCCTCGCAGAGACACTTTCTGCACCTTGCTGTCCGAATGCGCCACGAGCCACAACCGGGGATCCTCCGCACGCAGCGTCGCCGAGAGGTTGACTGCCCCAGCCACCAATCCGGCCGGCCAGCGGGCGAAGGCCCGGCGAACCACTGCTAGGGCGAGCAATCCGACGGTGAGCAGGGCGACCAGGCCGGTGAGTACAGCAATCCATGCTGGAATAGACGATACGAGCAGGGGCACGTGGCCGAGTGCCACCCACGCCAAGCCCGCTCCGGCCACTGATGCCGCATCGAGGCGGTGGGTACGGGCGGTGAACGCCTCTTCGGTCACGGCGTATCCAAAAGCCATCAACTGTTCGATGATGGCGGTCTCTACCCGCCGCACGGCATCCGATCCGGGGAGTCGCGGAACGGCGATGCCAATCGGGGTCTGAGGACCCCAGACGGGGGGGCGGGGGGCGGCGGGGGGGGCGGGGGGGCGGGGGGGGCTACGAAGCGCTCTTCTTCTCACCAGCCTCTTTGCCCTTGGCGCCCCCTTGGCTACGCGCTCCGCCTTTGGCGGTGGTCTTGCGCCCCTTCGAGGGCGTGCCGGCCGTCGAACCATCCACGCGTTTCTTCAGCGCCGCCGGCTTTTCGGCCACTGCCAACGCGGTTTCCAGTGCCACCGTGTCGCTTTGTACGAGCTCGATCAGGTGTTGGTCAAGGGTCTGCATTTGGCTGTCGCCTCCTTGCTCGATCGCCCGGCTGAGCTTCTCGAGGTGATCCCGTTCGATCAGCTCTCGCATCTGCGGGTTGCAGACGAATAGTTCGAACGCCACACAACGACCGTGACCATCCGCTCGGGGCAGGAGGCGCTGAGAAATGATCGCGCGCAGGACGTCCGCAAGCCTGAGCCGCGCGATCTCCTGCTCGCCCGGCGGAAACATCGACACCAACCGCGCAATTGTGATCGCTGAGCCGGTGGTGGGCAACGTCGACACCAACAGGTGGCCTCTTTCGGCGGCCTTCAGGGCGATGTCCACCATCTCGGCATCCCGCAATTCATCGATCACAACAACATCCGGATCTTGGCGCAGCGCCGCCCGCAAACCGACTTCGAAGTTATCGGTGTCGACGCCGATCTCGCGCTGCGTCACGGAACCCTTGAGGTCACGGTGCAGAAACTCGATGGGGCTTTCGAGCGTGACAACGTGCTTGCTCACCGTCGAATTAAGATGGTGCACCATGGCCGTGATCGTCGAGGTCTTCCCACTGCCGCTCCCGCCCGTCACGAGGATCATCCCCTGCTCAGTCAGGGAGATTTCCTCGAGCACCGCAGGGAGCCCCAGCTTCTCAAAGGAAGGCGCGTCAAACGGGATCACGCGCATGACGATCATGAACGAGGAACGTTGGCGCATGATGTTGACGCGGAACCGTCCAATGCCCGGCGCCCCCCACGAACAATCGTAATCCTTGAGCCGATCGATCGCCTGGCGATCGCCCTCCGTGGGAATCAGCTGGAGAGCGATGGCCTTCGTCTGTTCCGGCGTGAGGCGTTGTTTCGTGAGCGGTTGGAGTTCCCCATCGATACGGGCTCGAAAAACATCACCCGCCTTGATGTGGAGATCCGACGCGCCTCGCTCGACCGCTGCTTTGATGACGTTTTCCATTCGTCAGTAGCCGGCTTCGAAATCGACGACGTTCTTGAGCCGCCTGCCATAGAGATAACGGTTGACGTTTTCCAAAATAAGCTCGGTTTCGCGGGTCCAGAACCGCTCTGACACCGCGCTCACGTGCGGAAACATCAGCACGGACGGATGGCGCCAGAAAACGTGTTCCTTTGGGAGCGGCTCGACGCTCACCACGTCCAGCACGCACCCTGCAAGATGCCCACTGTCGAGAAACGACACCAGGGCGTCCTCATCGAGCAACGCCCCCCGCGCGACGTTCACGACGAATGCGCCGCGGGGCAGTGCCCTGAGGACACGTCCATCCACCAGACGAGTGGTCTGCCGGGTGTGCGCCGCGCCGATGACCAATACATCGCTCTGCCGTGCCAGCTTGGTGATCTCGTGCGCCCCCCCTACCCACCGGACGCCTGCCGGGCTCCTTCTTTCGGGTCGCCGCCGGACGGCCCGAACCTCCATGCCGAGCGCCACGCACCGCCGGGCCACCGCACGACCTACTCCGCCGAGCCCCACGACGCCGATCCGGGTCCCACCGAATTCCCGAGCCCGGACGGTGGTATTGTCGGTGAACACGTCCTTGGCCCACCGCCGCGCGTGTTGGGCGGAGACCGCTGCGTGAAAGCCCCGCAGGCAAAACCCAATTGCGGCCACGACCCAGTCGGCCATGGGCTCCGCCTGGATCACCCGGGAATTGGTGAAGACGGCACCCGTGGCCTTGAGCTCGGGTGTCAGGCTCGAACCCACGCCGGCCGCCGCGCTGTGAGCCCATCGCAGGGTCCCTGCCCCGGCGCGGGCCACACCCGCCGGGATACCCCAACCGATGTACACCTCTGCCCCCCGGGCCACGCGCACCGCTTCAACCGAGCCCGCGCCGCCATCCCCGTCGCTGGGTGCCGGAGTCCGCAGGTTTTTGACGATCCAGTCAGGGCCGAGGGCCTCGCGGATGACTCGAACCGTGGCGGCCGGGACGCACCACAGGGGTCGGGGCGAGTGCAGATCGACGACGAGCCGTCTCACCGGTCGTCGGACAACCTCAAGGCTCTGGAGACCTTCAACAGCGCGAGCTTCGCTCTGTCATGTAACGGCTTCGGTCCGCGCATCTCCAACGACACCACCATGACATCGCCACGCAACTCGGCCGTCAGTTCTTCCACCTCGAGACCCGTTTCCACCACCAGCCGATCGATCTCGTCAATCCGCTCCGGCGACGGATCGACTTCGACCGATAGACGCGTTACGTGTGTCTTGCGCTTGACATACCGTTCGACACGTCGGAGCACGGCCAGGACGATCAGCACCAACACCGTTGCGCCAACCGCCTCGAGCACCGCACCGTAGCCGATGGTCATCCCGATAGCCGCCACCAACCACATGGTGGCTGCGCTGGTGAGCCCGGTGACGTGGCCTCTACTCAGGATGATGGTTCCCGCGCCCAGGAAGCCAATGCCGACCACGATCTGAGCAGCGATGCGAGCCGGATCGCCGAACGGACCCGACATCATCAAGGAAAGCTGAGTGAAGAGCGCGGCACCGACACAGATCAGGATATTGGTGCGCAATCCTGCGGGTTTCCCCTGGATCTCCCTCTCGGCACCGACAGCCCCGCCGAGTATGATGGCCACCAACAGGTATGCGAGGAGATCGAGCCTCAGTGCGCGGACGAGCTCCTGCCAGGTATCGATCATTGACTGACTCGGGCAGCGACCCTCGACGGAAGGAATCCCATGTGTTCCCTCACCCCACGCATCGTTCTCTGGGCGACCTCACCGGCCCGATCCGCACCGTCCCGCAGGATTTCCTCGACGCGTTCGGGATGCTCGCGGAGCTCCCGGGCGCGATCGCGCATCGGCCCGAACTTCTCGGCCATATAGTCAACGAGAACCCGCTTGCAGTCGAGACACCCCCAACCGGCCGATCGGCACTTTTCCGCTACGTCCTTCACCGTATCGGGAGGCGAAAAGTGCCGGTGCAACGAATACAGGTTGCACTTGTCGGGGTTGCCGGGATCCCCACGGGTGACGCGCGCCGGATCGGTTTTCGCCGGCCGCACGCTTTTCCAGATCTCCTCCGGCTCCTCGAGAATGCTCACCGTGTTGCCCAGGCTCTTCGACATCTTCGACTGGCCGTCGAGGCCGGTAATCCGAAGTGCGTCACCGGTCTGCGCCTTGGGCTCCGGGAAGAAGCCGCGATGGTACCGGGCATTCCACTTCCGCGCGATCTCGCGCATCAGCTCGATGTGTTGGAGTTGGTCCTCGCCGACCGGCACCAAATCCGCCTTGTACAGCAAAACATCAGCCGCCTGCAACACGGGATAGTTCAACAGCCCGGCGAGCACGCTTTCCTGTCGTTGCGATTTGTCCTTAAATTGCGTCATTCGTTCGAGTTCCCCGAGCGGCGTCACCGTGTTGAAGACCCAGGCCAGCTCAGCGTGTTCAGGAACGTGTGACTGGACGAACAGCACGCTCTCGTTCGGATCAATCCCGGAGGCGAGGAGACTCGTGGCCATCTCGAAGCTCTGACGTGCGAGCGTCCCAACATCGTATTCCTGCGTGATGGCATGGAGATCGACTATACAAATGTACGTTTCATGGTCGCGTTGAAGCTCGACCCAGTCGCGCACGGCGCCGAGATAGTTGCCGATATGGAGCTCGCCGGACGGTTGAATCCCTGAGAAGATTCGTGCCATGGCCACAACCTAACGAGGTGATGGAAAGGGTCGCAAGGTGTGGAAATATAGTGATTTAGTCTCTGTCGCGACCGACGCCGCTGAACGCGCAGCGGCTTTCATACGAGGCGCGGAGAGGCCTGCGGACCCGGCGGCGTGGGCCCGGAAGGGACTCAACGATTTCGTGACGGAGGTGGACCGTGGAGCCGAACAGATCATCACCGAACACATTCTCGCGGCGGTGCCTGGTTCCGCGGTTCTCGGGGAAGAACTGAGCCCGAAGGCCGTCGCAGCAGAACTGCTCTGGGTCGTCGACCCGCTCGATGGGACTACCAACTATCTACACGGTTACCCCGCCTATGCCGTGAGCATCGGTGCTGTAGTGGATGGAACGTTACGTGCCGGTGTGGTCGTCGACGTGGCGCGCGGACTCACCTTCACGGCCGCCTCGGGCGCCGGAGCTTGGTGTGGTGACACCAGACTTCGGGTGTCCCAAGTTCACGATCCTGCGGTGGCCCTCATCGGCACTGGCTTCCCATTCAAGGTGCCCGAGCTCCTGCCGCGGTACCTCCGGCAATTTGCTGGCATCATGGGCGCGAGCAGCGGCGTGCGGCGAGCCGGTTCCGCCGCGTTGGATCTCGTCGACGTGGCCCTGGGACGATTCGACGGGTTCTGGGAGCTTCACCTCGCTCCCTGGGACGTTGCGGCCGGAACGCTACTCGTACGCGAAGCCGGCGGCATCGTCAGCGACATCGACGGGGGCGCCGATGTCATTCGCCACGGGCCGGTGGTCGCCGGCAACCCCTCCATTCACCAATGGTTGCTGCGATTCTTCCTGGATTCGTAACGGTGTCGGTGATGGGCGCCGCAACCGGGCGGACAGCACCCGCTCGCCCGCCGCGCTAGGCCGGTGTCGGGGCGCGAACGACCGTCAAGACTCGCGGCCCGTCTCGGTGGATCAGGACCGTGTGTTCGAAATGAGCGGACAACGATTGGTCCGCGGTCACCACCGTCCACTTGTCGGAAAGCGTGCGGATATCCGGTTGGCCGAAATTCACCATTGGCTCGATCGCGATGGTCATGCCTTCCACCAGACGCCGGCCCCTCTTCGGCTTACCGAAGTTGGGCACCTGTGGTTCCTCGTGAAAATTGGAGCCTATGCCATGGCCCACCAGCTCACGCACGACACTGAATCCGGCTCCCTCTGCGACGCGCTGAACCGCCTGTCCGATGTCTCCGGTGTAGTTTCCGAGCAGCGCAGAACTGATGCCCGCGTCGAGCGCCTCCCTCGTCACCGAAAGAAGTCGTGCTGCTTCCACCGTTGGCTCACCGATGGCGACCGTCGTCGCAGAGTCGGCGTGCAGGCCCTCGAGACAGACTCCGCAGTCGACACTGAGAATGTCACCCTCCTCGAGCACCCGTTGCGCGGAGGGAATTCCGTGTACCACTTCATGATTGATTGAAGTGCACAGCGACTTCGGAAAGTCGTACAGTCCCTTGAAAGACGGGCGGGCCCCTGGGTGGCTGCGAATGAAATCCTCTGCGTGGGCATCGAGATCTTCGGTGGTCACGCCGGGGGCAGCCTCCGAGGCGACGAGTTGCAGGGTTTCGGCCACGATTTGGCCGGCGGCCGCCATGGTCTCGATTTCGCGAGCAGATTTGATCGTAATCATGCGGCCAACACCTCTTCCACCCTAGCGGCGATTTGATCGATGCCGCCCGTTGCCTCGACGTGCGTCACGATATCCCGCTTGCGATAGTATGCGATGAGTGGCTCGGTCGTTTCCCGATAGACATCGAGTCGCCGGCGAATGGTCTCCGGCGTGTCGTCGCTCCTCCCGTCCGTCTCAGCGCGCCCCGCCATACGTCGCACCAGCTCTTCCTCGGACACGTCGAAGGCGAGCACGTAATCCACTCGCGCACCCCGCGAGGAAAGCAGACGATCCACCGCTTCCGCCTGTGCGATGGTCCGCGGAAAGCCGTCCATGATGACGCCGTGCTGAGCCTCGCGGGATTCGAGCTTCTCCTCGATCAGTCCGAAAATGATGTCGTCCGGAACGAGCTTGCCTTGATCCATGTACCCCTTTGTACGCACGCCCAGCGGCGAACCGGCCTTGACCGCATCGCGCAGCAGGTCGCCCGTTGCGATTCTTGGTATACCATGCTGCTGAGATATGATGGCTCCCTGCGTGCCCTTGCCGGCCCCAGGGGGCCCCAGCAGGATGACATTCATGCGCTCGACACCCGTTCTACCCGTCCCGCCACCGCGCATCTCACATGTAGCGTCGCCGGCCGCGGAACTTCACGCGCCCTTGCTTCATGTAATCGTCATAGTGCCGCACGTGCAGGTGTTGCTGCACCTGAACAACGGTGTCGAGGGCGACGCCCACCACAATGAGCAGTGCCGTGCCGCCGAAGAAGAATGGCACGTTGAAGGCATCAAAGACGAAGAACGGAAGGAGCGCGATCAAACACAGGAACATCGATCCGGGCAGCGTCACCCGGCTCAGGACGTCGTCAATATAGTCAGCACTTGCCGCGCCCGGCTTGACGCCTGGGATGAACCCACCTTGCTTCTTGAGATTCTCCGCGAGATCGACAGGGTTGAAGATGATCGACGTGTAAAAATACGTGAAGAAGATGATGAGCAGTCCATAACTCAAATAGTACAAACCAGTGCCCGGGGCGAACGAATCCGACAGGCCCTGCAGGAACGGTACGTTGCTGAACGTCGCGATGGTGCCGGGCACGATAATGATGGACTGGGCGAAGATGATCGGCATCACGCCCGCCGAGTTGATCCGAATGGGAATGAAGGTCTTCTGACCCTCACGAATTCTCCCACGCCCCATCACTTTTCTCGGAATCTGGATCGGGATCCGCCGTGCCGATACGGTGATCGCCACGACGCCAGCCACGACGCCAACCATCACAAGGCCGAGAACCACCAGCTTCGGCGCACTGATCACGCCACTGATGACGAACTCGATCGTTCGAAAGAAGCCGGGCCACGCTCCCTGCATGATGGAGAAGAAGATGAGCAGGCTCATCCCGTTCCCGATGCCCCGCTCGGTGATCTGCTCGCCCAGCCACATCAAGAAGACCGCACCCGTGGTCAGGATGAGCACGGTGAGAACGCGAAAGCCCCAGCCCGGCTGGGCCACCGCTCCGGTCAGCGACTCGGTGAAGATGGCAAACCCGTAGCCCTGGCCGAGGGACAGCAGTACGGTCATGTACCGCGTCCACTGCGTGATCTTCTTCCGTCCGTCATCCTCTTTCTGAAGCTTCTCGATATAAGGAAAGACGGCGCCCGCCAGCTGGAACATGATGGACGCCGAGATGTACGGCATGATCCCCAGGGCGAGCACGGTGGCCCGCGATAACCCCTGGCCGGTGAACAAGTCGTACACGCCAAAAAAGGTCCCTGCGCCCTGGTTACGGACGAAATCGGCCATCACCTGGACGTTGACGCCCGGTGTGGCGATGTGCGCACCCAGGCGGTAGATGACCAGCACCATGAGCGTAAAGAGGAGTTTCTCTTTGAGCTCAGGGACGGCAAACAGATTGGGAATGCGGGGACCCGTCATCGTTACGCCTCGATGCGCCCGCCGGCCTGTTCGATCGTTTCACGGGCGTGCTTGGACACAGCGCAGCCGCGCACGACGAACGCACGCGTGACCTCGCCACCAGCGAGGATCTTCACTGGACGGTCTGCCTTCCTCACCAGGCCGCTGCCGAGCAGCGATGCGGGCGTGACCTCGTCGCCGCCGACTTGGTCCAAGTCGCGCAACTTGACGATCTGGTTGGGGATTCGGAACGGGTTCCGGAAGCCCCGCTTCGGCACCCGCCGGATGAGAGGCATTTGACCACCCTCAAATCCCAGACGGACCCCCCCACCCGATCGAGACCGCTGGCCATTCTGTCCACTCCCGGCCGTCTTGCCGAGGCCGGAGCCCTGGCCGCGTCCCTTTCGCTTCGGGGCCGTGACGGCCCCGCGCGGGGCACGCAAGTTGTGCAGGCCTAGCCTTTTTTCTTCTGACATCAGGACTCCTCGGGGGTCACCCGAACAAGATGATGCACTTTGTGGAGCATTCCTCGGATGGCAGGATTGTCGGTCACCACGACCTCATCCTGGTGGTGTTTGATCCCGAGCGCCCTGAGGGTCAGGCGAAGAGTCGCCGCCCGCCTCACGTCTGACCGCACCTGTCGGACACGGAGCCGCCCTGCACTGCCCGCCGCCTTGGCCGGCCGGGGCTCGTTCGCCGCCTTCGCCGGCGACTTCGTCGCTCGGGCCGGCGGCGCCTTGGCCTTCGTGGCCTTCGCCTTGGTCGTCGCTGACTTCTTGGTGCCGGCTGCAGCTTTGGCCGCTTTGGTGGATTTCTTCTTCGGCGTCCGTTTGGCGGTTTTCTTTGCCCCGCCGGTGGTGCCCTTTCCCTTAGCTGGAGGCATGCTGCAACTCCTGCCGCGGGCGATAGCCTAGCTCGTCGACGTCCATGCCTCGGTCCCGGGCCACTTGCTCGGGCGTCATGAGGTTGACCAGCCCGTCCATCGTGGCCCCAACCATGTTGACGCGGTTGGTCGACCCGAGGCATTTCGTCAGGATGTCGCTGATCCCCGCGCACTCGAGCACGGCACGCACCGGGCCTCCGGCGATCACTCCCGTCCCCGACGTGGCCGGTTTGAGCAGCACCCGTCCGGCCCCATGCTTGCCGATGGTCTCATGGGTGATCGTGGTCCCTGCGCGGGGCACCTTGGTCATGGCGCGCCGCGCGGCGTCCACGGCCTTGCGGACCGCATCGGCCACCTGGTTCGCCTTGCCGTACCCCACGCCAACCGATCCGTCGCCGTCTCCCACCGCTACCAGCGCGCTGAAGGAAAACCGGCGTCCGCCCTTCACCACCTTCGCGACGCGGTTGATGGCAATGACATTCTCGATGAGATCGGATTCACGCTCGACGCGGCGATCCCGGCGTCCCCGTTCCTTTCCCTTTCCCTGGGCCATAAGCTAGAACTCCAATCCACCTTTCCGCGCGCCTTCAGCGACCGCCTTGACGCGTCCGTGGTAAGGGTATCCTGCGCGGTCGAACACGACACTCTTGATACCCGCCGCCTTGGCCCGCTCCGCCAGCGCTGCGCCCACTGTAAAGCCGCACGCGATCTTGCCCTTGCCTTCCACCTTCACGTCCTTGGAGCGGTCGCTCACACCTACGATGGTTCGGCTCGCCTCGTCGTCGATCAGCTGAGCGTAGATGTGCTTGAGCGATCGGAAGACCACCAGGCGTGGGCGCGTGGGTGTGCCGAATATTTTCTTACGGACTCGCAGGTGGCGGCGATAGCGATGCTGCGCCCGGGTCTTGGGCCTGTGAATCGTCCTCATACCTTGGCTCCAGTCTTCCCGGCCTTCGTGCGAACATGCTCACCCACGTATCGAATGCCTTTGCCTTTGTACGGTTCAGGTCGTCTAACGGCACGAAGTTCAGCGGCGACCTGGCCGACCAATTCCTTGTTGATGCCCTCGACCTTCATCTTCGTTCCGCCGTCGACGGTGATTGAGATGCCTTGTGGCGCCACGTAGTCAACGGAGTGTGAGTACCCAACGACCAGTCGCACGCCCTTCGGAAGTGGCTCCAACTTGTACCCCACACCCCGAACCTCGAGCGACTTGCTGAACCCCTCCGTGACCCCAACGATCATGTTGTTGATGAGCGAACGGGTCAAGCCGTGAAGCGCGCGGTGTCTACCACCATCCGACGGTCGCTTGACGAGCACGCTGCCGTCATCGACGCTCACCGCCATCTCGGAGTGGAGGGTGCGGTTAAGCTCGCCCTTAGGCCCCTTTACGGTCATGGCGTTGCCCCGCAGCTCGACCGTGACACTAGACGGTATGGGAACCGGTTTCTTTCCGATACGAGACATAGAATCACCAGAGCACGGCGACGACTTCGCCACCGATGCGCGCACGCCGCGCATCACGATCGCTCATGAGCCCTTGCGGCGTCGAGAGAATGGCCATCCCCAGACCGTTCTTCACACGCGGGATCTCGCGCGCCTTGACATAGCGGCGCAACCCCGGACTCGATACCCGCTTGACCTCTCTGATGACAGGCGTGTCGCCTTGGTACTTCAAATAGATCCGCAGCAACCCGTGCAACCCATCATCCAGGACTTTGTAGTCCTGAATGAAGTGGTGTTGGCACAGGATTCGTGCGAGCTGCGTTTTGAACTTCGAGGGTGGAATGTCGACCCGACGGTGTCCGGCCCGGCACGCGTTCCGGATTCTCGTCAACATGTCCGCAACGGGGTCACTCATGCTCATAGCAGAACACCCGCTCCTTTCACCAGCTCGCCTTGCGGACTCCGGGGATCTCTCCTCGAAGCGCCGCGTTCCTGAAGCAAATTCGACACATCCCAAACTTCCGCAGATACGCTCTCGCCCGCCCGCAGCGTTGACACCTCCGGTAGCTTCGCACGTCGAACTTGGATTTCCGTTTTGCCTTCGCAATCAGGCTTTTTCTTGCCATCCAACAGCCTCCATCAAATGATCACCGGTACCTCACCGCGGAACGGCATCCCTAACTCTCGCAGCAGTGCTCTCGCCAGGTCGTCCCGGCCGGCGGTGGTCACAAAGGTGATGTCCATTCCGTGGATCTTCTCGACCTTGTCGTAATCGATCTCGGGAAACACCATCTGCTCCTTGATGCCGATCGTGTAGTTGCCCCGGCCATCGAACGAGCGGCTCGGGAGTCCCCGGAAGTCGCGGGTTCGCGGCATGGCGATGCTGATCAGGCGATCCAGGAACTCCCACATCTGGTTTCGGCGCAGCGTTACCGACACCCCTACCGGCATGCCCTCACGCAATGAGAAATTCGAGATCGACTTCCTCGCACGGGTGATAACCGGGTGCTGGCCTGTCACCACCGCCAGTTCCGCCACGGCAGCCTCGAGCAGCTTCGGGTTCTTCGGGGCTTCGCCGATACCAACATTCACGACGATCTTTGTGAGCTTCGGCACCTGGTGCGGATTGGTGAATTCGAACTCCTTAGTGAGCTTCGGTCGCACCACTTGCGCATAGTGCTCTAAGAGCCGCGGGCGTGGTGCCGGCCCCTGCTTATCCTCACCGCTGGAGTCTTGTTCCGTTGCTTTTGCCTTCCCTTTGGCCATACGCTAACCACCCCTTGGAATGGACTGGCCCGACTTCACGCTGATCCGTTCAATCGTACCGTCCTTGTCCTTCTGACGACGAACGCGCGTCGGCTCGCCGCTCTTTGGATCCAGAAGCATCACGTTCGAAGCATCGAAGGGGGCCTCGAACTCAATGATTCCACCCTCTGCATCGGGACCCGTTTTTTGCTTGTGCCGCTTCACGATATTGATGCCCTCCACCACCAATCGCCGCTGCTTGCGATCCACGCGAAGGACTCGCCCCTCTTGCCCCTTGTGGTCCCCGGTGATGACGCGCACCTGATCACCCTTGGTAATCCGCATCTTGTGACGGTACACCGGCTCACTCTTCTTACGCCTGCGCTTCTTGTACACGAGCGGTTTCATGGTCTACAAAACCTCCGGCGCGAGAGAAACAATCTTCATGAATCTCTTCTCGCGGAGCTCTCGGCCCACCGGCCCAAAGATACGAGTGCCACGCGGTTCGCGAGCCTCGTTGATCAGCACTGCGGCATTCTCGTCAAACCGGATGTAGCTTCCATCCTTGCGCCGGGTCTCCTTGACGGTGCGGACAACAACGGCCTTCGCCACGTCCCCTTTCTTGACCTGCCCATTGGGGAGCGCATCCTTGATCGCGACCACCACGACGTCGCCCATGCGCGCGTAGCGCCGCCGACTACCGCCGAGCACACGGATCACCAACGCTCTACGAGCGCCCGAATTGTCCGCGATCTTGACGATCGATTCCTGCTGAACCACGGATCCGTCTCCCTATTGAGCGCGCTCAAGGATCTCGACGACACGCCACCGCTTGGTCTTGGATAGTGGACGCGTCTCCATGATACGAACGGTATCGCCAACGCCGGCGGCGTGTTCGTCGTGTGCCTTGACGCTCGTCGTCTTCGTCATCTGCTTGCCGTACAGCCCATGAGCGAATTGCCGTTCCAGCTTCACGGTGACCGTCTTGATCATGGCGTCACTCACCACGACGCCCGAGCGTACCTTCCGACCACGCCGAGCCTTCGTTTCCTGACTCATCAATCC
The DNA here is from genome assembly GCA_039590195.1 of Gemmatimonadota bacterium. Taxonomy (GTDB): domain Bacteria; phylum Gemmatimonadota; class Gemmatimonadetes; order Gemmatimonadales; family GWC2-71-9; genus JBDHDY01. Next base: position 4,915 of record JBDHFY010000054.1, on the reverse strand, counting down.
GTCCTCTCCCGGAGCACTGTCTCCATCCGGGCAATGTTTCGCCGCATGATTCGGAATCGCAGCGGATTGTCCACCTTCTCAGTCCCCGCCCGAAACTTGAGTCGGAACTGAGCTTCCTGGAGCTTTGTGAGGGCGTCACGCAGATCGTCGCCGCTCAGCTCCCGGATCTGTTCCATCTTCAACGGCTTGCTCTCAGCATCCTTGAGTGCCATCACTCACCCTCACGCGTCACAAAACGAACCCGCACTGGCAGCTTCGCGGCCGCCAGGGTGAACGCTTGTCGCGCCACCTGCTCTGAGACCCCCTCGGTCTCGAACATGATGCGCCCCGGTTTCACCACCGCTACCCAGGACTCCGGGTTACCTTTGCCCTTACCCATCCGCGTCTCCGCAGGTTTCTTCGTGATGGGTTTATCCGGGAAGATCCTGATCCAGATCTTTCCACCGCGCTTCATTGCCCGCGTCACGGCCACACGCGCCGCCTCGATCTGCCGGTTCGTAATCCACCCAGGCTCCATACTCATCAGCCCGAAGTTGCCAAAGTTGACCGAATTCCCACGAACGGCGTGGCCTCGCGTCCGACCCTTCATACGTTTGCGGTATTTCACACGCTTCGGCGCAAGCATCCCTCATGCCCCCGTACTGTAGGTGCGCCCACGCTGGTCCTCCACCACCTCACCCTTGAAGATCCACACCTTGACGCCAACCGTCCCATATGCCGTCTTGGCTGTGGCTGTGGCATAATCAACGTCCGCCCGAAGCGTGTGGAGTGGGACACGGCCCTCGTGGTACCCCTCGCTTCTGGCGATCTCCGCGCCACCCAACCGACCGGCCGCCCTGATCTTGACCCCTTGGGCACCCATCCGCATCGATGTCTGGATCGCTCGCTTCAACGCCCGTCGAAACGACACGCGTTGGGTGAGTTGGTGAGCGACGCCGTTCGCTACTAGCTGCGAGTTCAGTTCCGGTCGCTTGATCTCTTCGACGTTGATGCCGATCTCCTTGCCGGTGAGCTGTGCGAGCTCATCGCGCAACTTGTCGACCTCGGCCCCACGCTTGCCGATGACCACGCCAGGGCGTCCGGTGAAGACCGTGACCGTCGCCTTTCCCGGTTTGCGTTCCAAATGCACATCCGCAATAGCCGCGTGGGCGAGCCGGGTCCTGAGGTATTGGCGAACTAGGTTGTCCTCATTCAGCAGAGCAGCAAAGTTGCCGCTGGCGTACCACCGGGAACGCCACGGCTTCACCACGCCCAGCCGAAATCCATAGGGATGGGTCTTCTGGCCCACTTACCGTTCCTCCTTCGGAGCCACATGAATCTCCACCGAGCTCATGCGCTTACGAATCGGCGCTGCACGACCGAATGCCGCAGGTCGATACCGCCAGAGTGTCTCGCCTTCGTTGATGATGGCTTTGGAGACGTACAGGTTGTCCACGTCAAAGCCAACATTGTCGCGTTGCGAATCCCCCTCCGCATTGGCGACAGCCGAGCGGAGGACTTTCTCTATCTGCTTGGCCGCACGCTTCTTGGAGAACTTCAGGAGCGCATACGCCTGGTTCACATCGAGCCCGCGAATCGTGTCGATTACCAAGCGCATCTTGCGGGACGACTGCCGCACACCCCGTTGAATCGCTCTGGCCGCCATTATTTCTTTCCTGCCTTCTTATCGACGGCGATCCTAGCACCGCTGTGTCCACGGAACAGCCGGGTGGGAGCAAACTCACCGAGCTTGTGTCCCACCATGTTCTCGGTGACGTACACCGGGATGAATTTGTTGCCGTTGTGTACGGCAATCGTGTGGCCGACGAAGTCTGGCGTGATCGTCGACCCGCGCGCCCACGTCTTGAAGACCCGCTTTTCGCTGCGTTCGTTGAGTGCCGTGATCTTCTTCAGCAGCGACGGCTCGACGTACGGACCCTTCTTCAAGCTTCTCGGCATCTGGCATTCACCCTTACTTCGTGGCTTTTCCGCGCTTCCGCCCGCGGACGATCAGTCGACTGCTCGCTTTCTTCTTGTGCCGTGTCTTGCGACCCTCGGGTTTCCCCCACGGGGAGACCGGGTGTCGTCCACCCGAACTCCGGCCTTCGCCGCCGCCGAGCGGGTGGTCGACGGGGTTCATGGCTACGCCACGGACCTTTGGTCGCCGGCCAAGCCACCGCGTCTTGCCCGCCTTCCCGGTACGTGTGAGCTCATGATCGGCATTGCCTACCTCACCGATGGTAGCCGAACACTCGCGCCGCACCATGCGCACCTCACCACTGCGGAGCTTGAGTGTGACGTAGTTGCCTTCCTTCGCCACCACCTGGGCGCCCGACCCAGCAGCTCGGCAAAGCTGCCCACCCTTTCTCGGCTTGAACTCAATGCAGTGCACAGTGGTCCCAAGGGGAATCTCGACTAAGGGGAGCGCGTTCCCCGTTCGAATGTCACTCCCGGGCCCTGACACGACGGTATCCCCAACCCGGACACCCCTCGGATGCAGCATGTATCGCTTTTCGCCATCCGCATACACGAGGAGAGCAATCCGCGCGGTCCGATTCGGATCGTATTCGATCTCGGCGACTCGCGCCGGAACGCCCGGCTTCGATCGCTTGAAATCGATGCGCCGGTACCGCCGCTTGTGCCCGCCACCGCGATGCCGCGCGGTCACATGTCCCTTGTTGTTGCGCCCGCCCTTCTTCCGCAGGGGCTCGATCAGCGACTTCTCGGGCTCGCTCCGCGTGATCTCCACGAAGTCGGAGATCGAGCGCAATCGACTCGCCGGTGTCACCGGCCGAAACTTGCGAATCCCCATGATTCCTTAGCCCTCGAAGATTTCGGTCAGGGAATCGTCCGGGTGCAGCATGACGAAGGCCTTCTTCCACGAAGGACGGTGTCCCTGGTAGCGCCCAAGGGTCTTCCGCTTGGACCGCTGCACCGCAGTGCGAACCTTAGTGACTCGTACATCGAACAGCTGCTCGATCGCGTCTTTGATCTCGCGCTTCGTCGCTCCGGAATCGCACCGAAACGTATATTCCCGCCGCGCGGCGTATGCCGACGACGATTTCTCCGTGATCACCGGGTGCACGACTGCTCGGTACAGATCAGGCATCGCCGCCACCCTTCTTCTTGGTTACGCGCTGCTTCGTTGTCGCACGCTTCTTGGTGGGCGCGCTCTTCTTTGCGGTGGTCCGTTTTGCCGCGCGCTTCTCCGTGTCCACCTCATCTTTGGCTGCGGCCGATCCCTCGTCCTCGCGGACGGCGGCTTCCTCGATCACCAGGGCATCGGCCCACAGGATCTCGTACGCCGTGGCCTCCGTGTAACGCATCACGTAGACCCGTTGGAGGTTGCGACTCGAGAGGTACACCTCCGGCCGGTGATCGGCGGTCAGGACGAGCACCTTTTGGTCAGCCAGATCGAGCTTGCCGAGCGTGGCGAGCAATTGCTTGGTGCTCGGCTTCTCGAACGAGAGGGCCTCGATGATGTATACGGCTCCATCGCTCGCGCGCGCATTCAGGGCGGACTGCCGTGCCAACTGCTTCACTCGACGGGGCAGTTTCACGGTATAGGCTCGCGGCTTCGGACCAAAAACCACACCGCCACCGCGCCACTGCGCGGCGCGCGTCGTCCCTTGTCGCGCCCGACCGGTACCCTTCTGCCGCCACGGTTTCGCGCTACCCCCCGACACCTCACTCCGGGTCTTCGTCGAGTGCGTCCCCTGGCGCTGACTGCCGAGAAATGCGCGTACCGCGTGGTAGAGTACCGCTTCGTTGATCGTTCCATCGTACGCGGCGGGAAGCTCGTATGTGCCTTTCTTCTTAGCCGCGGCGGTATAGTGACGGGCTTCAAGCATATCGACCGCGACCTCCCTGCTTCCTCACCGTGACCACTCCGCGCATCGGACCGGGAACGGCTCCACCTACGAAGAGTAGATTCCGCTCCGTGTCGACCTTGACCACCTTGAGGCCGGTCTCGGTGTGTCGCTTCGCGCCGTACTGTCCGGGCAACTTCTTACCCTTGATGACACGTGATGGATCGGTGCCGGCTCCCATGCTGCCGGGCCTCCGGTATCGTGTGCTACCGTGGCTAGCAGGTCCACCTCGAAAGCCATACCGCTTGACCACGCCCTGGAATCCGTGGCCTTTGGTAGTGCCCGTGACCTTCACGGTCTCGCCCTCTGCAAAGATCTCAACCGTTACCAGGTCGCCGGTGCTCGGCGTTGACTCTACATCGGCCGGGATGGCGAATTCGCGAAGCAACGCCGGCGCCGCCTCCAACCCTGCCGCCTTGACGTGTCCGGCGAGCGCCTTCGTGGTTCGTTTGGCCTTCTTGGTCCCAAAGCCGATCTGCGCTGTGCGGCGCCCGTCCTTCGACGTCCGCACTTGAACCACAGGACACGGGCCCGCTTCAATGACGGTCACTGGAGTCACCCGCCCGTCCTCGTCGAAAACGCGGGCCATTCCGAGCTTGCGTCCAATGATGCCATTCATGTTCAGTCGACCTTGATCTCCACGTCGACCCCAGCCGGCAGATCGAGCTTCGTGAGCGAGTCTACCGTTTGCGGACGCGGCTCTTTGATGTCAATCAGGCGCTTGTGCGTTTTCAGCTCAAACTGCTCGCGGCTCTTCTTATCGACATGGGGACTCCGCAACACAGTCCAACGCTGCGTCTTCGTCGGGATCGGAATAGGTCCCGACACCTGTGCGCCAGTCTTTTCTACCGTCCGTACGATGTCCGCAGCCGCCTGATCCAGGAGGGTGTGATCGAACGCCTTCAGTCGAATTCGTATCTGTCCAGCCATGCCGTTACCTCATGCGGTCAGGTCGTCGGGCGGGCGGTCCGCCCAGACAACCCGTCCCGGCCGCTGCTGCCTCTATAGCAAAATCTTCGCCACCACGCCGGCACCCACCGTCCGGCCCCCCTCCCGAATCGCAAACC
>JBDHFY010000053.1:0-17035 GCA_039590195.1 Gemmatimonadota bacterium | reverse complement strand
TTGGTGCGGTGGACGACCGTGAGACGGTCCGCCTCCGGTACGCCGATCCCACGGAAGTAGACACCGTAGATGATGCTGAACATCGTGGTGGTGAGACCGATGCCCAGCCCGAAGGCGATGATGGAGAGGACGGTCGAGCCGGGTCGCTTGAGCAGCGCCCGCGCTCCGAACTTGAGATCCTTGAGCAGTGGGCTCACGGGTGTCTCCGGGAGTGAAGGGGTCTTCGGCACTACGGGAGAGCGGTGGGAGGGGTTTCAGGTGGTTCGGTTGGGTGTTGGGTGGCTTCCCGGGCTGGGACACCATCCCCGCCCGCGAGTGCATGGCGGTGTGGGCGCCGTAACCGCCCGACCTCGTAAGTTATTTTAAGACAACAGCTTGACTGACTACGCGGGGACTCGCCACCGCGACGAATACCACATCGAGCGCCTAGCTCACTCCTTCCCCCCCGCGAATTCCTCGGCGTTGCGCAAGCCCCGCTCCAGCTTGGAGCGGAACTGCCCCAGCGGGCCGCTGCAGCCGTCCACGAGCTTCCGCAGACGAACGACCATCTGCTCGGGATCGAGCGGAGGATCTGTGGCGATCGTGTCCCGCCACAGCGCTTCGGCTTGGTCGTGGAACTGGACGACGACGTCCATCTGATCGTCGCCGAACCGTTTCTGCACCGCCTGCGTGCGGATGTCGTACACAATGCTGCCGAGCAGCACGTGCATCGATTCCCGAGTGCCCATCCCCATGGTGGAGAGCCGTCTCACGAAATTAGATCGCTGATCTTCACCCATGGCGCGATTCCTTCGTGCGCGGACTCATAACTCGTAACCTCCAATCGCTCATCGTCGGTGAGTCAACCGATTGGTGGTCTCCCGACATCGTATCGTGATCACGTAACATCTTTCGCCTTGATGTACTTCTCGATCCAATCGAACTCTCGTCGCATCTTGTCCAGCTGATAGCTCGGCACCCGCAGGCCGTGCGGCTGGTTGGGATAAATGACGAGCTGGGCGGGGACGCCGCGCTTTCTCAATCCCAGGTAAAACTCCTTGCTTTGGCTCAACGGCACACGTGCATCGTTCTCGCCGTGGAATATGAGCGCCGGCGTGGAAACGTTCTGAACGTAACTCAGTGGAGACATTTCCATCCAGCGCTCGCGATTGGTGTACGGCGTGCCGCCGTGCAGATTCTCTCGGCTGAACTGGATGTCTGCGGTTCCGTAGTAGCTCACCGCGTTCGAGAGTCCCGCTCCGTAGGCTGTGACCGCGAAGCGGTCGGTGTGCCCGATGGCCCAGCCGGACATGTAGCCCCCGTAACTCCACCCTTTGATGACCAGACGGTTGGGGTCTGCCAAGCCACGCTCGATCAAGTAGTCGAGACCAGTCATGCAATCCCGGAAATCCCCACCGCCGACGTCACCTTTGTTCGCCTGCGCGAATGCGGCGCCGTAGTTGGACGACCCCCTGAAGTTTGGCATCAAGGTGAGATAGCCCGCCGCGGCGTAGATGTGAGGGAAGCTCCCGTACCGGGCGATGAAGCCCCTCGTGTACGCACCCTCGGGGCCGCCATGAACCTCCAGGATGGTCGGGTAGGTGCGCCCGGGCTCGTAGTTCACGGGGTACACCAGCAGTCCCTCGATCTCCATTCCGTCGGTTGACCGCCAGCGGATCGTCTCCACCTTGCCGAGGGCCCACGGCGCGCTTTGCGGATTGAGCTGGGTGAGACGCTGCGATGGTTCGTCAGGCGCAGGTTTCCACCACACGTCGGGCGGGTTCTCGGGGTTCTCGTGCAGGTACGCCATGGCTCGTCCCGACCAATCCAGTGTGAACGAGCCGTGGAGGCCGTCACCTTCCGTGAGCCGTGTGGGTTCCCCATCACCGGCCCGCACCCGGTAGATGTGGCGATTGACTCGATGGTCGGCGTAAAACACGAAGCTTTGGCCGTCCGGGGACCAGCGGTAATCCCGGATGTAGCCGTCGAAACCCCGAGCCAGAACCCGAGGTTCCCCTTCCCCGGAAACCGAGCGCATGTGGATACGCGACGGGCCCGCTACGGGGTTCCCGTCGGCCTCCGAAAGATATGCTACCCGGCTGCCGTCCGGACTCCAACGGGGGGTGCCTTCGGCGTAGTCGTTGTCCGTGAGCCTCTCCAACTCCCCGCCGACGGCGGGCAACAGATAAACTTCCTGGGCCATGACGTCGGCGATCTTGGGAGTCGGCCTCACGATGAGGGCAAACGTGGCGCCGTCGGGGGACAGCTCGGCATCAACGACGTGGTATTCCCCTGCACTGACCTGCTCCACCGCCTCGGTGGCAAGGTCCACTCGCCAGATGTGGGCGTAAGGGTATTCCCGATCCACGACGATGACCTCGTCCACCTTTGGCTCGCCCTCCTCAGCTTCCCTCGGGACCGGCGCGACGAAATAGATCGATTCACCATCTGGGCTCCACTGGAAGGAGGCGATGTCGGTGTCATGCTCGGTGAGAGGCCGGGCCTCGCCGCCGTCCGCGGGGAGTAGGTAGATCTGGGTCCGTTCGCCTCGCCCGGACAAGAACGCAACGGACTGCCCGTCCGGGCGCCAGCGGGCGAACGCGTCCCGCTTCGGGTGATAGGTGAGCCGCCGCACTCGGCCCTCGGAGGTACTCACCAGGTAGAGGTCCTCGTTGAAGGCATCTTCGGCCCCATCCCGCTCACGGACCCCGAAGACCACCAGGCTTCCGTCGGGTGAGATTCTCGGATCGCTCGGCGCCTCGAGGGTCACCACGTCTTCGTATGTCATTGGTCGCGTCGTCAGGCCAGATCCTTGCGGCAACTGCGCGGCGGCGGAAAGGTGAAGCCCGGCAGCGAGGGCGAGAAAGGCGGGGACGGCGACCATGGTACACCTCCTGCGGCGTGGTCGAGACTTCGACGGTGCCTGGGCGCAACGTCGTAGAACATGTAGTGAGCGTTGCGGGTACAGCAAGGTGCGGAAACACCTCGGGTGCGATCCCTCACCTATCCCAACGATTCCCCCGCTTGGTCCACGGCACGGGCCGCGCGTCTGGCGCCGGTGGAGTGCTGCGCCCATAATCATGGTGGTCGCTTAGGAGCGTATCGGCGTGGAAAAGAGGCGGGCATGGGATACCGAAAGTTCGTAGACCGCGATGGGAACGAGTGGGAGGTGAGGGATCTCTCGAAGACCGGTTGGGAGCTCGTGCCCATCGCGAGCAACCGACAGCCGGCGCGGAGCGTGCCGGTGCCGACGTATGAGGCCGATCCGTTCGAGTTGAGCGAGCAGGAGCTACAGAAGCTCCTCGACGGTGGGGGGGATGCCCGATCTCATCTCAAGAAATCGCCGTTCAAGGAGTGACTCGCATCGGCGCGGGCGTCGGTGCGGCTCGCCGCCAGGGCGTGGCGGACGAGTCGACGGCCGATGCGGCCGAGGCCAAAGGCGATTCGTCTGTGACGCCGTCCTGGGTCGGATCTGTTGTCTTGAGTGATGGGAACCGGCGAAAACTGCGGTCGCTCGTGCACAACGTCGCGCCGTGTTCGAGAGCCAGCGCGGCGAGCGCGGCGTCCATGACCAGTGGTCCCGACACTTGGGCGTCGTGCATCAGCTCTCGCAAGATCTCCCAATAGCGCTCCCCCGGTTGCAGGAGGGAGACCGCAGGAGCCGCCAGCCAAGAGGACACCGCGTCGGCGGCTTCCCGGATACTCAGTGGCTCCTCGAAGATTTGGGCGCTCGTGCTGATGCGGACGAAGGCCGTGATGGTGAACCACGCGAGGCGCAGGGGTATCTGGCCTGTCAACGCATCCTCCAGCCACGCCCGACAGCGCGTGTGGTGCTCAGAGCGCGTGTGGTACGCGTACAGTAGGATGTTGGCGTCGACCAGGATCACCGGTGGACCGGCCCTTCAGCCCGCTCCAGCAACTTCCCCACGTTATCCAGGGTCAATCCGGGCCTGAGCCGGCCGAGGTCTCGGGTCTTCACCCGAAACCGGCTCTCGGGCCGCTGCCTCTTGGGGCCGTCGATGCCCAGGCGCAGGTACTCGTTCACGACTTCCCGAAAGGCCTTGCCGGTTCGCTTTGCTTCGGCTTTGAGCTTGTCGGCGATGTCTTCGTCAATGGTCAGGATGGTTCTCATACGCAGAGCTTACAGCGTGGGCGGAACGGTGTCAAAGTGGAAAAGCCGGTCTAGTCGCGCCGCGGGCCGGCCAAGAACGATGGGGCGACCACGCCCTGTCGAATAATAGGTGCCAGCGCGTGGGAGTCACTGGGCGCGCTGAGCGCTGTAGCAAATAATAAGGAATATCCCGCGGCCCGATCAGCAGCTTCCCTGTCAATTCGCGGGAACTGCGCTCGTCACCCAGGGGCGGTGTCAATTGAGACCGACGGACGAGCTCCCACGGCCGGGGTGTGAACGCCACCCGGCAGGCTGGCGTTATCCTGAATGCCGAGCCTCGTCAGGTTCGATTGGCGCACATGGGAACGTTCCCAATTCGCAGCGACTCGCTCCAATATGTGGCCCGGCGACCGGCGGAACCTCGTGTTTGCTGCGACGTACCACGTACCGGTGGCTAATTTTCTGACGTTCGACTGATCGGAACACCGGAACACCACGACCCTGACTGATCTAATGGACGCACTCTTCCAAGACTTGCGCTTTGCGATACGCTCTCTCGCCAAACGGCCGGGATTCACCGCCGTGGTGATCGTGACATTGGCTCTGGGGATCGGTGCCAACACGGCGATCTTCAGCGTCGTGAACGGCGTGCTGTTCAAGCCGCTTCCCTATCGGGATGCGGACCGACTCGCCCTGGTATGGTACCGAATGTCGGCAAGCACCGTGGGCAAGGCGCCGTTCTCCGGTGCGGACTTTGCGGACTTTCAAAGAGAATCTCGCCTCCTCGAAGAGTTCGCCGGCGCCTTCCCCAGCATGCGGAGCCTCACCGGCGACTTCGAGCCGGAACAGGTGCGGGTTGGCGTGGTCACCGGCAACCTGTTTCAGCTGCTAGGTGTCGAAGCCGAGCTGGGGCGATTTCTGATTCCGGAGGATGGATTCATCACTGGCCAGGCGCCTCCAGATGGCAATGCGCCTCCGCCCCCTGGGGCGGTGGTTTTGAGTCACGGCCTGTGGCAGCGACGGTTTGGCGGCGATGAACAGGTGATCGGTCAGGACGTCCGACTCGACGGGTTCCCCATGACCATCGTCGGTGTGACGCCACCGGAGTTCAAGCTCCTCATGCCTGCGGGTGCCGAGTTGGCGGGGACCCTCGATGCCTGGATGGCTATCCGGTCCGACGTCGACCGCGGCCCTCGCGATGCCCAATTCCTCACGGTTCTGGCGCGGCTCCGCGTGGACGCCACGTGGGAGCAGGCCCAGGCCGAGATGGCTGCCCTGGCGACGCGCCTGCGGGAGGAGCACGAATTTCATCGGAATGTCGGTTTGGAGATCGATGTCGTGCCCATGCGCGAGGACGTGGTGGGGCACGTCGAGCCGGTGCTGATCACACTGCTCGGGGCGGTTGGTTTTGTGTTGCTCATAGCGTGCGCGAACGTGGCGAATCTCATGCTCCTCAGGGCTCAGGCCCGGGAAAAGGAGATGGCAATCCGGTCGGCATTGGGATGCGGTCGCGGACGGATCGTGCGGCAGATGCTCACTGAGGGGTTGGTATTCGCCGTGTTGGGTGGCGCAGCGGGAGTGTTGCTGGCCTCGGGTGGTATCGAGCTCTTGATCGCTTTGCGGCCGGACAACCTACCCAGGCTGGAGCGAGTGGGAATCGACGGGACGGTGCTCACGTTTGCCATTGCCGCCTCGGTGTTGGCGTCCCTGTTATTCGGTGCCGCGCCGGCGGCCCATTCGTCCAAACCCGACCTGACCGGGTCCCTGCACGAGCGTCATGTGTCTGGCGGCGCGAAGCATCTTCGTGTTCGGCACTTCCTGGTTGTGACGGAGGTAGCGCTCTCTCTCGTCCTGCTTGTCGGTGCCGGGTTGATGCTCCGGACGTTCGTTTCGCTCCAGCGGGTGCGCCCGGGCTTTGAGCATGAGAACGTGATCACGACGATGGTGGCGCTCCCCAGGTCGAAGTATCCAAGTCGAGAAGAACGCGTCGACGCCTTCACTCAGCTCTCTCGACGGTTGGCGGCGCTGCCCGGGGTTCAAGCGGTTGGCGGCGTCATTCCGCTGCCGCTCGCGGGTGGTACGCAAAACTGGTTCGGTCCATACTCCGTCGAGGAGGCAAATGAGGAAGAGTGGAGTCGGAACGAAGCGGACTATCGTCCGATGTTGCCGGGATACTTCAAGGTCATGGGGACGCAATTGCTCGCCGGGCGCTCGCTCACGGATGCGGATGCAACGGCCAAGGCGCGTGATGTGGTGGTGATTGACGACAAGATGGCCGGAGAGGTGTGGCCGGGAGAGGACCCCATCGGCAAGCGACTGCTCCTTGCAAGACCACCTGTTAACCCAGGGGAGGAATACGAGCGCTTCTGGGCCGAGGTGGTGGGTGTCGTCGAGCACATCCGGTACGACGACTTGAGCCGCGACAGCCGGGCGACGGTCTATTTCCCGTGGTGGGATTGGGGCTATCCCAGGGCTGTGCTAACGGTCAAAACTTCGGTTGGCCCGGCGGGCGTGGCAGAAGCCGTGCGTGGGGAGATCAAGGCCCTGGATCCCGACATTCCGGCCGGTGCTATCACGCCACTTACCGAATATGTAAAAGACGCGTTGGCCCCCGCCAGGTTCGTCCTCATTCTCATTGCGATTTTCGGCGCCGTTGCCCTGCTGCTGGCCTCCGTCGGCCTCTATGGTGTGATCGCCTACGCGGTGCGGGGAAGGACGCACGAATTCGGCATCCGCATGGCGTTCGGCGCGGAGAGTGGCCGGATCGTGCGCGCGGTCCTGAAGCAGGGAGTCGTTCTCGCCGCCATGGGGGTGGGTGCCGGGCTCGTGGGCGCGTTCTTTCTCACCCGCACGATCTCCGGTCTGTTATTCGGCGTCACCCCGACGGATCCCGTGACGTTCGGCGCCATCTCTGTGCTGTTGATCGCGATCGCCCTGGTCGCGTGTTACGTGCCGGCGCGCCGGGCGACCCGGGTGGATCCGCTGATCGCATTGCGATCGGAGTAGGGAGGGGTATAGGGTGTAGCGTGTAGGGTGAAGGGGTATGCAGTCGTGACCGGCGGCAATTTCGGATATGGCTTCACCCGTCATTATCCCGAACCGCGAGTTCACTCGTGGCAATCGCGTGGGTCTTTTCTTCCGTTCACAGATGGATTACCGTGCACGCTAGAGGACAGTGGGGTTTGTCATTGATCACTTGGGAGCTGTGTACTGCTTATGAGCTCTAACCGACGAGAGGAAGCGACCTTGGCGGGTGGATGTTTCTGGTGCCTCGAGGCGGTGTTCCAGGAGCTGCATGGCGTAGAGGAGGTCGTGTCAGGTTACTCGGGGGGGCATGTTCCGGATCCGTCCTATCACGCCGTCTGCACGGGATTCACCGGCCACACCGAGGTCGTACAGGTGACGTTCGATCCCGAGGTGATTTCGTTCCGTGAGCTCCTGCAGGTGTTCTTCACCATCCACGACCCCACAACGCTCAACCGCCAGGGCCCCGACGTCGGCACCCAGTACCGCTCGGTGATCTTCTACCACTCGCCCGAGCAGAAGGCGGTAGCGGAGCAAACGATCGCCGAGCTCGAGGCGGAAAAACTCTGGGCCAATCCCTTCGTCACCGAAGTGACCGAGTTGCAGGAGTTCTACGCGGCAGAGGCCTACCACAAGGACTACTTTCGCAACAACGAGAGCCAGCCGTACTGCCAGGCGATCATTGCGCCGAAAGTGGCGAAGGCTCGGCGGGAATTTCTGGAGAAGCTGAAGAAGTAAGATCCCCTGCCCTAAAGGGCGGGCTCGGCACATCCGTACGCGTCTTGAAAGACGCAACAGCCTCCTTTTAAGGCGGGTCGCGCAGCTTGGCCTGAGCAACGTCGAAGGGCGCCGAGCCCGGACTTCAGTCCAGGGGAAGACACGTTCTCCCTATCTGGGCCGCGCTCGACTTCACTCCGGTTGCCCCGTCGACCGCCGCACTCCCCTGCACGGCCCCGGGAATGAGCATGGGGACACGGCGGCGATACTCAACGTAGAGCTCGCCGTGAGCGTCGACCAGATTGCCCTCCTCGAGCCGTATGGCGACGAGAATGTACGCCGTGGTAGCGATCGCGAACAAGAGATGTGCCACCGTCATCATGGGGGTCGCCCAGAAGGCGAAAAGCCAGCCGACGTAAAGAGGGTGCCGCACCATCTTGTACGGCCCCGGCGTTGTGAAGCGGAGCCGGGTATATGCCTCGCCTCGCAGATACAGGTAGACCTGCCGCAACCCGAAGAGGTCGAAATGGTTGATCAAGAATGTCGAGACGAGCACCAATAACCAACCGGATGCGGCGAGTCCAACGAGCACAGCGCCGCCCACCGGATCCTGCACATTCCAGATGACCCCGCCCATTGGTTGCCACTGCCAGAAGAGGAGAATCAGCGCAAGACTCGAGGGCAAAACGTAGGTGCTGCGTTCGACCGGTTCGGGCACGATCTTCGTCCACCAACGCTTGAACGTCGGTCGCGCCATGACGCTGTGCTGTACGGCGAAGATGCCGAGGAGCAGTGTGTTGACGAGCAACGCCCGGCCCAGCGATCCGTCCCGTGCGGAATCGATGGACTTGGGAACGATGACGTTGCCGATGAAGCCGATGGCGTAGAGAAACGTGCCGAAGAAGATCGCGTAGCAAACAGCACCGTACGTGAAAGCCGCTATTCTCCGCATCTGGCACCTCTCCCAGTGGGATCGTGTTTTGTCCAAGGGGCCCGAGGCCGGTTTCCGCTATGAGGCGCAGGACGCCGACCGAAAGGCTCACAGGTGGTGTCTTGAGGAGGAGAGAAAGGGGGAGGGGCGGAGGGGCGGCTATCGCTCCACGGTGAGGGGGCGGTAGCGGTCCACCTGCTCGGGCCGGTTCCAGTCCTCGTAGAGGACCACGAGCTCACGAGCCACCGCCGTCACGAAGCGATGGCCATCGCCCAGGAGCTGCCGGCGGATCTCCAGCGCCTCGACGAGATGGTCCTCCGCCCCGGGGCGGTCGCCCTTGAGTCTGAGCACAATTCCGAGCCCCACGAGGGACGTTGCGGTGCTGGGATGGTCATTCCCCAGGGTGCGCCGGCCGATCTCCAACGCCTGCCGAAAGTACGGCTCGGCCCGGTTCCGTTCCCCCTTCTCGCGAAGCAGGCCCCCATAGCCCTGAAGGATGCCGATGTAGGCGGGGTGCTCTTCGCCCAGGAGCTTCCGTCGCATCTCGAGCACCTGGCGGTAGTAGGGCTCGGCGGCCTCGTAATCCTGCCGCCGGCGGAGCAGCGAGCCGATGAGAAAGAGGCCGCTCGCCACCTCCGGGTGCTCCTCACCATAGACCCGCCGCCTTACCGCCAGCGCCCCACGGTACAGTTCCTCCGCCTCGTCGAGCCTCTCCATCCGAGCCAGAAGGATGCCCAGGTTGCCCATCGCGGTGGCCACAAAGGGATGGTTCTCTCCGAAGAGACGCCGGTACATGGCCAGGGCCTGTCGGTAGCGGGGCTCGGCGGCCCCATAATCACCCATCTCGTCCAGCTGGACGGCGAGATTGTTGAGGCTCTCAGCGATCTCGGGGTGGTCGCCCCCGTAGAGGCGCTGGCGCATCGTGAGAGCCTCCCGGTAGAGCGGCTCGGAGGCTGCGTAGTCACCCATGCGGCGGAGCAGCGCCGCCAGATGATTGACGCTTTCGGCCACGTCCTGGTGCTTGTCGCCCAAGAGCCGTCTTCGCATGGCGAGCGCTTCGCGGGCAAGGGGCTCCGCCTCCTCGTAGTCCCCGGCGTCCCGCAATGTTAGTGAGAGCTCGCTCATCGTCCGGGCCACCAGCCGATGCTCGTCGCCCACGAGGTCGCGTTCCATGGCCAGGGCTTCACGCAACAGGGCTTCGGCCTCTTCAAGCCGGTTCAACACCCGGTAGACATCGGCCAGCGCCACGAGGCTCTCGGCAACATTCTGGTGGTCTGCCCCGTGGATCCGCCGGCGCAGCTCGAGGGCCCGTTCGAAGAGCGGGGCGGCCTCGCCGTATTCGCCCAGGTGACGGTGGACACTCCCGAGCGCGTGCAGCATCTGGGCTTGGGCCGCTGGCCGTCCATCCATCTGCTGCACCCGTTCGAGGCCCTGATCCAGTAACTCGTGGGCGGTGAGCGAGTCCGCGCCTGTCAGCCCTGGGCTCGGGCTCTCGAACAGACCGATCAGCAGGTCCGTGAGCTGCGAGGAACGGTCTGCCTCGATGCGGGCCTGCTCGAGGGCGCGGCCGACGCGGCGGTTCTGCACCGTGACCGTAGCGCCGTACGCCACCAACACGGAGACGAGGGCCACCGTCGAGGTCACCAGGGCACGATGCCGCCGCACGAACCTTCTCATGCGGTAGGCGACTGTGTCGGGGCGGGCCGAGACTGGTTTGCCCTCCAGATGGCGTCTGACGTCGTCGGCCAGCTGCTGCACGGAGGGGTATCGCTCTGTCGCCTCCTTGGCGAGAGCCCTGAGGACGATGGCGTCCAGATCACCCGAGACACGCTTGCGGAGCCGCTCTGGCGTCGAGCTTCGCACCGCGCTCAGTTCCTCAGGCCGTCGTTCGACCGCCGTGCCTTGCGCAGCCGAGATCGCCGCGGGTCGAGTGACGACACTGCTCGGACGGTCGGGGACCTGCTCGCAGACAATCCGTTGGATTTCCGAGGCGGCCCCGGAGTCAATCACGTACGGGCGGTGACCCGTCAGCAGTTCGTACAGGAGAACGCCGAGCGCATAGACGTCGGAGAGTGTGCTTGCCTCTTCACCTCGCACTTGCTCGGGGCTTGCATACGCCGGAGTGAACCACGCCCCGGTGCGGTGAACTCCATCTCGGTCTTCCGTGGTGTGGATGATCTTGGCGATCCCGAAATCCAACAGTCTCGCGCGACCCCTGTCGCTCACGAGGATGTTGCTGGGTTTGAGGTCGCGGTGCACGACGAGTTGCTGGTGCGCGTACTGGACTGGGTCGCAGATGTCGAGGAAGAGGCGGAGGCGTTGCGTCACCGACAATCGGTTGCGGTCGCAGTAGTTGATGACGTTTGTTCCCGCCACGTACTCCATGGCGTAGTAGGGCTGGCCGGTCTCCGTAGTGCCACCGTCGATGAGGCGCGCAATCCCCGGATGTTCCAACCGGGCGAGGATGCGCTGCTCTGTTCGGAAGCGTTCCTGTAGCGTGGCGTCGACGAATCCCTCGCGCATCAGTTTCAGCGCAACATTCTGCGTGAAGTCGGCGCCCTGTCGCTCGGCCAGGTACACGGTCCCCATGCCGCCCTCGCCAAGAGACCTCAGGATGCGGTACTGGCCATCGATTTCGGTCGTCGGAAGCGCGGTGAGTGGTAGGCGCTGGCCCACAATCGTGTCGATGAGGCCTTTCCCGTCGTGTGCCTTGAGGAGTGAGACCACTTCATGTCGGAGGCCGTCGTCGCTCCCGCAGGCATCAGCGAGGAAGGCCTCACGCTCAGTGAGATCACGCTCGAGGACGAGGTGGAAGATCTCCTGAACGTGCGCCCAGCGTTCCGGGGTCATGGGTGTCTCCCCCGTCACCCACCCAGCTCCCGATTGAGCCACGCGCGAGCGACGGTCCACTCCCGCTTCACCGTCGCCGGAGAGATCATCAGCGCCTCTGCGGTCTCCTCGACGCCCATGCCGGCGAAGAAGCGACACTCGACGATCCGGGCCTGTCGCTCGCTCATCCGCTCGAGCGTAGCCAGCGCTTCGTCGAGCGCCAGGAGATCGGCGGGTCGGGATTGCGCCGCCAGGACGACATTGTCGATGGGTACGTGTTCGGAGCCAGCGCCACGTTTCCCAGCCTTCTTCATCCGGGCGTAGCTGATCAGGATGCGTCGCATGGACTGGGCGCATGCGCCGAAGAAGTGAGCACGACCCTGCCAACTGATGCGGTCGAGTTGTACGAGCTTCAGGTACGCCTCGTGAACGAGCGCCGTGGGACTCAGGGTGTGGTCGACGCGCTCGCGGCGAAGCTCCCGTTCGGCGAGCCTGCGGAGCTGATCGTACACCATTGGGAGGAGGCGACTCAGCGCGTTCTGGTCCCCATCGGAGAGATCGACGAGGGCCTGAGTGACGTCAGAACTCATGGCCTGTGTGCTCCGCTGTGCCGAGGTTCCTACGAACCGTCGCTATGAACAAAAGGAAATGACGATTCCCTGGTTTCGTCCGCTCGCCGGGGAGACCGTGGCGCGAACGAGAGGCAGGCGCGTCACGACTCCCGCTTCTGGAGTGGCCGGCAGCTCGACTGGCATCGCGCCGCCGCCCGTGGCAACAAAGATAGCGGTTTTGGCCGGATTGTGTGCTTTTCTTCGAGCACGAGGGGCCCGGGCGCCGCCCGGACCCTTGATAAAATCGTGGCTACCGGCGTGGCGCCGGTGAAGGGTTCGCGATACGTTTTGCGGCTCGGTTGAGGGACTGGCGTGAACAAGACGAGTGCTGGATTGCTGATGTATCGCGTGCGGGACGGCACGCTCGAGGTCCTGCTGGCCCATCCCGGTGGACCGTTCTGGCGGAAAAAAGACGACGGCGCCTGGACGATTCCCAAAGGAGAGACCTCCCCGGGTGAGGACGTGCAGGCCGCCGCCCGGCGGGAATTCGAGGAGGAAACGGGTGTCAGACCGGAAGGGCCGTTCATCGAGTTGACACCCATCCGACAACGAAGCGGGAAGACGGTCTCCGCGTGGGCGTTCGAGGGAAACTGTGACCCCGACAGCATCGAGAGCAACACGTTTCAGTTGGAGTGGCCGCCCCGATCGGGAAGGATGCAGGATTTTCCCGAGATCGACCGTGCAGAGTTTTTCGGCGTCGCAGAGGCGAAGCAGAAGATCAACCCCGCGCAGGTCCCGCTGATCGACGAGATGCAGAAGCTAATAGGGCGTAGGGCGTAGCGTAGGGGCTTAGCATGCTGCGCCCCTGCTTACGCTCCTACGCCCCTATACGCTAGCATCGGCGTCCCATCCGCGATACGCCACGAGGCCCTCGCGGTGCATCGCTCGGATCAAATGGCCGAGCCGTTCCGTGGCCGGCTCGACGGAGTCACCAAACCGCTCCCGCATCCGAGAGGCCACTTGGCCCACCGTGCGCTCGCCGTCCAGCTCGCGCCAGGCGAAGCTCCCGATGTCATCGAGGCGGAGTCGTCGGGCGGAAAGGGCGTGGAGAAATGAATCGAGGAGTCGCTTGAGGCCACGCGACGTCGGTGCCGGACGGAGAACCACGACGCGCTCTCCCACTTCCTCCCACTTGGCGATTCGAACCGGCGTGAGCTCCAGCAGGTTCACCTCCCCGAGTTCATCTCGTCGACTGCGCTTCGTCATTGCGTGATCACCGAAGAGTTCGCGGGTGTTTCTCGATCAAGGAAAACCGCCTCCCATCGAGGAGGCGGTTTTTTCCTGCACTCGGGCTGGCTGATCTCACTCGCCCAGCCTTGTGGCGGGCATACCTCCCTTACGCGCCACGTTGGCCGTGAGCCGCACCAGCAGGTAGATCACCACCGGATAGGCGATCAGGCTCAACCAGAAATTCGGAGCGATGCCGAAGGTGAGGCCCTGGAAGCCCAGGAGGCCAGGCATGAAATCTCCGCCGATGACCAGCAGTGCCAGCAGCACCGCCATCAACGACTCGCCCGCAATGAAGCCGGATGAGAGAAGGACGCCGGTATTCTCGGCGCGCGCCTTCTCTTTGTCGGAGGCGCCACTTCGCTCCATCTTCAAGCCGAACAACCACTTGATCAAACCGCCCACGAAGATGGCGGACGTCGACTCGAAGGGAAGGTACATCCCGACGGCCACCAGCATGGGCGAGGGTGCCTTGATCAAGATGAGGCCGAAGGCCAAGAACATCCCCACGATGACGAGGGGCCATGCCATCTCGCCGGCGACGATCCCGTTTGCCATGAGTGCCATGAGGCCGGCCTGCGGTGCCGGCAGCTCCGCCGAGCCGATTGTGTACGCACGGTGGAGCGCCATCAGTGGGAATGCCAGAACGAACGCCGCAAAGATGACGCCGATGATCTCCCCGATTTGCATCCGGTACGGCGTGCCACCGAGGATATGCCCCACCTTGAGGTCCTGCATCATGTCTCCGGCAATGCCGGCGGCACAGCAGACGACGCCGGCCACTCCTAAGACCGCCGCTACGCCGCGCACGTCGGTGATGCCAAGGAAGACCATGAGCACGGCTGCGATGATCAAGGCACTCAGTGTGAGGCCGGAGATGGGGTTGTTGGAGCTTCCGATCAAGGCCACCAGGTAACCCGCCACCGCCGCGAACAGGAAGCCGATGATGACCATGACGGCCGTCAGCACGAGCGCGCCCGACAATGAACGTGAGAAATGGAAGTAGAGTGCGAGGGTGGCCACTGCCATGACGGCTACCGCCACGAAGACCTTCTTCAAATTGAGATCGATTTCCGTCCGGTCGCCGACGGCCGCGGTCCCGGCCATTCTGATGTGCTCGAGAGCGTTCTTCATGCCCGCGATGAGCGATTGGCGCAGGTTGAAGAGGGTGTAGAAGGCGGCGACGATCATCGTGCCGACCGCGATCGGGCGAACCTGGCGGGACCAGACGGCGACGGCCAAGTCGAGCATCGACTGGTCCGGGCCCACACTCGCGGTCAACGCCGGGTTGAGGAAGAGGGCAAGCGGCACCATGAGCAACCAGCCCATCACCGCCCCGGAGAACAGAACGGCCGAGATGCGCGTCCCGACGATGTACCCCACGCCCATGAGCATGGGCGAAGCGCTGGGTGCGGCGAGCAGCATGCCGCCCACATACTCGAACCGGTCTTGCAGGATATCGATCGTCGACCTACCGAAGGAAACGAACCGATTGGTGCTGCCCAGCACGAACTGGATGCCGTTCGAGTTCTTGAGCAGTTCCCAGAACGCGGCCAGCCCCATGGCACCGAACAGGAACGACGCCCCGGTTTGCCCTCCCTGTCCGGCCTTGACGATCTCCGCGGCGGCGACACTCTCCGGGAATGGGAGATCGGCCTCCACCACAAGCGTGCGCCTGAGGACGATGACGAAGAGGACGCCGAGCACGCCGCCGATCAGCATGATGGCTGTACTCTCGATATAGCGAAGCTCGCTCCAGGCGCCGCTGATCACGAAGGCTGGGATCGTAAAAATGGCGCCCGCGACGAGCGCCTCTCCCACGGATGCGGTGGTCCGGGCGATATTCTCCTCTAGGATCGTACCTCCGAATCCCCGGAGCACCGCCATGGCCACCACGGCCGCCGGAAACGTAGCCGCTACAGTGAGCCCCGCCGTCATCCCCACGTACGCGTTCGCTGCCCCCAGGGCGACGGCCATGAGCGCACCGAGGCCGACAGCCTTGACGGTGAGCTCCGGCATCTCTCTGGAGGCTGGAACGAAGGGAGTGAACGATTGGTCTGCCATGAACCATTCCTCTTAGGAAGGTGGACGGAAACGCCCCATTCTAGCCGCCGGTGCGAAGGGCTGTCAAATCAACACGGTGCGGGCTCGGTTCGACCGAGGGCTTGTGGGGTGGGCTCTCGTGCGCCCGCCGCCGAGGCTGTAGAATACAATGCGACCAGGAGGCAAGATGAGTTTTGTAGAGACCTTGGAACCCACCACACTGTGGCAACACTTCGACCAGATCCTGACCATTCCCCGGGGCTCAAAAAACGAGGCAAAAATCCGACAGCTTGTCATTGACATTGCCAAGCGGAATGGTGCGGAGTATCAGGTCGATGGCGCGGGTAACGTCGTGATCCGTAAACCGGCGGCACCGGGACACGAGAGCGCTCCCATCACCATTCTCCAGGCCCATTTGGATATGGTGAACGAAAAGAACTCGGATGTGGCGCACGACTTCGAGAAAGACCCCATCTCCCCACAGCAGGACGGGGACTACCTCACGGCGACCGGGACCACGCTGGGCTCGGACAACGGGGTCGGCGTGGCAGCGGAGCTTGCCGTCTTGGAATCCGACGATATCGCGCACGGGCCGCTCGAGCTGCTGTTCACGGTGGACGAAGAGACGGGGCTCACGGGTGCTGCCAGCCTGGACGGAGGCATGTTGCAGGGCCGGCGCCTCCTCAACCTCGACTCCGAGGAGGAGGGGATCGTGTACATCGGCTGTGCGGGAGGGGGCGACACGAACCTGACGCTGCCACTCCGTTCGGTCGCGACCCCGTCGGACACCGTCGCTCTCAACATTCGGCTCCATGGTCTCAAGGGAGGCCACTCGGGCTGCGATATCCACCTGCAACGCGGCAATGCCATCAAGCTCCTGGTCAGATCTCTCTACGCCATCTCCCTGGAGTCCAAGTTCCACCTGGCAAGCCTCAAGGGCGGTGGTGTTCACAACGCTATCCCGAGGGAGACGTTCGCCACCGTTGCCGTGGCTGCCGGGGCGAAAGGCGGACTCACCAAAGCTCTGAAGGCTGAGTACGCCGCCGTTCAGTTGGAATTCGGCCCCGCGGAGCCGGACATGAAATTGGAGGTGTCCGACGCCGATGCACCGAAGTACGTGTGGGACACCGTCACGGCCGACACGGTGATGCGCCTGATCACCGGCCTTCCCCACGGGGTCGTCGCGATGAGCTACGACATCCCGGATCTGGTGGAGACAAGCACCAACCTGGCCACGGTGACGCCGAAGCATGGGTCGCTGGTCATCGGGCTGAGCAGCCGGTCGTCCATCGATTCCGCGCTCGCGGCCCTGCGCCAGAGTATCAGAGCCACCGGCGTCCTTGCCGGGGCCTCGGTTGAGGAGGGAAACGCGTACCCCGGCTGGAAGCCGGATCTGCAGTCCCCGCTGCTTGCCGCGGTGAAAGAGGTGCACAAGAGAGAGTTGGGCGGCGAGCCGGAGATCAAGGCCATCCACGCCGGCCTCGAGTGTGGCATCATCGGGGAGAAGGTCAAAGGCATGGACATGATCTCGTTCGGCCCGCAAATCGAGTTCCCCCACTCGCC
>JBDHFY010000052.1:0-31688 GCA_039590195.1 Gemmatimonadota bacterium | reverse complement strand
GTGCCTAGTGTGGGAGTTCACCGGGCAGCGTGGGTTCGGCACGCACGGAATCGACGCTGTCGAGGTGGGCGTGGTCACGAGCCTCGTGCTGTTTGTCACGATATCACGGGTGACAAAACCGGTACCGGATGAGAACCTCAAGACGTTCTTCTGAGCGCCTTGGCTACCACACGGTGAGCTCGCCCGCTGTACGGATAGTCTTGCCACAGAGGACACAGAGGTCACAGAGTTATTCGCTTGATTCCGTCAGCGAGTTTACTTCTTCCAAAGTTGATAAGTAGTGAACGCCGCAGACCGGTCGCCTTCAAGTAGGAGAGAACCTGTGCGGTGGCCACGGTCGGCAGGGTTCGCACAGACTTGACTTCAACAACGACCTGTTTTTCAACCACCAAATCCAACCGTTGACCGCGGATGACGCGTTCTTTGTAGACTACATTGACCGGTACCTGCCGCTCAAACGAGATTCCACGTATGCCAAGTTCATGACACAAAGCTTCCTCGTAGATCGACTCGAGCGGCCCTGGTCCTAGAACCCGGTGCACCTCAATCGCCGCACCAATGATTCTCTCGGTCAGCTCGTCCTGTGCCAATTCTCTGTGACCTCTGTGTCCTCTGTGGCAAACACACATGAGGGGCCCGGTGCGTGGAGCCCCTCTGCGTCGAATGGGGGTGATGGGTAGACTTACCCTGCGTCCACCCAGGACGATTGCACTGTCGTCGTTTTCGACCTAACCATTCCTTTCATCTGGCGGATCATTTCTTCACGCGACCTTTCCACGCTTCTGCCCCTCCTGCCCCTCCTGCCCCTTCTGCCCTGTGCCCTCTGTGGCTGTTGGGTAGATCTATCCGGCGGTGGCCTGCCGCGCGGCCATCTGTCGATCCAGCATGAACAAAGCGGCTCGATCGTCGCCCGCGAGCTTGAGCTGCTGGACGACTTCCTCGAAGGTCTTCTCTTCCTCTATCTGCTCGGTGATGAACCATTGGAGCTCGACCTGCGTCGCATAGTCCTTCTCGTTCATCGCTAGCTCATAGAGGTCGTGTATGAGCTTCGTGACGCTCTTTTCCTGCTCGAACGCCCGCTCGAAGACGTCAAGTGTGGATTTGAAGTTCGCCGTGGGCTTGGTGATTCCGTGTAGCGTGACCTGGCCGCCGCGGGCGTGCACGAAATCGAACAGCCGCATCCCGTGCTCCATTTCCTCCTGGAACTGCATGCGCGTCCACTTTGCGAAGCCGGTGAAGTTCGCCGCCTCGAAATAGGCCGACATCGCGAGATACGCGTGTGCGGAGTTGAACTCGTGCTGGATCTGCTTGTTGAGGGCCTGCTGAATGGAATCGCTCAACATGGTGCTTCCCTTCCCGTGTAAGAATAATCGTCGGCCAGCGGTGTCTCCGAAGGCGAGAAACGCCGAGCAGCAGGCTCCCTTTGCGGCTGGGCCTGCAGCGGCTAAAGCTATCTGCGGATCTCAATATCGCTGCTGTCACGCGATCGTCAAAGGGTAACATGGGCGCTTTCGGCGCCAGGAGGTGCCTTCGCGAAGCTCGTGAGAGGGCTTCACCCGGCCGGGTGCTGAGGGGACCCTACAACGCTTGCCCCGCCAGGTGCAACGGGTCAGATTGCCCGCGCGGAATCATCCACGGTCACCCCTCATGGGCGTAAGGCCTGAGGGCAGAGCATGGCCTCGTTGGTCACCCACGGATTCACTGCGGTGGCGTTGGGAGCAGCGCTGCAGCAGCCGAGATGGCGTCGTCGTGCATGGGTAGCAGGGATCGTATGCGCCATTCTCCCTGATGCGGACGTCATTGGATTCTCCTTCGGGATCGACTACGGCGACCCCCTTGGCCATCGCGGCCTGAGCCATTCACTGCCCTTCGCTGCTCTGGTTGCCACCGTGATGGTGGCCGTTTGGTGTCGACCGGGGCACAGTTCGCTTTGTCACTGGCGTTTGTGGGTGTTCACCTTTTTGGCAACTGCCTCGCACGGGGTGCTTGACGCGTTCACGAACGGCGGGCTGGGGATTGCGCTCTTTGCGCCGTTTGACCAGACCCGGCACTTCTTTCCATACCGACCTCTGCAAGTGTCACCGATCGGCTTTGGGTCTTTCTTCACCGCACGCGGGATGGCCGTGATTGTGAGTGAGCTTGTATGGGTCTGGCTTCCGATTCTCGCGATCGGGGGAGTCGTTCTCGCGGTTCGGCGTCGACGGGACCCCACAGATCGGTCCCGACCTGAGTGATGGGTAGCCGCAGCCTGGCCTACGACGCCGTAGCCTTCGACCTCCTCTCGGCGCTGCTCGATTCGTGGTCGCTGTGGGACGCGGTCGCCGGTGACCGCAATGTGGGCCGGAGTTGGCGGAGGCAATATCTACAGCTCGCATCGGTGACCGGACGGTACCGGCCCTATGAAGAGATCGTAGCCGAGGCAGCAGTGGCCGTTGGGCGCTCTGGCGATGATGCGACCCGCCTCTTCGAGCGCTGGGGAGGCCTGAAGCCTTGGAAGGAGGTGCCTGCGGTGCTAGAGTCGCTGCAACGTCACGTGCCAATTGCCGTGGTGACGAACTGCTCGGAGGAACTGGCACAGACTGCTGTGACATGCACCGGCGCGACGTTCTCGGTAGTTGTTTCTGCCGAGCGTGCTGGCTGGTACAAGCCCAACGAGCGCCCGTATAACCTGGCCCTGCAGGAACTCGGAGTGCCGGCCGCCCGCGTCCTGTTCGTGGCGGGGTCGCCGTTCGATGTGCGCGGGGCATCCGCGGTGGGGATGCCCGTTTTTTGGCACGACAGGCTCGGCATGAGAAGCGAGCACCCGGACCTTCCCACCGTGGCGGTCGAGAGCTCTCTCAACACCGTGGTGAATCATTTGGAGGACCGATTAGACCTATGACAGCTTTGCCCGAACCAGCTTCTTTACAAGCTCCGGATCCGCCCTGCCGCTGCTCTCCTTCATGACCTGACCCAGGAAGAAGCCCAGCAAACCGGTGCGTCCAGCGTGGTATTGGGCGACCTTGTCGGCGTTGTCCGCCATCAAGCGCTCGACAATGGGCGTTAGGGCATCGGGGTCTGTGATCTGCTCGAGTCCCTTCTTCTCGACAATCTCCTCCGGATTGGCGCCGCTTTGGACCATCTCTGCAAAAACGGCTTTGGCGGTTGCGCGGGAGATCGTCCCACGGTCGATCAAGGCG
This sequence comes from Gemmatimonadota bacterium, assembly GCA_039590195.1. Classification (GTDB taxonomy): domain Bacteria; phylum Gemmatimonadota; class Gemmatimonadetes; order Gemmatimonadales; family GWC2-71-9; genus JBDHDY01. Next base: position 28,509 of record JBDHFY010000052.1, on the reverse strand, counting down.
ATCAACGCACCCAATTGCTCGCCGCTGAGGCGGAGTTCCTCCCCTCCACTGGCGCGCATCGCTCGCGGTAGCTCATTGACAACCCAACTCGCCGCCGCCTTTGGGTCGTCAAAGGCGGCCATTGTCTCATCGAACAACATCGCCAACCGAGGATCTCCCCCGAGAACCCTCGCCTGCTCCTCCGCCAATCCAAACTGGTGGATATATCGCTTTGCCCTCTCCGGCACCGCAGAGGCCGTTGGGCGTGCGCTGGCCTCCTGCCGCTTGTCGGCCTTGACCCCGGTGTCGGCCTTCGGCCGACGTGGCCGCGTCGTCTGGTGTAGTGCGTCAGCGGATCCCGCGGCGGCGATCTTGGCCCAGGTGTCTCTCAGTGACACGGTTCGGTTGTACACGAGCGCGCCCCGCTCCGAATCCACCAGGTCGCTGCAGAAGAATCCCTGTCGCTCGAACTGGTACCGAGTGCCCGGTGGGTCGTTCGCGACGCTCGGCTCGATGCGGCCCTCGCGAAGTGTCACCAGCGAGTCTGGATTCAGGTAGTCTGTGAATTCCTTGCCGCTCGAGCTCTCGTCCGGATCTGCCGCGACAAACAGACGGTCGTACAGCCGCAGCTCGGCGGGAAGCGCGTGCGCTGCCGAGACCCAGTGCAGTGTCCCCTTGACCTTCCGTCCGTCCGGCGCTGTGCCGCCGTGGCTGTCGGGATCGTAGGTGCAGTGCAATTCCACGACTTCCCCGGTCTGTGAATCTTTGACCACATCGACGCACTTGATGAGATAGGCGTAGCGGAGTCGCACCTCACGACCGGGAGCCAGGCGGAAGAACTTCTTTGGGGGATCCTCCATGAAGTCATCGCGCTCGATGTACAACACGCGCGAAAAAGGCACCCTCCGGGACCCCTCCTTGGGGACATCCCGTGGGTAATAGGAAGCGTCCAACTCCTCCGCCTGATCCTCGGGATAATTCAGGAGCACGACCTTCAAGGGGCGCAGCACACACATGACGCGCGGTACTCGCTGATTCAAATCATCTCGGATGCAATACTCGAGCTTGCCGATGTCCACCCGGCTGTCCACCTTCGCGACACCGATGAGATCGCAAAACTTGCGAATGGCTTCGGGCGTCACGCCGCGCCTGCGCAAACCGGCGATGGTGGGCATCCGGGGGTCGTCCCATCCATCGACGTGTCCACCCTCTACCAGCTGCACTAGTTTCCGTTTGCTCAATACCGTGTAGTCGATGTTGAGACGGGCGAACTCGGTTTGCTCGGGACGGGGCCGCTCGATGCCGTCCGCATCGAGGACCCAATCGTACAGCTCGCGGTTGTCCTTGAACTCGAGTGTGCACAGGGAGTGAGTGATGTCCTCAATTGCGTCTGACAAGCAGTGCGTAAAATCGTACGTGGGGTAGATGCACCAGGCGTCACCACGTCGATAATGGTGCGCGTGGCGGATGCGATACAGGATGGGGTCCCGCATCAACATATTGGGTGACGCCATGTCGATCTTTCCACGCAACACTAGGGTCCCATCGGCGAACTCGCCGGCCCGCATGCGCCTGAACAGATCCAGGTTTTCGTCGACCGAGCGACCCCGATGCGGACTCTCCTTCCCAGGCTCGGTGACCGTTCCCCGGTACTCGCGGATTTCTTCCTCACTAGAGCTGTCAACGTACGCCTTCCCACCCTTGATGAGGTGCTCGGCGTACTCGTAGAGTTTCTCGAAGTAGTCGGATGCGAAGTACAGGCGGTCGTCCCAATCGAATCCCAACCAGCGGACGTCCTTTTGAATCGATTCCACATACTTGATGTCTTCGGTCTGGGGATTGGTGTCGTCGAATCGGAGATTGCAGATGCCGCCGGCGTTCTCTCCGGCGATTCCGAAATTGAGGCAGATGGACTTGGCGTGGCCTATATGCAGGAAGCCGTTGGGCTCGGGCGGAAACCGGGTCACGACCCGGCCGCCGTACTTGTCGGCTTGCAGGTCTTCGGCAACCATGGCGCGAATGAAGTCCGGAGCCGAGGCGCGGGCTTTGCCCATACCGGCCAGATTCGGTTTGACCGTGTTGTCGTGGTCGTTGTGTGCACTCACCGTGGGTTGCCTCGAATGGTGTACCAGTCATGGTCCGGGCATGAACACGGAGCCCAGCCGCCGAGCAAGCGATCCGGCCGACAGCGGTGACGTGAAATCTGGCCGACGGCGGGCGAAACGTCGACCCCGTGGCCGGGGTTCGCCTTCCCCGGGGAACAATGCCGTCCCGCAAGGGTTGACTCCACAGGCACGCCAAGCGATCTGGCCGCCCGATTGCGCAATCGGTATTGTTACAACGATTCCAACGAGGAACTTCGCCAGTGTCCGATTTCTTCGACCGTCTCCAGACCGCTATCGGGGACGTGTACCGCCTGGAGGAGGAACTGGGAGGTGGGGGGATGAGCAGGGTCTTCCTGGCGGAGGAAACCGAGCTAAAACGCCGGGTGGTGATCAAGGTCCTCCCGCCGGAGATGTCGGCCGGCGTGAACGAGGAACGGTTCCGTCGCGAGATCCAGCTCGCCGCATCCCTACAACATCCGCATATCGTTCCCCTGCTCGCCGCCGGCGCTGCGGGAGATCTGCTGTACTACGTGATGCCCTATATCGAGGGCGAGTCGCTGCGGGCAAAGCTCGTCCGCGAAGGGGAACTGCCGGTCGGAGAGGTCGTCCGGACCCTCCGCGAGGTGATCGATGCGCTGGCGTATGCCCACCGGAGCGGCGTCGTGCACCGGGACATCAAGCCGGACAACATCTTGTTTTCGCAGAAGCATGCAGTGGTGACCGACTTCGGCGTCGCCAAGGCGGTGGCCGCGTCGGCATCGAGTGGAAGTTCCTCTCTGACCTCACTCGGAGTAGCGCTCGGAACGCCCGCGTATATGGCGCCCGAGCAGGCCGCCGCAGACCCCCACACGGATCACCGGGCCGATATCTACGCCATAGGAGCTGTGGCCTTTGAGATGCTGACGGGCAGGCCTCCGTTCACTGCCAGCACGCCCCAGATGGTCATGGCAGCGCACGTGAGTGAGATCCCCGATCCTGTCGCCAAGCACCGGCCGGTAGTCTCGGAAGCCCTCAACACGCTCGTGATGCGGTGTCTGGAGAAGCGGGCCGCCGACCGCTGGCAGAGCGCCGATGACTTGGGGCCGTACCTGGAATCGATGGTCACGCCAAGCGGTGGGATGACGCCCACGGGGGCAGCGCCGGCGGCGACCTCCACCATGGAAGCGGCTATGCGTCGCAGTCACCCGGCTCGGATCGCGGCACTTTTCGCGGCCGGATCCCTCGGTATCGTCGGCGCCGTCTACATGCTGATGATGGTCCTCGGGCTTCCCGACTGGGTGCTTCCGGTGGCCGTCGGGCTTCTGGCCGTCGGTCTTCCCATCGTCATGGTCACCGGTCGGGCGGAGCGGAAGCGGGCCATTGCCGGGACCACTGCCGCGACGAAGCCTGTGCCGGGAGCGGGTGTGCATGGCTGGCTCAGCTGGCAGCGGGCGCTCCTCGGAGGTGGGCTCGCGTTTGGCGGGCTGGCGGTGGCGGTAGCCGTCTACATGACGATGCGGCTCATGGGTATCGGTCCCGTGGGGACGTTGGTGGCCACCGGCGTGCTCGAGGAACGGGAGCGCATCATCCTGGCGGATTTCGAGAACCGCTCGACGGATTCCATGTTGGGCCAGACGGTCACCGAGCTGTTCCGCATCGATCTCGCGCAGTCGCCCACGGTGACGGTGCTGGAGCCAGCGCAGGTCGGGCGGGTGCTCGAGCGGATGGAACGGGACCCGATGACGCCGGTCACCGCCGAGCTGGCGAACGAGGTGGCGCAGCGGGAGGGCTTCAAGGCAGTGGTAACGGGAGAGGTGCTCCCCGTCGGTAGTGGCTACGTGGTGTCGGCCCGCCTCGTTTCCGCCACATCGGGGGACGTGCTGGCGGCCTCACGGGAGCAGGCGGCAAACCCCGACGAGATCGTCATGGCGGTAGACCGGCTTTCGGCCAGCCTGCGGGAGCGCGTCGGTGAGTCGCTGCGTAGCATTCGTGCCAATCCCCCGTTGGATCGCGTGACCACGCGGTCGACGGAGGCGCTGCAGAAGTACGCCCAGGCGAACCGCGCTAACAATCTGGCGGAATACGACCGGGCCATAGCGTTGCTCGAAGAGGCCGTTACTCTCGACTCCACCTTTGCCATGGCGTACCGCAAGCTCGGCGTGATCCTCAGCAACCAGGGACACGACCGCGAGCGCTGGGAGGCGGCGCTTGCCATGGCCATCGAGCACGAGGATCGCCTCACCGAGCGGGAGCGGTATCTTGCCCTTGGAACGTTTTACCACCTCGCCGAAGAGGACGATCAGGCCGCGACTTCCGCGTACCGGACGCTTCTCGAGAAGTATCCCACCGACCCGGCTGGCCTGAACAACCTCGCCCTCATCTATTCCGACCAGCGCCGGTGGGCAGAGGCCGAAGAGCTGCACCTGCGATCGATCTCCGCCAGCAACGACGCCGCGGTGACGTACGGAAACGCCGTCAGTGTCCAGGTGGCTCAGGGCAAGTACGAAGCGGCGGAGCGGACGCTCGACCTTTTCGCTGAGCGCTACCCGGGGCACCCCGGTATCGATCAGAATCGCGCCAATCTGGCGAGTTCTCAGGGCGACTATGAAACGGCCGAGGAAGGTCTCCGCATGCTGCGGGAGACGCAGCGCGGCAGTCTCCAGTGGCGGGCCAACACGGGCTTCGGCCTGGGCAGTCTCGCCAGGGTCCGGGGCAAGCTCGCCGAGGCTGAGAGGCTGGAAAGCGACGCCCGTTCGGCGCAACATGAGCGTGGGGTGATCGAGTGGCCGTTGCCGCTCTGGGATGCCCTTGGACAGGCGCGTGACGACCTCTGGTACCGCGATGACCGAGCTGGGGCTTTGACCATGATCGATCGAGCGCTGGAACAACATCCTATCTCCGCTCTAAAACCCGAGGACCGGCCGTACATCTGGCTCACAATCCTGAACGCGTCGGCGGGCAGGCCCGATGAAGCCAAGCGGATGCTCGCCGAACGCGCAGCCGCGGTGGACGAAGAAACGCTCCGGAATGGCGAAGAGGGCGAGCGGTACGCGCGGGGCCTGATTGCCCTGTTCGACGGTCGTCCGGATGAGGCTGTCGAGCACATCCGCTGGGTGCAAGACGAGTCGGGTTGTCCGATCTGCAATCTCTGGGAGTTGGGTGAAGCGTACGACAGCACCGGCCAGAGGGACTCCACCATCGCGGTCTACGAGCGGCACTTGGAGACGCCATGGCTGTTTCGTATGGGATTGGACAACAGGGAGCGGCCGGTGATCCTGCGCCGCCTCGGTGAGCTCTACGAGGAGCGGGGTGATCGGGAGCGAGCCGCCGAGTACTACAGCCAGTTCGTCAAACTGTGGGTGGAGGCCGATCCCGAGCTCCAGCCAGTCGTGGAGGATGTTCGGGCCAGGATAGCCAGACTGGTGGGTGAGCCGAGCGGAGGCTGATCCCCGCCACGCTGCCCTTCCACCAGGCGGGCCGGCGGACCCCAACCCGAACACTTCCCCGCCCGGGCGGGCCGGCGGACCGTCCCCGCCCGTCCCCCCACCTCTTCTGCCCCTCCTGCCCCTCCTGCCCCTCCTTGCCCCTCCTGCCCCCTCTGCCCCTCCTGCCCCCTCTGCTCTTTCTGCCCCCTCGCCACACCGTGTCCGCTTATGGGACGCGCCTTCCGAAGAATGGCCCTGCATGGGGACGTCCGGTCGACTCCGAAACTTTGCCTAAGCTGCTGTCGTAAAGTGAGTTAAAGACCCTAACGCCCTCTGGCACGGTGGTTGCTTAACCCATGAGCACGATGTCACCGAATCCCAACCCTGGCTTCCAGGCCGCTGTGGCCGACCGGTACGTGATCGATCGCGTACTGGGGCGCGGTGGTATGGGTACGGTGTACCTCGCTCGAGATGTCAAGCACGGGCGACAGGTGGCAATCAAGGTGCTGTCGGAGCAGGCGGTGGCGCACGTGGGGGCCAAGCGGTTTGTCCGTGAGATCAGGCTGATGGCCCGGCTCCAGCATCCACACGTCCTGCCGCTGCTCGACTCCGGTGAGGCAGGCGGGTCCCCCTACTACGTGATGCCGTACGTGAAGGGTGGATCCTTGAGGGACCTGTTGGATCAGAAAGGCAAGCTGGCTGTTGCCGAAGCGGTCGAGATCATCAGGGAGATCGGGGGAGCGCTGGAGCACGCGCACGAGAACTTCCTCCTCCACTGCGACATCAAGCCCGAGAACATTTTGCTCTCGGGTGGGCACGCCGTCCTGGCCGATTTCGGCGTCGCTCGGGGGATCAGGGCTGGCAACTCGTGGCGCGCCATGACTGACACCGCTGGGGGGACGGCCGAATACGCCAGCCCCGAGCAGGCGACAGGCGAGTGGGACCTGGATGGCCGGAGCGATGTGTATAGCCTCGCTTGTGTGCTGTACGAGATGCTGGCGGGTGAGCCTCCCTACTCGGGCGAGACCGATCGGGCGGCCATTGCGAGCCGCTTCACTCGTCCGGTGCCAGAACTACGTGTGGTTGCCCGGAACGTGCCCCTTGGGATCTCCAGGGCCGTGCGGAAGGCGCTCGCCGTGGACCCGAGGCTTCGGTTCAAGTCGGTGTCGCGCTTCGTTCGAATGATCGAGGACGCCGCAGTGGCCGGTGGGACGAGTCTGCTGGGCGCGGTCAGCATTCAGGGCCGGCGAGCCCTCGCGGGCGGGCACTCGCTGTGGCTGAACGGTCCGGCTCTCATGATGCGTCGGTTCAGGGCCCGTTCCCGCAAGACCCTGGAGGCCGCCCGTGTCGTCGCGGATTCGACCACGGGAAGGCGGCTCCGTCAGGACAGCCTGGCGGGATGAGGTAGCTGCGGCGCATGAGTCGCACTCGTGTCTTGACAGCCGAATAGATTCTTCGTAGCGAGCGGAGCGGAAAATAGATGCATCGTCCAAACCCCAGGCAGCTGCCTGGGGTTAATCGTTGAGGGCAACGTTCTCACATCTCCGTTCTCCCATCTCATTTTCGCAACACGTTCCCTGCTCGCAGCCCGGTGAACTCCCCCTCCTCCACCGCGATCACTCCGTTCACGACAACGTACTCGATGCCTTCCGGATATTGGTGCGGGATCTCGAACGTCGCCCGGTCGATCACCATCGTCGGGTCGAAGACCACGATATCGGCCATCATCCCCTCGGCGAGTCTGCCGCGGTCGCTCATTCCGAGGCGTCCGGCTGGAAGGACGGTCATCTTGCGGACCGCCTCCTCCAACGTTAGGACACCTCTCTCGCGCGTGTAGTGGCCTAGGACTCTGGGGAACGTGCCGTACCACCTCGGATGCGGGTGACCGATCCCGGGCCTCGTGAGTCGCCCGTCGGATGCGATCATGGTCTGTGGGTGCTGCATGATGCGCTCGACATCCTCATCGTCGAGCACATGATAGATGGCGGACGCGCCTCCCCGCTGGACCGCCTCGATCACCAGCTCGGCGCCGGTCTCCGGCGTTGGCTCCAAACCCTTCCTGATCGCCCAGTCGCGCAGCGTCTTTCCCTCGAGTGACGGCATCCACTCCACCAACGCGAGTTGCACCCGGGCGAGATCGCCGCCTCCTCGATCGTTGATGATGTTGAACACGATCCCCTGGACGATGCTGTCGCGCAGTTCCAGATTCTCGAGTCGTTCGAGGAAAGCCGATCGCCCACCTGCGTACGCCCACGCCGGTATCAGTATGGTGATCCCGGTGTAGCTAGCGGTGTACGGGTATTGATCCATCATCACGTCCACACCTGCCACCCTGGCCGAGTCGACCATTGCCAGCGTTCGCGTGCTTGCCCCCCACATGGGCTGACCGACGACCTTGTGATGAGTGAGGACGATAGGGATGTCGGCGCGCCGGCCGATCTCGATCGCCTCCGCCACCGCGTCGATCAGGCCAAGGCCCTCCTCACGCAGGTGCGACGTGTAGAACCCGCCGGCCCGCGCAGCGACGCCGGCGAGGGCCACGACTTCGTCGGTGTTTGAAAACGCGCCGGGCAAGTATTTCAATCCCGTCGACAGTCCCCACGCCCCCTCCTGCATCGCCTGCGCCACGATCTCCTGCATTCGCTCCAGTTCTGCCGGTGTCGGGGAGCGATTGTCCATCCCCATGACGTTCCGCCGGACCGTGTTGTGGCCGACGAGAAACCCCACGTTCATTCCCACGCCCAGGGTCTCCAGAGAATCGAGGTACTCGGCAAACGGCCAGGGTCCCCCGCCGTCCGGGCCGCCGATTGCCGTCGTGACCCCCTGGCGGATGTGGCTTTCGGCATCTGGAAGTTGGAAGATCGGATCGAGGTGGGTGTGCAGGTCAATGAAGCCGGGTGAGACCGTTTTTCCCGCAGCGTAGATGACCTGCCGCGCAGCCTGCGGTGAGATGCGTTCCGTCGATACCACGGCGATGCGATCGCCTCGCACGGCCACGTCCGCTGCGTAGCGTGCCTGGCCCGTCCCGTCGACAACCGTGCCCCCGGTGATGAGCAGGTCGTACTGCTCATCCTGCGCCGACACAACTGGCGCGCACCATAGGCTCCACGTCACGAATCCGGCAGTGAGCGATGTGAGTCTCACCATCAGCGACACTCCTGACAAAGCTTCAGCAGAATGCACACCCGGTCCGCCCCCTACACCCTACACCCTACACCCTACACCCTTTTCCCCAAGCCCCACCCCTATTGCCTACTCCCCGATTCCTTCAGGTAGTCCATCAGCAAGTTTGCCATGGCCCGCATACCCACCGGGATCGAGCCGTCGTCCGCCTGAAACGTCGGCGTGTGGTGACCCCCGGATGTAGTGCCCGGCTTGACCATGCCGAGGCGGAAGAAGAAGCCCGGTACCTCGTTGGCGAAGTACGCAAAATCCTCGCCCCCCATCGTGGGGTCTAACACGTCCACCTTGTCAGCGCCAACAACCCGTGCGAGGGTCGGTGCCATCTGTTCGGTGAGCGCAATATCATTGATTGTCGCGGGTGTTCCCCGGTCATAGGTCAGCTCGTAGCTCCCACCGCCGGCTTGCGTGATCCCGGCGAGAATCTCGCCCATGCGGCGTTCCACAGCGTCCCGCACGTCTGGATTGTACGTCCGCACGGTGCCTTCCATGTGGACCTCTGCGGGAATGATGTTGAAGCGCGTGCCACCTCGAATGATTCCCACCGTCACCACACTGGGTTCGAGCGGCGGCAGGTTGCGCGAACGGATGGTCTGAAGGGCCATGACCGCCTGCGACGCCATGACGACAGGGTCGATCGATTCGTCGGGATGGGCGCCGTGCGCTTGTTTCCCACGGATTGTGATGAGGAAGTGGTCCACGGCGGCGAGGGCGGGGCCCGGCGTGTATCCGACTCGACCCATCTGCATCTCTGCCAGGGCGTGGAGCCCAAACATGGCTGACGGGCGAGGGTTCTCCAAGACGTTCTGCTCCACCATCAGTTGCGCGCCACCCTCTTCACCGGGTGGGGGGCCCTCCTCTGCCGGCTGGAAGACGAACTTGACGGTGCCCGGGATCTCGTCCTTCATCGACGCCAGGACGGATGCCACTCCCAGCTGGACGGCAGTGTGAACATCGTGGCCGCAGGCGTGGCTGACGCCCACGTCCTGGCCCAAGTACGTCGTGCGGACGATCGACTTGAACGGGTAGGGCGTATCCTCCGTGACGGGAAGCGCGTCCATGTCGGCCCTAACACCGACCACCGAGCCGGGTCTCCCGCCCCGCAGAATGCCCACCACTCCAGTGTGAGCGACGCCGGTTTGCACCTCGAAGCCGAGTTTTCTCAGGTGCGCTTCAACGAGCTCGGCGGTTTTGAACTCTCGGTTGCCGAGTTCGGGATTCTGGTGGATCTGATGGCGCAGTTCGATGGCCTCTGCCGCGAAGCGCTCGACGGCCCGGTCGATGGCGTCGCCTTGATACGCGGCGAGCAGGCTTGGGGCAGCGAGAAGGCTCAGACTCACGAGGGAAAGCACCCGGTACATGAGACCTCCAGGAAATGGTGATGGACTTCCGCGACGGCCCGGACCACCCCAACCTAGTGACGCGCCGGCGCTTCGCAACAAGCCGGGCGATGTGGACGCTGGCCCGATTTCCGGGTGTTCATTCGACGGCTGGATGCCTACATTCTCGTCCGGTGGGTCGACAGACCCGTCCCAGCCTCGGAACGAGGGATGAGCATGGGTGCGATTAGCACGTTCCTTGAGAGCCAATTCAAGCATTTCAACGCTCGAGAAACGTTGGACGCTGCGCGAGGATGGCGTGAGCTTCTAGAAAGAGGTGGGGAGATGTTCCTCGCGATGGCCGGAGCGATGAGTACGGCCGAGCTGGGGATCTCACTGGCCAAAATGATCCGGCAAGGGAAGGTCCACGCCATAACGTGCACGGCAGCCAATCTCGAGGAAGATCTCTTCAACTTGTTCGCGAACCGGGAGTATCAACTTGTACCCCATTACAGGGATCTCAATCCTGACGATGAGCTTGGCCTGCGAGGCCAGGGCTTCAACCGGGTGACGGACACCTGCATTCCCGAAACGGTCATGCGCCACACGGAAGAAGTCCTGATGGAGCTCTGGAAGAGTGCAGATGCCAGCGGCACGTCAAAGTTCCTGTGGGAGTACGTCTACGAACTGCTGGATTGCAGAGAGCTCGAAGAGCACTTTCAAGTTCCGCCTGAGCGATCTTGGGTGCTGGCTGCGAAGGAAAAGCGAATGCCGATCTGGACGCCCGGGTGGGAGGACTCGACATTGGGGAATATCTTCACGGCCCGGGTGATGCAGGGGCACATCAAGCGTCACTCCGTGATCCGCACGGGCACAGAGCAGCTGGAAGAGTTGGCCAAGTGGTATCTCGCACGCGTGGACGAGTCGACACCCGTTGGGTTCTTTCAGATTGGTGGAGGGATCGCCGGCGATTTCTCCATTTGTGTCGTACCGATGTTGATCCAAGACTGCAAACGGCAGGTGCCCTTCTGGGCCTATTTTGCCCAGGTCAGCGACAGCACCACATCCTACGGCTCGTACTCAGGAGCCGTCCCCAATGAGAAAATCACCTGGTACAAACTCGACTCGGCGACGCCCAAGTACATGATCAACTCCGATGCCACGATCGTCGCTCCGCTCATCTTTGCATACGTTCTGGGTGAGTGATGCGGGGCGGGCGCTGCCCGTTTGAGGCTGCAGGCCTCCTGGCTAGCACGCCTCCACCTCCCCGGCGCCGGTCTGACCAGGGTAGGTATTCGCATCAATGGGTCTGATTTGTTTCCTTTTATAGTCTCTCTCATCTCTGCACGTTCGGCGTTCCTCCCGGCGAACAGGCTACAGCTACAGCCCGGTTAGCCCCTCGCGGGATTCTCATCGTCGACACGGTGGCCGGGACGCCGTTGTTCACACCGGCGATGTTGGGCTCTGCGGTCTTCTGGACACTTCGCGACCCAGCGTTGGTCGAGGTGACCTTTCCTCCGGTGATCGCCTACACGATGCTCCATGTCGTGCTATTCGGGCTGGTCGGCACCATCGGTGCCGCCCTGGTGGCGCTCGTTGAGAAGTTCCCCTCAACGATGTTCGTGATGGTCGTCTTCTTCGCCATCTTCGAGGTGGGTTTCTACATCGTTGTAGCCACGATGGCCGAGCCGCTGCTGGGCCGGTTGGCGTGGTGGAATGTGGCTATCGGCAACCTCATCGCCGCTTTGGGCATGGGTTACTACCTCTGGCGGGTCCATCCGAGGGTTCGGCAAGAATTGATGCTTCACCCCCTCGGCGAAACAGCCGATGGTGAATAGCGGGCTGAACGATCCAGCGATTTCGCCGCCGTCCCGGCGAAGTCTCGTTTCAATCCGCCCGCAGGAGGTCAACAGCAGCGTAGACCCGGTACAGCCGTCGACCGGTACGTGACCGGCTGACGCAGAACGGCAGCGGCGGCGCCCCGTTCTCGAAGGCCGTGTTCCCTTCCCGGGTAGTCGATCAGCGTTTCACGCCGTCGCATCCATGTGATCGTCAGGAGGTGCCGGATGCCCCGCCGCCAGTCGGATGGCGGGGGACGCCGAGCTGCAAGTACCTCAGTGAAACGTGGTGGAACTCGATGGTTGGTAAGCATATCGAATGGTGGGACAACCGGCGGTCACCCCGGGGCAGTAGTAGCTGAGAAACTCGATCTTGGCATAGCGTTCATTTGTTGTTCTGACCACGTACACGTGATCACCTGGTTCGAGCAGGTGAGAGAGGACGTTGTACCGGTACCAATTGTCAAAGGCCGGATTGGTCGCGTCCGGACCGCGGCTGCTCACCACGAATCCCGATGACGGTGCAGTCGTCACCCGGTCGAAACCGACAGCGCCCATATCGGCTGCCGCGCCGGCCACCATCACGTGGAAACGCCGGAATGCGATATCCCAGCCTGCTGTGTCTGGCGGAATGATCACGGAGCCTGTGGCGAGATCGAAATAACGCCAGGCGCTCGCATCTCTTGCATCGACCGTCACGGTGTCAACCACCACGGTATCAGTTGCTCGTGGCGTCGTGAGCACCGGCGAAGGCTCAAAGGTCCGTGCGTCTCGCCGTACCACAGAAGAGGCGACGAGATAGCCGAGCGCCGCGACAAAGAGCGCGAAGCCGAGGAGAAGCGCAACGGGTGGTGTTCGAGTGCACTGCATTCGGTCGGTAAGCTAATGAAGACGTGTTGGCGGCACTAGCGAGTTGGAATCGATGCGTTTGCTTTTGGGGTGTCTGAAAGGAATGCTGAAACCTTGGCTCAGTCGGAGGCACGGCACAGCATGAGGGTCGATTGGCCCGACGCTAGGGCGCGTAAGTTCAAGCAGGCCGCCTTCGTCTATCTGCACGTCGCCATCCTGTACGAAGCCGCTGCGTACGCGATGCTTGGCACGGGCCGGCTGCCTCGTCACTTTGGTCCACCCTGGCTCTGGTTGGTTGCCGGTGCGGTCGTTGCGGCAGCGGTGTTCTTTGGACTCTACGTGTGGCAGAACGCATGGTTTGCGAGGGTCGTTTGGGGCGTGCACGGGCTTCGACTCCCGGCGCTGGTGAAGGGGGCTTTCTTCGCCGGCGCGGCCGGTCTCATGCCGCCCAGTTTTCATCTCATGGCGATCGTGGTGGTCACGATCAACCTCTGGATGTTGGCACGGGCAGGATGGGACCTGTGAGCTTCCGAACGTACTTCGAGTTGACGGATCAGGATCGGTCCCGCCTCGGCGACCAGGTCGCGGCTCAACGGCAGCGGGTGGTCGAGCGACTCCGCTCCGTCGATCGACTGGTGGCTGTGATGAGCGGCAAGGGGGGGGTCGGCAAGAGTTACGTGACCGCAGCACTGGCGCAGGGTTTGATGAACCAGGTTAAGCATGGGGTTGGTGTCCTCGACGCCGATCTCGCGAGCCCGACTGTTGCCCGGTTGTTGGACGCACAGGGTCCGCTGCGGATCACGGATGAGGGCGTGCATCCGGCCCTGGGCCGTGGGGACGTGCGAGTGGTGTCCACGGATTTGTTGCTGGAAACAGGACAGCCCCTTCGATGGCGGGAACCGGGCGGAGAACGCTTTGTGTGGCGGGGAGCGCTCGAGGTTGGGGCGCTGCGGGAATTCATGAGCGACGTCGTTTGGGGAAAACTCGACCTGCTCCTGGTGGACCTGCCGCCTGGAGCGGACGGTCTCGATGACCTTGCGGCACTGGTGTCAGACCTCGGTGAGCAAGGAAAGGCTCAGTTGAGTGCCCTCGCGGTGACGATCCCAAGCGACGAATCCCAGCGATCGGTGGCGAGGTCGATGCAAGCGGCGCTGGATGCAGGTGTTAGGCTGCTGGGCGTCGTGGAGAACATGAGCGGCTATGAGTGCGCCGAATGCGCCACACGGAGACCGTTGTTCCCGGGGGATGCCGGCGCTCAACTTGCGCGCCAATTCGGGGTACCTCTATTGGCGCGGCTCCCATTTACCCCCGCTGGGGCGGCGGCGGCCAATGCTGACTCCCTTCGGCTACTCGCCGACACTTTTCTTGGAGCGGACTCGTGAAGTTTCTCTGTGTGGAATGCGACACGCAGATGACGTTCGAGGAACGCAAGGAGCCCGGCGATGGGACGTTCGGCGCGGCCTTTGGGTGTCCCTCCTGCGGCAGGCGTGTGGCGATGCTGGCCAACCCCATGGAGGCCCAGCTTGTTGGTGCCCTTGGGGTGAAAATCGGCGGTCGAACGCTTGCGGAGCAGCCAATGGAACTCGTGCGAAGCAAGCTCGTTGGCAAGGATGACGCGTTCCACGACGCACCGCCCGACCCGTCGTCGGGAGTCAGCAGGGGACCACGATGGAGTCCGGAAAGCGAGGCTCGACTTTCGCGTGTCCCAAACTTCGTCCGTGGGATGGTGAAGAAGGTATACGGTGAATGGGCGGAGGAGCGGGGGATTGCCGAAATCACCCCAGCCGTCATGGACGAGGCGAGAGAAGATCTAGGTCTGGAGGGAATGTAGTGGAGGACGTCGAAGCGAAAACCGTGGGCGGCCTGATGATCCGGATCGACCGGGACCTGTGTGTGGGTTTTGGAGATTGCGTGACGGAAGCCGACGAGGCCTTTGCTCTGGACGACAGTGGCGTGGTCTGCTTCGCGGACCCGGACTCGGTCGACCGGGACCGGCTGCTCAGAGCGTGCGGGATCTGTCCAGTAGACGCGCTCACGGTTATCGACGAATCGGGAAGCCAGTTGGTCCCTTGACAGGTTGACCGTCGGGTTTCATACTCGGCCGGTCCTTTCAGCGGAAATCACCGGCACGCCGTCGGTAGGGCTCTCCAATTCCTCGTTTCACGATGGGCGTGGGTGGGTGGCGGACGCGGGTGAGCTGCCTCCAGTGCCGTTTTAGATACAGCATACATTGGCAAACCAGGGTTGCTTTCTATCTCCAACGACCGATTGGCCGAGGGGAGAGGTATGTACCGAGAAGTATTCGTGCCGGTGGACAATTCACAGCACTCGGACTGGGCCGTCGAACGTGGCATCGAGCTATGTGCAAGCAGCGGCGGTGGAATCACCGGCAACCATGTGTACGCCGCCCGCCTGCACGACGTGCGCTTCCGCCAGCTCGAGACAGGCCTGCCGGCACAGTTTCAGACGACCGAGGAGATCAAGCGCCAGCGGAAGGTCCATGACAAGCTGATCGAAAAGGGTCTCCAGCTCATCTCCGATTCATTCCTTGACCAGGTTGAACATCGTTGCGCACAAGCCGGCGTGACACTCCGGCGCCAACTGCTCGAAGGGATCAACTACGAGGAGATCGTCCGCGAAGCGAACCGTGGAGAGGGGCAGCTGCCGAGCCTCATCGGCTTCGATCCCAATATAGCGGCAAACTACGACGGTGGAGACCGTGTACGCGGCGACGTCAAACTTGGAGAGGACGGGCGCATCGTAGGGGAAGATGAGGATCAAAGCGAGAAGGTGGCGGGCACCACAGGGCGGGAATACGACCTGGTCGTCATGGGTGCGCATGGCATCGGCCGCCAGAAGTACTCGCAGCTCGGTGGTGTCGTTGCCCGGACCGTGCGCGGGATCGAGCGGGACATGCTCATCGTCAAGGATGACGCGCCGCTGGCGGGTGGCCGATACATGGTCTGCGTTGACGGATCGTCTTACTCCTACAAAGCAATGCGCATTGCCCTCGAGCTCGCAGGCCAGTACGACGCTACGCTGTATGTCTGCAGCGCGTTCGACGTCGAATATCACCATGCGGTTTTCCACAACATCAAAGACGTGCTCTCGGAAAGAGCCTCGAAGGTCTTCAAGTTCGAAGAACAGGAAGAGCTGCACAACAATATCATCGACAAGGGGCTCCTGAAGCTTTCCCAGGCGAACATCAAACGAGCCGAAGGCATCGCGGCAGAGTTCCCCGACGTGCCGGTGAAGACGCAGATCCTGATCGGGAAGCCGTTCCAGGTCGTGTTACAGTGGGCCGAGGAAATCCGGCCAACGCTGCTCGTCCTCGGGCGCCACGGAGCACACCGGATTGACGGGACCGACATGGGCTCGCAGGCGGAGAATCTGGCTCGTCTCGCGCCATGCAACCTCCTCGTGGTCGGCACCGTTGGGGTGCGTCCGGAAGAGATACCCTGGATTGAGGAAGACGGTGAGGCGGCACTCCCATGGGACCCGGGGGCGGAGGTGCGGATCATGCGTGTTCCACCCTTTGCCCAGGGAATCGCGCGGAAGGCAGTCGAGGAATTCGTGGTGGAACGGGGTGGCGACATCGTCACGAACAAATGGCTCGACGAAGCGATCCGGAAATTGCTGCCCACTCACATGCAGCTCATCATGGGCATCGGGACCGCAGAGGAGGTCGCTCGGGCCGAGATCAAGGCCGAAGAGCAGATGGCGAGAACGGTGGTTATGGGGAGCGATGATGACGCGGAACCATCGGGCGCGACGGTGGAGGTGAAGTGCCCCATCACCAAGCACATGACCACGCGGGAGCGCACAACTGCCGATCCGTCGGTCTGGACGATCGAGGCGTTTGCACGGTTACAGGTGGTGCCGCTCATTGCCCGGCCCTTGGCACGCAACACGGTCGAGCGGTTTGCGAGAGATCACGGGATGTGGCACATCACGACCCGTGTGATGGACGAGAACAAGCAGGCCATGATCGAGGCCGACGAGTTCGACGCCGAGACTATGATGGGAATGTTTCGCGAGCTTCGCGCCAAGCAGATCCGTGCGGAGGCCGAAGGCGGTGACGCACTGTCGCCGGATATGCGACGATTTATTGAGGAGGCCAAGGCGTCAGGCGTCAGCAGGTGTCCGATCAGGGACATCGAAGCGCAAATGTCCGAGTGCCCCGTGGATTTCAAGACGGTGACGCCGGAACAGGCCAAGCTCGCGGTCGAGCAGATGATGCAGGATCAGGAGGGCGACTCAGCGTAATGGGAGTCGCTCCGCTTGCGCGCATGGGAGAAACCCCCGCTGGTTCGACGGGCCGGGGTGAGTACCTCCCGCACGTCGTTGCCTGGAACCTGACGCGCCGGTGCAACCTGGAATGCGCGCACTGCTACATCGCGGCGGGCCCATCTGAGTCGGCCGATGATGAGCTGTCCACCGACGAGTGCCTGCGCATTGCGGACGAGATTCTCGCTCTGAATCCCGCACCCATGTTCATCCTCTCGGGTGGGGAGCCGCTGCTGCGCGACGATCTGGCGACCATCGCAGCGCACGCGTCCGGTCGCGGTGCAACAGTGGTGGTGGGAACGAACGGCACGCTGCTCACTGATGAAAAGATCGAGGAGCTCCAGACGGCGGGAGTGACGGGGGTGGCCGTCAGCGTGGAATCGCTCGATGAGAGCTATCACGATCGCTTCCGCCGGGGACACGGATCCCTGCAGGCGACAACTGCCGCCGTGGACCGTCTGGCCCGACACCGTTTGGACTTCGTCATTCAGACGACGCTTACAAAGGGCAACCGACACGAGCTGGCCGGGCTTGTTGATTGGGCGGCCGAGCAGGGGGCCGTGTCTTTCAATGCGTATTTCCTGGTTGCCACCGGGCGTGGCGCTCGGATGAGCGAGCTATCGGCGGCCGACAACGAAGCGGCCTTGATAGAGCTGGTCGACCTGCACGCCACTTACAGTGGCCGTATGATGGTTCGCGCCAAGTGCGCCCCCCAATTCATGCGGCTCGTGCAGGAGCGGGTCCCTGACTCACCGGTGCTGAACTACGGCACACGGTGCCCGTGCGGAGCTCAGTATTGCAGAGTGACACCCGACGGGAAACTCACAGCCTGCCCATACCTGCCGCTCGAAGCGGGGGACCTCCGACGAGAGTCCTTTGCTGACGTGTGGAATAACGCAGAGCTGTTTCGCGAGTTGCGCTCGAACGAGCTCCGCGGCAAATGCGGGCGCTGCGCGTACCGTGCCGTGTGCGGTGGCTGTCGAGCCAGGGCGTACGCCACGAGAGGTGACCACCTCGCGGAGGACGGCGGATGCGCGTACGAGCCCGTAGGCGCCGAGCCGCTCGTCTCCGCAAGGCGGGAGGTCACATACGGGATGTCGGTGAAAGCCCAACTGCGATGGACGCCCGAGGCAGAGGAACGGATCCTGAAAGTGCCGTCATTTGTCCGGGGTGTCGTCGTGAAACGACTCGAAGACTACGCCAGAGAGCAGGGGCTTGCAGAAGTCACGGTTGAGATGATGCAGGAGGTGCGCCGGGCCATGCCAGTCGATTTCTCCAAACGGATTCCGTTCTTCTTACGCGATGATTGACGCTCTGACGTTCCTCCAGGCAGCCGCAGAGACCGCTACCGGCTACGGGAGTTTTCCTGCCATCGGTGGGCGTGCTGCGGTGTGGATCGCTGCCGAAGTCCACCTCATGTTTGCGGCATTTGTTCTTGGCGTGCCGATGTTTGCGGTGATTACGGAACTCATCGGCATTGTCGCCAAGGATTCCAGGTACGACAGGCTCTCTAAGGAATTCACCCGCCTCTTGGTATTTGCCTACAGCGCCACCGCGTTGTGGGGCGGCTTGCTCCTCTTTCTTCTCACCACGCTCTACCCCGCATTCTGGGGCCACATGGCCGAAATCTTCAGCCTCTCCATGTGGATTTACGCCGGGCTGTTCTTTATCGAGTCATTCACGCTGTACCTGTATTACTACGGCTGGGACCGGTGGAAGGTAGGGCGTGCCAAGTGGGGACACTGGGGCCTGGGCATTCTGCTCAACGTCTGGGGTTCCATCGTGATGTTCATCGCCAACGGTTGGCTCAGCTACATGATGTCGCCTCCTGAGGGGACGACCGTCCAGGGATTGCCTGAGGGCGTGGGCCTATGGAATGCTATCGCGAACGCCACGTGGATTCCCATCAACATCCACCGACTCATTGCGAATGCGGTATTCGGCGGCGCAATCGTCGCCGCGTACGCTGCCTACAGGTTCCTGTCAGCGAAGACGGCCGAGGAGCGGGCTCACTACGACTGGATGGGGTACGTGGGTACGTTCATCGCGATCTCGACGTTCATCGTCCTCCCCTTCGCCGGATACTGGCTTGGACGAGAGATCTATGAGTACAACCAGCAGATGGGCATCACCATGATGGGTGGGTTCATGAGCTGGTTGTGGATCGTCCAGGCGATTCTCATCGGCGTTCTGTTCCTGGCGGCGAACTACTACCTCTGGACCGGCATGGGACGGATTCCGGGCGCGGCGCGTTTCATCCCCTACACGAAATGGATGCTCCTCGTGCTGGTCATTTGCTGGATAGTGTGGGGGACGCCGAACACCTTGATTGCCAGCCGCAACGAGTTCGCGGCCATGGGGGGAAGCCGTCACCCGCTCCTCGGCGCGCTTGGCCTGATGAGCGGCAAGAATACGGCCGTCAACTTCATGATTCTCACGACTTTCCTTTCCTTTCTGATGTACCGCCGTGCAAATCAGCTCCCCACGGTGTCCTGGGCAAAGATCGGAACGCAGGTTCAGACCGCCATGTTCGGTCTCACGTCGGCGGTGGTCCTCGGATACGGTATCTACGGTTATTTCGTTCCAACGATCGTCCGCATCGGGTTCAGCGTGTACCAGGTACTGGCCGTGTTGGCCTGCATCATCGGTGTGACGGTCATTGACGTGCTCATGCTCCGTGGTGCCAAGTCGCGGGGCGCCATCCGGTGGGGTGAAATGCCGGAGCGCTCGCAGTATGCCATTTTCGTGCTGGCGGTCACGTTCACGTGGCTCATGGGCTTGATGGGGTTTGCGCGAAGCGGCATTCGCCAGCATTGGCATGTGTGGGAAGTGATGCGCGATACGAGTGAATTTGCCGTGACGCCGGCGCTGGGGTACGCAGCCAACATGATCAGCGTCTGCGTCGTCATCTTCCTCGGCCTGGTCGCTTTCATCTTTTGGCTCGGCGGCCTGGCGGAGCGCGCGGTCGGCAAGCCCCAGCCGGCGACGGGGAGTTGACGATGTGGAAGACCAACCTCAAGGTGCTGGCCGTCGGCCTTTCGGTGATCGTGTTCTACACCGCCGTCGCACAGATCATCCCCCAGTTGGAGTCCGAAGTGCCGGAGACGCTCGACCTGAGCGGTGAAGTGACGCCGGAGATTCTGGTCGCCGCCGGGGAGAGACTGTTCAACGGCGCCGGTGGGTGCAGGGCGTGTCACGGCTTGGGAAGTCGTGCCCCGAACCTGCTGACTGACCACGCAGGCCAGGGATCGATAGGACGGCGTTGCGGCGATCGGACGGGTGCAGACTGTAAGACCTATCTGCGTGAATCACTGACTGAGCCCGCGTCCTTCCTCGTGGATGGATTCACGGCAATCATGCCGGACGCGCGCCGCCAACTCTCGCAAGATCAGATTTGGGCCCTCGTGGCGTTTCTGCAGAGCCAGGGGGGAGAGGTGACCGTGAGCGGTGCAGACATATCCGCGACCTCGTCAGGTGGCGGTGCCGCATCCACGCCCGCCCCCTCCGCGGCCCCGGCATCGTTCAGCGGCACGGCGGATCCCATGCAACTTGTTACGGAGAACGCCTGCGTTGGCTGCCACGCCCTCAACGGCGCCGGTCCGCCGATCGGCCCCCCCTTTGACGGAATGGGATCCAGACTGACGGCGGACCAGATCCGCCGCGGCATTCTGGATCCCAATGCGGAAACGGCGGAGGGGTTCGAATCGTTCGCCGGAACGATGCCGATCGATTTGGGCCGGAAGCTCTCCGCACAGCAGCTCGAGGCGATCGTCCAATTCCTGGTGGGTCGGAGATGAAACAGAAGATCCTCGATGCGTTGCGCCACCCACTTGGACAGGCAGTTCTCTTCCTCGTGGTGTCGTACATCTTCTTCGATTTCGTCATCCCGCTGCTTCCCGGGAGTGCTCCGGTACCGAACAGCGTCGTTCTGGAGTACACGCTGATCGCGCTCGTCGGGATCATGATTTACGTGAGTGACAATGAGGAGAGGTGGCGCCGTTTCAAAGAGCCAATCCAGGCGACGTTGGTTGACCCGGACAAGCGCGTGCTGCGTGGCACGCTGCTCACGGCGATTCCCTTGGTGATCGGTGTCGCGACGTTCAACCAGGCACGCCCGAACATCGGAGCCACCGCATCGCTCCGGTCCGTGCACCCGGCACCACCAGGTAGCATCACGTTCCAGGGCAGCAGCATCGCCCTCACCGGCATCGAGAATCCCCTGCGTCACCGCGGGACGATCGAAGAGCACTATCAGACCGGTCGACGGGTCTACTACCAGAACTGTTTGCCCTGTCACGGAGATCGACTGGACGGCCAGGGCCACTTTGCCCATGGATTCAATCCGACTCCCCTCGCCTTAAGCGACGCGGGCACGATCGACCAGTTGCAGGAGAGCTTCCTGTTTTGGCGCATCGCCAAAGGCGGACCCGGGCTTCCCCGCGAGGGTACGCCCTGGAATTCGGCGATGCCCGTTTGGGAGGACTACCTGACCGAGGACGAGATCTGGGCGGTGATCATCTTCCTATATGAGCAGAGCGGGTTGGAGCCGCGGACGTGGGAAGAGGAAGGGGAAGGAGGGCAGGGTCGTGAGTAGCGTTCAGGGAGGAGGGAGGAGGGAAGAGGGAGGAGGAATCCCTCGGGTGCGGATCGGAGCGGCGTTCGCGGCCGCTGCAGCGTTGGTCCTCCTCCCCCCTCCCTCCTCCCTGCTAGGTCAGGATCTGGAGCGGGGTCAGGTCCTCTACGACAAATGGTGTGTGGGTTGCCACGGTGAGACGGGTGAGGGCGACGGAGAAGCGGCGGCATTCATGCTTCCCAGACCCCGTGACTTCACCGGCGCGGTCTATCAAATCCGCACCACCGCGAGCGGCGAGCTTCCAACCGATGACGACCTTCGACGTGTCGTCGACGTCGGCATGCCGGGCACGGCGATGCCCGGCTGGGAGGATGTTCTGAGCAGAGGGGAGCGCGACGATGTGCTCGCGTACATCAAGACCTTTTCGCGGTTCTTCGACGGCGGGTCGCCCGAGCGGATAGCAACAGGGCGCCCTCCTCGCGTCACTGATGATGGCTTGGCCGAGGGGCGGCGTCTCTTCGAGGAGGAGCTCGAGTGCATCCGATGTCATGGCGACGCCGGACGCGGCGATGGGACCTCGGCCCCCGAACAAACCGACGACTGGGGTTTTCCCATCCTTCCCGCCGATCTCAGCGAAAACTGGAACTTCAACGGTGGCGCCTCGGTCGAGGACATCTATATGCGCCTTCGTACCGGGCTGGACGGCACGGCCATGCCATCGCAGAGTGATGTCATCGATGCGGGGATCATCACCGAGGAGCAACTCTGGCAGACTGCGCAGTATGTGGAAAGCCTGTCGCCGCCCGAGACTCCGGCCGTCCGGGATGTCATCCGGGCCGCGAGGGCGGAAGGTGCCCTGCCTTCCAACCCTGACGACGGTGGGTGGAACCAGGCAGAGCGCTATTACGTACCGCTCGTCGGCCAGATTATCGTCAAACCTCGCTGGTTCACCCCGGCCGTCGACGGCTTGTTTGTGCAGGCCCTGCACGACGGAGAGCGCCTCGCGCTCAAGCTCACGTGGCACGATGCGTCGAGGAGTCCGGATGCCGACTGGGATGTGTACTTCCGGGGGATGATTCGCACCGTGGCCGACGTGGACGGCGGGCACGTGAGTGAGCAGGGTCCGGACCGGATTGCCGTCCAATTGCCACTGGCTCTGACCGACGGATTCGAACTCCCCTACTTCCTGGCCGGCGACTCGCGGCGGCCCGTATACATGCTGCAGTGGACGAGCTCGACGGATCAGATGCAGGAGGGTACTGCGGTGGGGATGGGCACATTTGCGGCCGCGGGCGGAGCATCGCAGCTCACGCATGCCGCGACTTTCGCCGACGGGGAGTGGCAGCTTCAATTTACGCGGCCGTTGACTCCTGTCGACACCACTCAATCCCTCACACTGGTGATGGGCCGACCGATACCCATCGCCTTCTTCGCCGCGGACGGAACGAGCGGCGAAGATCATATGCGAGGCGCCGTGAGCGCCTGGTATTCCATTTATCTCGATGTGCCGACACCAACCCAGGTCTACATCGCGCCGCTCGTGGCGGCGCTCCTGACCGCCGCACTTGGTTTGCTGATCGTGCGGCAGGCACAACAACGTGAACGCGGAGCGTAACGCTCCAACGTGGAGGAACTATGCGACGTCTCATGGCAACTTCGGTGTTTCTTGTGCTGGCATGTGGTGGAGGTGAGGGAGGTGACGGAGGGGGCGGGGGTGCGGCCGCATCCGTAGCGCCGCTCGGGAACGGAACGATTTCCGGCGTAGTCAATTTTAGCGGCTCCGTGCCCGCCAATCCCACGATCGACATGGGCGAGGAGCCCGAGTGCGTGGAGAAACACGGCGGCTCGCCGATCGATCCGGTGGTTGTCGTGAATGACGGCAAGTTGGCCAACGCGTTCATCCGTGTGGTGGGCGGATTGCCTGCCGGGCCGTATCCGATGCCGGCCGCTCCAGCCACGCTAAACCAAGATGGTTGCCTCTACCAACCTCGTGTCGTCGGAGTCATGGTGGGACAGACGCTCGAGATTCAGAACAGCGACCCGCTGCTTCACAACATCAAAGCGGTGCCGACGGAGAACCGTGGGTTCAACATCAGCCAGCCCCGTGAGGGCATGAGCACGTCCCGCACGTTCACCACGCCGGAGATCATGGTTCCCATGGAGTGCAACGTGCACGGATGGATGAATGCCTACGTGGGTGTGGTGGAGCATCCCTACTTCGCAAGGTCTGGTGAAGGCGGCACGTTCACGATCGCCGGTCTGCCGGCTGGCACGTATCAGCTCGAGGCTTGGCATGAGACCCTTGGCACGCAGACCGGCGAAGCGACTATCGGCCCCGACGGGACGGCGACGGTCGAATTCACGTTTAGCTCCTGAGGCGAGCATATGAGCTGGATACTTCCTCCGAGCGCATCTTCATTTGCGGAACGGATCGACTTCATCTATTACCTCATCCTGGTGATCACCGGGATCGCCTTTGTGGTCGTCGAGGCCGGGCTGATCTGGTTCATGATCAAGTATCGGGCCCGTCCGGGACGCAAGGCGCAGTACACGCATGGCAACGCTAAAGCCGAGGTCATATGGACCGCGGTCCCGGCGGTCACGGTCGTCGTCATCGGCGTGTTGAGCGGAGCGGTGTGGAAGGATGTGAAAGGGAGGAACAGCGTGCCTCCCAACGCGATCACCTACGGTGTCACGGCCCAACAGTTCGAGTGGCACTTCGCGTATGCGGGCCCGGACGCGCAGCTTGGTACCGCAGATGACTTCAGCGTGCGCAATCAGTTGCACGTTCCGGTCAATCGGCCCGTGGAATTGCGGATGTCCTCGG
The DNA here is from genome assembly GCA_039590195.1 of Gemmatimonadota bacterium. Classification (GTDB taxonomy): domain Bacteria; phylum Gemmatimonadota; class Gemmatimonadetes; order Gemmatimonadales; family GWC2-71-9; genus JBDHDY01. Next base: position 4,148 of record JBDHFY010000052.1, on the reverse strand, counting down.
AGGATGTCATCCACTCGTTTTTCGTAAACGCCTTCCGCGTGAAGCAGGATATCGTCCCCGGCATGGAGACGGTCGTGTGGTTTGAGGCCACCGAGACGGGTGATTTCCAAATAGCCTGCGCCGAGTTGTGCGGCTTGGGCCACTATCGGATGGGGGCCACGGTTACGGTGCACTCGCAGGAGGACTATGGTCGGTGGCTGGATGAACAGATGACCACGACGGCTCTTCGATAAAGGAAGGTCACATGGCGACTGCGGCGGTTCCTCTCGACGAAGCCACGCACGCGGGCTCGCACGAGATCTCATTCATTCGGAAGTACATCTTCTCGACGGATCATAAGATCATCGGCATCCAGTTCATGTTGATGAGCCTGATCTTCCTCCTGGTTGGGGGCATATTGGCGGCGATGATCCGGTGGCAACTGGGCTTCCCCAACACGTCCATGCCGGGCGGTGGCATACTCCCTGAGACGATGGCACCGGGAGGGATCCTCCTTCCCGAGTTCTACAACTCCCTGGTCACCATGCACGGGACGATCATGGTGTTCTTTGCCATCATGCCGCTGCTGGTGGGCGTGTACGGCAACTACCTGATCCCACTGAAGCTCGGGGCGCCTGATATGGCGTTTCCCCGGCTGAACATGGCGTCGTTTTGGGTAGCCGTGCCGGCGGGCATTCTGATGATGGCCGGCTTCTTCGTCGAGGGCGGCCACGCCGCGGCGGGCTGGACGGTGTACGCGCCGCTCAGCGCGGATCCGGAGTGGACAGGCGTGAGCACCGGTCAACAGCTCTGGCTGCTGAGCCTTGCCGTTCTCGGCCTGTCCTCGATTCTTGGCGCCACCAACTACATTACCACAGTGGTGAACATGCGGGCGCCGGGCATGACGTGGTTTCGGATGCCGTTGTCAATCTGGGCGCTCTTCGTTACATCCATCCTCGTACTCCTGGCGATCCCGATTCTCTCCGGCGCCGCCATCATGTTGTTCTTCGATCAGACAATCGGAACCCATTTCTTCGATGCGCTGGACGGCGGCCAGCCCCTGCTGTGGCAACACCTGTTCTGGTATTTCGGCCACCCGGAGGTCTACATCCTGATTCTGCCAGCGATGGGTTTCGTGTCGGACATCATCGCCAATGCTTCCCGGAAGCCGATCTTCGGCTACCACTCCATGGTGTACGCCATCATCGCGATCGGGTTTCTCGGGTGGGTGGTATGGGGTCATCACATGTTCCAAAGCGGAATGAACCCCACACTCGGCACGACGTTCATGATCTCGACGCTGTTCATAGCCGTGCCATCCGCTATCAAGACGTTCAACTGGATGGGCACGATGTGGCGAGGGAACATTCGATTTCACGTTCCCATGCTCCACGCAACGGCGTTCGTTGCCATGTTCGTGATCGGTGGGTTGAGCGGCGTGTTCATGGCGTCGAATACGTTTGATATCTACATCCATGACACGTACTTCATCGTCGCCCACATCCATTACGTACTGTTCGGAGGTAGTCTGTTCGCGATCTTCGGCGCTATCACCTTCTGGTATCCGAAGATGTTCGGGCGAATGATGAACCCGTTTTGGGGGAAGGTGCATTTCGTCCTCACGTTCATCTTCTTCAACCTGGCGTTCTTCCCGATGCACAGCCTGGGCGTCGCCGGCCACATGCGCCGGATCTATGATCCGACCCAGTATGAATTCCTGCAACCGCTGCAGCCCGTCAACACGTTCATCTCGATCAGCGTGTTCCTGCTGGTGCTATCGCAGCTCCCGTTCGCGCTCAACTTCATCCTGAGCTGGTTCAACGGTGCAAAAGCGCCGGACAACCCGTGGGACGACAACGGGCTCGAGTGGTCGGTGCCGTCTCCGCCGCCGCACGGGAACTTCAAGGAGACGCCCACAGTGTATCGCGGCGCCTATGAGTTCAGCTCACCCTTGGTGGAGGAGGACTTCCTCCCGCAGAACAAGAAGCTCGACTCCGACCCCGAACCGGCCCAGGCGGCCGGCCACTGAGGAGGATTGAGATGGCACATGCGGCTGTGATGCAGCCTCCGCCGAAGCGAGAAGTCGGCGCCGACGTCTACAACGAAAAGCTGGGCATGTGGGTCTTCCTGGGATCGGAGGTGATGTTCTTCACGGCTCTGATCGGATCGTACATCATTCTCCGGTTTGGGAACCCCGATGCGTGGACGGCTCCCGGCGCGATCCTGAACATTCCCATCACGGCGGTAAACACGTTCCTGCTCATCTGCAGCAGTATGACGATGGTCAAGGCATTTGCCGCGGCACAGGACGGCGACCAGCAACGTTTGAAGCTCTATCTCGTTGCCACAGTGCTCATCGGCGCGACGTTCGTCGGCGTCCAGGCATACGAATACACGCAACTTGTTCATCACGGCTTCGTCCCGAGCGGGTACCTGGTTGGCGGCGAACTCGCCGAGCGAGCGGCGGCGGGAGAGCTTCCGGCGTCGGTAGGCATCTACGGGTCCACATTCTACACGATGACCGGCTTCCACGGCTTCCACGTGACGATGGGTGTGCTCTGCATGATCTTCGTGACGTGGAAGGCGTTTCGCGGAAAATACACCGCCACCGATCACCGAGGCGTCGAGGTGATCGGACTCTATTGGCACTTCGTGGATCTGGTGTGGATCATCCTCTTCACCATCGTTTACCTGATCTGAGCCGACGGGGGTGACATGACCGAAGCGGCACAACACAAGCGTCCGAATTACATGGGGATATGGGTCGGCCTCGCCGCCCTCACCCTTGTCGAGCTCGGTGTGGCGTTCCTTCCGTGGTCCAAGCAGGTTATCATCCTGTTGCTGGTCGGGCTGGCTGTCTGGAAGGCCCTGATGGTGGCTCTGTATTTTATGCATCTTCGGTTCGAGGGAAACAGGATGCGGATCTTCGCGATCGCGCCGCTTCCCCTGACCGTCATCATCGTCATCGCTGTACTGACCGAGTACGTGTGGTAGCCATCGCTCTCAACCGTTCCCAGACATCGGACTTCGTGGAGCTGACGAAGCCCCGGATCGTCGTGCTCGTGATGCTCACTGCGGCTGCCGGGTTCTGGATGGCCGCTCCGCCGCTCTCGCGCACACTCACGCTCTTCCACGTGTTGCTTGGGACGGTGCTGGTTGCCGCCGGGACGAACGCCCTGAACCAGATATGGGAGCGCGACGTGGACGCCCTGATGCGTCGCACGCGCCTTCGCCCGATGCCGGCGGGTAGGCTCAATGTCGCGGCGGCGTCGCTGTTCGCCTGGGTCTGCGGTGTCGGCGGTGTCATCTACCTGGGTGCGTTCGTGAACACCCTCACGGCCGCGCTCGCCGCTGCTACGCTGGTCTCGTACGTGTTCCTCTACACGCCGCTCAAACGGCGAACGACCGTTGCCACGCTCATCGGCGCCGTGCCGGGGGCGCTCCCCATCGTAGGAGGGTGGACGGCCGCCACCGGTAGCGTGAGTCCCGAGATGTGGGTGCTGTTTTGGATCCTCTTTCTCTGGCAGATGCCCCACTTTCTCGCTCTAGGATGGATGTATCGCGACGACTATGCCAGAGCAGGATTGAGCATGGTCTCCGTGAACGATCCCGACGGCCGCGGGACGTTCATGTACTCGACGCTTTACGCCGCGGCTCTGCTGCCCGTGAGCCTGGCGCCGACGCTGCTCGGGATGACTGGGTCGGTGTACTTCATCGGGGCGACTGCCCTGTCGGTGTGGTTTCTGATGGCGAGTGTGGCGGCCGCGCGCAGCGCGACGGCGGCAAACGCCCGCCGGCTCTTTCAGGCGTCCCTCGCCTACCTTCCTGTCCTGCTCATCTTGATGGCAGCGGATCGAGTGGTATGATCACCTTTCACCGGGTTCTCATCGGAACCGCCATTCTCTTCTGCGCCGGTCTCGGTGTCTGGATGCTCTCCGCGTACTGGGGAAACGGGAATGTCGTACTCCTCGTGCTCGGAGTCTCGTTTGCCCTCGCCGCCGTGGGCTTGAGTTACTACCTGTGGAATCTGAACCGATTTCTTCACCCGGACCAGTGAACGACCCACTCTCGATGAGCATGTTCTGGGCGGGCGCGTTGATGGCGTTCACGCCCATTGCGTTTGCCGGGATCGTCATCGGTGTGTGGTGGTTCCAGCGGCGCAAGGCCGC
>JBDHFY010000051.1:0-17249 GCA_039590195.1 Gemmatimonadota bacterium | reverse complement strand
GTACCTGAAGGGCACACCGTGGGACGATCCCGATGTCTACGCGAAGACGTCCCCGATGACGAACATCCTCGAGGCGAGCACGCCCACGCTGATCCAGCACGGCGAGTACGACCGCCGCGTCCCGATCCCGAATGCCTACGAGCTCTACCAGGGACTCCAGGACCAGGGGGTGGAGACCCGCCTGATCGTCTACAAGGGTTTCGGTCACGGGATCAACAAGCCGAAAGAGCTTCTCGCTGGCGTCTGGCACAACTGGCAGTGGTTCGGCAAGTACATCTGGGGTGAGGAAATCGAGCTTCCGGTCGAGGTCGAGGAGGGCGAGAAGAAGGCGACGGACGGGAGCACGAATCACACGACCGCCGGATCTCGGCGGCGTTGACTTCGAGGCCCCTGACCAGATTGAGAGGGCGGAAAGCAGGCGGGGGATAGCCGAGACCCTGCTTTTTCTGGACCGGCGCGATGAGGCTCAGGCCCTCATTGAATCCCTAGCCGAGGAACTCCCGGAGAACCTGCACGACCAGGGCACGTTTGGGAGTCGTGCGAGCGATGCAAGGAGACACGACCGGGGCAAGGGTGATCTCCGAGGCGCTCAGAAATCGGCCTCGAGGGTTGTCTTCTTCGACGTTTCTGCTTTAAAGCTCACGACGGGTGTGGTACGCAGCGTATACATGTGATGCTCACCAAAGAACTCAAGTGCTAAGAGTACGGCCTACGCACCATGGGCTCGTGGCCAGCTGCAGAGCCGCAAGAGCGCACAGGGCGTCGTGGCCTAGTGGCTTGGCCGCGAAACTCTCAATCTTACTCTGGCTGGTTGGGACTGAACATATCCACTGCAACTTTCCATTCCCCGTCCTCGCGTACCCAAACGACCAGGTATTTGGACGGGATTGGTCCCTCCGGCGTGTTGATGGTCGCAGCGCCAAAATCGTACGCCATGTCGCCCGATTCCGACACATGCGCCTGAGCTGATTCCCACGAGGCGTCCAGATCGAACATAGCTTCCCACTGAGCCCGCAGCGCGTCACGGCCGACGACTGCTTCAGCATTCGGTGGGAACTGACGCCCGTTGGTGGCATGGAGGTTCACGATCCATTCAAGGTCCTTCTCCTGAAACTTCGCGGACCACTCGCGCTCGAGCGCCATGATTGCCGCGGCTTCCACCGCCGGGTCTACCTCTGAGACTGCTGCTTCCTGCGAGCCGCCTTGGCAGGCAACCAGCGCCACAACGGCGATCGCGAGCCATGTGCCTCTCGGTTGGATGTGCATCAGAACTCCTTTCGGTTCGAGAGAGGAAGAAAACACCTTCTGTTCCCCGCGCGGATCCGCCTGACGGACCTGCACATTAGCGGCGGGCGGCCTCCGGTTCCACATCTCCGCAACTGCATGCGTTTGTCAGGTGGAAGGCCTCTAATGCGTCGCAGATGTTCGTGGTTGTTTGAGCGTTACAACTTCAACGTGTGACAGCCCTCGTACATCATTGCGAATCTTTCTTGAAGACCTCTGACCGATGTTTTCAATCTCGACTACGACGCCGCAAGTGGGAGCCACACATCGCAGCAGAAACAAGCTGATCTTGGCGCATCCCGTCCCCTCCCCCCCACCTCAGCGTCAAACCTGCCCGTCTCGCGCCAATCTGCGTCCATCTGCGTGTTTCTGCGCAATCTGTGGCTCGCAGTCGGGGCGGCCGGATTCGAACCGGCGACCTCCTGGACCCAAACCAGGCGCTCTACCGGGCTGAGCCACGCCCCGCCATCATCGTCCTTTGAGGACGACTACAACATAGTGACTTCAGGCCCCTGCTGGTACTAGTACGCTGGGCTCATGCATTCTTGGGGGCGTTAGACTCGGAGCGTGGTCAGCTGCCATCTTTCTGCAAGGCGAGCCCGACGTAGAATTCCAGCTCCTCGAGGGGCCTCGCTCCCACAAACCGTCTCCCGTTGATAAAGAACGTCGGCGTGCCGGTCACGCCGTGCGCCCAGGCGTCCAGAATGTCGCCCTCGACGACGTCCCGGGTAGCCGGGTCAGCCAGGCACCGACCGAACGACTCGGTGTCGAGTCCCAGCGCCACCGCCTTCCCTTGCAGCACCTCTGCGGATAACAAACCGGTCTCTCGGAACAACGCCTTGCGGTACTCCCAGAAGCGGCCCTGACGGTGCGCACACTCGGCGGCGTCGGCGGCCGCGAGGGCGTTCGGAGTTAGCGCGGGGATTGGGAAGTGCCGCACCGCGTATCGAATAGTGTCACCGTATCGCTCGAGAAGGTCCGGCAGAACCTCCGTCGCGTGACGGCGACAGAAGGGGCACCCGTAGTCCGTGAACTCCACTATCGTCACCGCTGCATCTGACGGACCACGGTTGGGGCGGTCGTCCGTGGTCACCTCGAATCGCGGAGCCTCCCACCAGGCGGCGGAATCCAGCGTCACGTTAGCCATCGAGCCGAGATCGGGAAACACACCAATCGCCTTCACACCGAAGAAGAGCGCAGCACCACCAAGAGCACCCGCCAGCGCAATCCCCACTGCCGTCAGGTGGCTTGCCTTGAGGACGACCGCGACGCTTTCGCCGTCGCGCCGAATTCGCATCTGCTGAATCTCCGATGATCGGGAGGAGACAATGTCAGCGAAGGTGGCGCGCCGTGTCAACCGAGAGCGAGCCTTGCTGCGCATTCTCACGGCTGCTAAGTTGGCGGCGCGGGATTGCCCCCAAGAACCAGAGGCGGGCCGGGCGCTGTTCCCTGCCTCTTGCGTTACGCCGTTTTGGGCTGACGAGGAGCTACTATGAAGAAATCCAGACTGTTTGCAATCGCGTTCTTGTTGAGTTTTGCCGTGGCGACCGGAATAGCGGCGTGCGGTGGTGGAGGATTGGAGTCGTGCCCGAGCGATGGCGTCATTTGCTCGAGCTGCGCGGCTGGAGGTGACTGCAACATTACCTGCGGCGAAGGTGAGACCGGGTTCTGCGGCCACTTTGGGTTCTTCGACGACCCGAACACTCGCTGCACTTTCTGCGATTCACGCGAAGATCCCTTCAGTTCCGCAAGCCTGCCGCTGGAGCCCTGAGCGACGGTGGAGCCTCCCGAGGCGGGGCGCTCAACCGCATGAGGTGACACCAGATAAGTCATTGCACGACAACATGTTATGTCCCGTGGACGGACCTCGGTCTGCCACGGGACATGCCCAAATTACGAGTCGTCGACCCACGCGCACTATTACGCTAGGAGCCCGCTATGAGCACCGGCGCCATCACCGCCGTCATCGACACCAATAAAGGGAAGATCCGCTTGCAGCTCATGGCGGATAAGGTGCCCCTCACGGTCGCCAACTTCGTGAACCTGGCCCGGCGGACCTACTACGACGGCCTCACGTTCCATCGAGTGCTGCCGGATTTCATGATCCAAGGAGGGTGCCCTCAGGGCGACGGAAGAGGCGGCCCCGGTTACAAGTTCGAAGACGAGATCGTCTCCGAGCTTCGCCACAATGGACCTGGAGTTCTCTCGATGGCCAACGCGGGGCCCGGAACGAACGGCAGTCAGTTCTTCATCACACACGTCGCCACGCCCTGGCTCGACGGCAGGCACACCGTGTTCGGCGAGGTAGCTTCGCAGGACGACATGAAGGTCGTCAACAGCATCGTGGGGGGAGATGCGATCAACAGCATCACCATCGAAGGCGATGTGTCCGCCCTCATGGCCAAGACTCAGCAACGGGTGGATGAGTGGAACAAGGCGCTCAAGGGTGCGTTTCCGGAGCTGCCTGCGGCTGGGGAGTAGGGAGGAGGGAGGAGGGAGGAGGGAGGAGGGACCGCCCTACCCCACCCCCTCCGATTGCTGATATCAGATTGCAGATTGTCAATTGCAGATTGCGTTTCGCTCGTGACACGGAATAGGCTGGCGACAATTCCGCCTTGGAAGCCCCAAGCCCCAAGCCCCCTTCTCCCTTCTCCCTTCTCCCTAACTACCGGCCTCTCCGAATCGCCCGCCCCGGCTTCACTCCCTCCTGAAGCTCTCCATCAAACACGACCGCCTCCCCGGCAACGAACACATGTCGTATCCCCGCAGAGCGTCGGTCCGGTGTCGCGAACGTTGCCCTGTCGATGACCGTTTGGGGATCGAACACGACAATGTCTGCATCCGCTCCGCGGCGCAGGCGTCCCTTGCGTGCCATCGAGGGAACGGACTTCTTCAGGCGCATGGCCGGCATGAGCGTCATCTTCTCGATGGCGTCCGGCAGACTCAACACTCGTTGCTCCCGCACATAGTGACCGAGAACGCGGGCAAACGTCCCTGCCCCGCGGGGATGACCACGACCGTTTCGGATCACACCATCACTGGCGACCATCACGAACGGATTGGCAAGAGCCGCATGAATGGTCCGGTCTGGGATATAGTGAATGATGACTGGGGCCCCGCCCTGCGCTCGAAGTGACGAAAAGGTCTCTTCCGTCAATCGCTCTCCATTGCTCACGAGCTCGAGGTCGCCGTAGGAGATGCCGCCGAACCGCTCCTGCCAACCCTCGTCGAACGTCGTCGTGCCAAGGCCCGTGGACGCGGCCGTGTACGGGTAGATGTCCGCCATGACGTCGATGCCCCGGGCTCTTGCTCCCTCGATCATCCACAGAGCATTTGCCATATCCGCGGGATCTCCCACCATGCTGCCGATGTGAACGATCTGCGCGGACGCGCCCGTGACCGCGGCGGCGGCGATCACTTCCTCTACCGCATCGAGGCTACTGTTTGAAGGAGGGACGGGACCGAAGTGTCGAATGTGGAGATGGCAGGGAACGCCTTCCGCCGCCGCCAACTCAAACAACCGCAACACCTCCACTCGCGACGCTCCCGGTACATAGGCCACACCGAAGCCGATTCCCACCGCCCCTTGCGCGAGGGCCTCCCGCGCCAGGCGAACCATCGATTCCACCTGCGCGGCCGTCGCAGGAGTGTAGCGGTCCGTGACGCCCACCGCCTGGCGAAGGGCGCTGTGTCCCACGGTCGTACCGTAGTGGTGATAAGAACCGGCGGCCATTCGCTCGCCGTACCAGGCCTCCGCATCCACCGGGCCGCCGTGCATGGAGACCACCGATGTCACACCGTCAAACACCTTGTAGATCGCCCCTTCATCGACATTGGGTGGACTTGCCAAGATGTCGATGAATCCGGGTGCCACCACTAACCCGCCTGCCTCGACAACTCTGGTTGCAGTGATCTGTTCCTCTGTAACAGTGGCAATGAGATCGCCTCGCAGTCCGATGTTACGAACACCATCGAGACCGCTTTCGGGATCGATGACCCTGCCGCCGATGATGGCCACATCGTAGGACTGCTGAGCAGCGAGTGTGAGACCCGCTGGATGGGTCACGCACATCGCCGCCAGGATGAGGATGGAGTGTCGAGTTCTCATGGCCGGCCTCCCCTGGGGTCCCGTTGTGGAAAGCGGGAAGCGGGGCCCGCTCCCCGCTCCCCGTCCAGACCCGCAGACAATGTCCCGCCAGCGGGGGCCCCGCAAGGTCAGAATGTCACGTCGGTCATCAGGTAGACCCAGGTCATGTCGCCGACCAGACGGCCGATCTCCACGAGACCGTCGGCGCCAATTACCTGAGACGCCCCAGTTGTCACGCGGAAGTTGGAACTGTGCCGGTAGGTGAACGCGAAATCCACCTCTTCTCCCAGGTGATTCGTCGTCATGAACTGATCTTGGGCCACGAAGAACGCGTGGCCGTCCAGCCCTAAGGTCACCGAGGGATGGGGGCTCAGGGACAGTTTGAGCGCGGCATCCTGCAGGCCGCGGCCGGCCGTGTGCACAGGGATATTCAGAAAGAGATCTGCGAAACCGTAGAACTTGTGATTGGTCGCAAACAGCGTGTCGAAGACCTTTGTTTCCGTGTCGGTGAAATCGTCGTCACCCGAGAGGTAGTCATACCACAGTGTCACCCTGCCGCGCGGCCCGCCGAACCCGACGCGTCCGGCGAACATGAATGCGGCAACGTCGAGGCCCCCTCGATCGCCCAGCTGGTACGAACCCTCGGCACGAAAGGTCACAAACCCCGCCTCCCCCCACCACCGGCCACCGAACGTGGCTTGTTCCGTGTCCGGATCGGGAACTACGCGGTCCCAGGACCGGTTGAAGAACCCGTACAAATCCAGAGTTCCCGGGCCGGCACCGCTGAGCTGCATGTATGTGCCAAGCAGGTACGCATCCGACGTGTTGGTAGCCGCGGTGGCGTCACTCAGCCAGGCGGCGAAGACATCGGTGCGGCCCACAGGCCCTTCGCCGCTCAAGCGCAGCGCGTCGAACGACCGGGCCTGTTGCGTCCAGTTGACGTTGCCCATGAGGCGGTGCCCACCGAGTGGAATCTCCTGCCTTCCGATGCGCGCAGCGAGTGTCGTTCGCCCCGGAACGCTCACCTCCAGCCAACCCTGATGGATGTCCAGGTTGTCAGCGTTGAAATCGTTAAGGGTGCTGGTCTCTTCACCCCACAGGCGGACATCCTGTACCTGCACGAACGCGCGTACATTGTTCTCGAGCTCGGCCGAGATCTGGCCGCGAATTCGCATCGAGGCAAATGCATCTCTGCCGGCGACCAGGGGGTCGCGGAACTCAAAGCGGGGCCGGACCTGTCCTCCGGCAGTGATCTCCTGAGCAGCCGACGGCAGCGCCCACACAGGGGCAGAGAGCGCCAACAGCATCATCCGAAGCAGAGGTTTCATCGCGAAACTCCGTGGAAAGTCAGGTTCGTAAGCGTGGCGAACGAAGCTTGAATCGACCAACTCTGGGTCCGGCGTGACGTGACCTACGTCACATAATGTCGATGTAAGGAGCCGGCGGTGACAGTTGCGCCTGCGTGAATGTGAGGCTAGCATCGCCGGGCGCGGCGCAGCACGCCGAGCGTCCCTTCGCGCACTGCGGTTCGCGCCCATGACGTGGCATCCTGAGGGGAGCAACCGCTCACCGACGTGCGCTGCGGGACGCTCGGCGTGCTGCGCTAAGTTACGGGCCGAACACGCAACCTTCAGCAACCCTCCCTTTGGAGGTACGCAAATGGTAACACCTAGAGGTGTGAAAAAGTCGGGTCTTGCATTGCTGATGGCTGTCGCGATCAGCCAATCCCTTGCTGGCCAGGAGATCGGGCCTGCGAACGGATCGTTGGTAATCGTTGGCGGCGCACTGCGCGATCAGGCGATCCTCGAGCGATTCTTAGAGCTGGCAGGAGGGCCCGATGAGTCGGTCGTGGTCATCCCCACTGCGGGTGGCGCCGAGGAGTATGATCAGTACTACTCGGGCCTCCAGCAGTTTCGGGAAGCGGGGGCGACCAACCTCACCGTGCTTCACACCAAGGACCGGAACGTCGCCGACTCAGACGAATTCGTGCGGCCGATTCGTGAGGCACGCGGCGTGTGGTTTTCCGGAGGGCGCCAGTGGCGGCTTGCGGACTCGTACCTGGACACCAAGGTCCACGAGGAACTGTGGGCCCTGCTGAATCGCGGCGGCGTCATCGGTGGATCGTCTGCCGGCGCGACGATCCAGGGTTCGTATCTGGCGAGGGGTGACACGAGAACCAATACGATCATGATGGGTGACCACGAAGAGGGACTGGCGTTCGTGAAAAACGTGGCCATCGACCAGCACCTGCTCAAGCGAAACCGTCAGTTCGATCTCTTTGAGATCGTCGAGGCCCGGCCGGAGCTGCTTGGCATTGGCATTGACGAGAATACGGCGATCGTCGTGGAGGGCGACGAGTTTGAGGTCATCGGCCAGAGCTACGTGGTCATCTACGACAACCAGAGAACCCTCGACTCGGGTGGCCGGTTTTACTTCCTGGCCCCCGGAGACGTGTACAACCTACAAACCAGAGAAGCTTTCCGGCCCACGACGACTCGGCAGCCGCTCGGCCGCGTCACTGCCCAACCCTGGGAAAGGAACTAACCCACCCTCCCCCCACCCCACCGGGGAGCGGGACCCAACCCAACCCTTCCCCACCCGGCAGGGAGCGGGGAGCGGGACCGCTCCCTGCTCCCCCTCATAGCCGAACGTCCGTCATCGCGTACGGCGCCTACCGCTCCCCGCTCGCCGCTCCCCACTCCGTCACAGCTAACGGCTAACAGCTATGTCAAAACCCCACATCCATCATCAGGTAGACCCACGTCATGTTTTCGTTGAGGCGACCGATATCGGCGAAGCCGTCGGCCTGGATGACCTGGGAGAGCCCGGCGGTGACCCGCATGTTACCGCTGTGCTGATACGTCACGGTGGCATCGGCTTCTTCCCCCAGATGTCCGGTGCTCAGTCCCTGGCTCTTGGCGACGTGGAAGGAGTGGATGTCCAGACCCAAGCTCACCCGTGGGTCCGGCCGGTACGACCCCTTCACAGCGATGTCCTGCAGGCCGCGCCCCGCCGTGTGCACCGGAATGTTGAGGAAGAGATCGGCAAAGCCGTAGAACTTGTGGTTGGTGGCAAACATGGTGTCGAAGACGTTGATGTCGTTATCGGACGGATCGTCGTCACCGGACAGGTAGTCGTACCACAGTGTGAGGCTGCCCGCGCCGTCTCCCAGTGTCGTTCCCACCCGGCCGCCGAACATGAATGCCGACGCGTCCAACCCTGCTCGATCCCCGGTCTGGTACGACGCCTCCGCGCGAAAACTCACGTTGCCGCTCTGCCCCCACCAGCGCGCGCCGAACGTCCCTTGTTCCGTATCTGGATCGCCCGCCCCACTGCGGTCAAATCGGGTGTTGAAGAGGGCGTACACATCCAGCGTTCCGGGACCGGCCTCGCGCAGTTGGGCGTACGCCCCAAGAAGGTACGCGTCATCGTCGTTCGTAGCTGACGTGGCGTCCGACAGCCATGCTCCGATGACGTCCAACCGCACGTCGCTTCCGTCGGCGCTCAGCCGCGCTGCGTCAAACGACCGGGCCTGCTGCGTCCAGTTCACGGTCCCGATAAGGCGGTGTCCGCCGAAGGCGATCTCTTGCCGGCCGACACGCGCGGCATACGTCGTCCGCCCCTCGCTGCTCACCTCAATGTATGCCTGGTGAACATCGAAGTTGTCGGCCTGGAAATCGGCAAGGGTGTTTGTTTCTTCGCCCCAGAGCCGCACATCCTGAAATTGCACCATCACCCGCACGTTGTTCTCGAGCTCCGCCCGCACCTGGCCGCGGACCCGCATCGACGTAAAGACATCGTTAGCCGTGACGGTCGGGGTGTTGAAGGGATCTCGAGACTCGAACCGCGGTCGCACCTGAGCGCCTACGGTGATGTCCTGCGCATTCGTCGGCGCGGTGTAGAGGAGCGCCGCCAGCGAAAGAATCAACGTTCGAAGGAACTTCATCTGTGATCTCCCGAGCAAAGAAATGGGGTAAGCTGTCTGGCTAACCATCTTCTTAGTGCGTATTCTTTACTAGCACACCATATCTGAAGTTGTGTCGGCAGTGCAGCGGCGGGAGCTGCGAGAACGCTATGGGCCGTGCGGACTTCTCAACCCATTGCGAATCACGAGGCTCGCGCCCCGCTGTTCTCTCCGATCCCGCCGCCGCGCCGTGCAAATGCAACTTCAGATACGGTCCACCAGTCGGTGATCTTGTCGGAAACCGGCCCGTGTTACCTGTATCGAAGTTGCGGCCGGTGTCCGGATCTTTTGACCACCACGTTGGGGCGTCAACAGCCGGGCAATCATTCTTCATTGAGCCGCTGTCAACCGTTGGATCGGAAAGGCTGAAATCCATGACTGCTTCGTTCATGGCGATTCTTCTCTTTGCGCTGCAGGCACAGGACACGACCGCCGTGCTGCAGGCAGCAGTGCGCAGCCCGTCGTTCTCACCCGGGGGGCGCTTGGCCTTCGAAATCAACGGTGACTTGTGGGTCGCGGAGCTTGCCCAGCAAAACGGGTCCGACGACGGGAGCCCTTCGCTGGAACGCCTCATGCCGATCACGACGGGCCCGGAGTGGGACCGCGAGCCGACTTGGATGCCGGACGGTTCGGCGCTGGTCTTCGCCTCGGATCGAAGCGGTGAGGGACGTGTGGACCTGTGGAAGGTGGCGGTGGGTGAGGACGGCAACTCCGGTGAGCCCGAGCGACTCACGGAGTCTTCTGAACCAGATCGGGAACCCGCTGTGGGGCCCGACGGCGATATCGTGTTTGTGAGAGGCCGAAATGCCACTGCCAACCTTTGGGTTCGGTCTGTCGATGGTGGCCTACGCCAGCTGACGACAGAGCGCGGCGCCGAACGGTTTCCGACATTCTCGCCGGACGGGCAGCTAATCGTCTACATCTCCGAACAGAGCGGACGGCATCAACTCCGGGTTCGATCTCTGGACAATGAAAAGAAGGATAATGTCATTATCCAAGACATGCCTGTGGAGTACCCGACTTGGTCGCCCGATGGGCAGCTGATCGCATTCACGACCCGAGGCGCAGATTCCGGTGTGTGGGTGACGCCGGCGGACGGGAGCTATACGAACCTCGTCGCTGGGCAACGAGCAGCACCTGCCTGGTCGCCGGACGGCCGGTACCTGGCGCTTGCGGAGCTTCCCCGCTCAGGACCGGGGTACAACGGTAACCCGGACCGTGTGGTCGACCGTGAGGCGGGGGATGTCCTTCCGTCGGCGGGCCGCCTGTGGATTACGAGGGCGCCAACCGAGCTGAACGCTCACTTGCGCGAACTCGCCGTTGACGCGACGGCGCCACGTACCGCTCACAATGAAGAGGCCTTCGACCGTGTCTGGTCACGCCTACGCCGGATCTACTTTCAGGAACAGGGCGTGTCGCAGTGGGAAGCGTTGTATTCTGAATTGCGACCCCGAGCTTCCGCAGCCGCTTCCGAGCTGGAACTCGAGGCGGTGATTCACGAGTTGTTGAGCCGTCGGGCTCCAATCCGACCCGAGCAGCGGGGCAAAGCCGCCGTGTCCAGCGCTCATCCCCTGGCCACCGCCGCAGGCATCGAGATGTTCTCCAAGGGTGGCAACGTCGTCGATGCGGCCGTAGCCGTTTCCTTCGCCCTCGGCGTGGTCGAGCCCGATGCCAGCGGCATCGGCGGCTACGGACAGATGGTCCTTTACCTCCAGGGGATGGAGAAGCCGGTCGCCATCGAGTTTCTGACGCGCGTTCCCGAGCAGGCCACGCTGAGTAACGCCTCGCTGCTTGAAGACGGCAGACTCCCTCCCGACGGGCCGGTCCTGGCCAATGTGCCCGGAACCGTGGCCGGCATGTGGAAGGCGTGGGAGCGCTACGGCAGCGGGAACGTGGAATGGGCTGAGGTCGTCGAGCCGGCTATCCGGCTTGCCGAAGGTGGATTCGTCCTCGACGACGCCTTCACGACGACGCTGTCTCTGGAACGAGACCGTTTTGGCAAATATGAATCCAGCCGGAAGCTCTTCTTTCCCGACGGAGAGCCGCTTCAACCTGGGGATACGTTGAGGAACCCTGATCTCGCCTGGACGCTGCGGCAGATTGCCGAGGGAGGGGCCGACGCATTCTACAAAGGTGAAATCGCCAAACGCATGGTCAGGGACCTCCGGGGCCGGGGGAACGCCATGACCATGAACGACATGGCACGGTATTTCGCCGTGGAGCGAGAGCCGGTGCGAGGTACGTACCGCCGCCATACTGTGTACGGTAGCGCCCCGGCAACGAGCGGAGGAGTCACACTCGTCGCCAAGTTGAACCTGCTCGAGCAACTGCAGCGTCCCGACAGGTATACGGACGATGCCGCCACTCTCCACGCGATGATCGAGGCTTGGAAGCTCGCGCCTTCTGGGTTCGGGCGGATCAGCGATCCGAGCCTGTGGCCGGTCGATCTCGAACCGATGCTGGACAAGGAGGTGGCAGGGAAACGGTGGAGCCAGTGTTTTGATCCCGATCGTTCAACCGGGCCCGCCGATCTCGAGCCCGGCGCCAACGGTGAACCGGCCTGTGTCACCGATGAGTTGGCGATGAGCTGGGGCGAAGATCTGTTCGACTGCGAGCTGGGCGATAACCAGCTGTCCTGCCCGGCCACCGGGACGACGGCGTTCGCGGTGGCCGATGCCGAGGGCAATATTCTCGCCGTCACGCAGACGCTGGGTACGTGGGGCGGCACGTTCTACGTGACCCCGGGATTGGGGTTTCCCTACAACGACAAACTGGGCTCCTACGGAACGAATCCGTCTTCCTACGGTGCCCGGCTTCCGTACGCCCGTAATTCCACGAGCATTTCCCCGACTCTCATCTTCGAGGGAACCGACCACAATCAGCGGCCGTTGGCTGCGGTCGGGGCGGCCGGAAACGCGTGGATCTCCGCGGCGGTGTACCAGGTGGTAAGCGGCATCGTCGATCATGGGTTGCGTCCGCAAGAAGCTCTGGAACTACCCCGATTTCTCGTGACCTCGCGGCGGATCCCTGCAGGTTCCCGGAATGTGCGAAATGTCGTGGTACAGTTCGAGGACGGTTTTAGTCCTACGGTCATGCGCCAGCTGCGTGAGATGGGACACGATTTCCAAAAGATCTCCCTGAAAGGGGAGCTGCGCATGGGTTACGGCGCGGCGGTGCTGATTGAGGACGGGCAAGTTCGGGCCGGCGGCGATCCCCGGCGGTCTGGGGCAGCCGGCGCCACCAATCCATAGGGCGTAGGATGCTCGCCCCCGCGGGTGTCCGTGCACAACGTGGAGCGTCAAAGGGCGACGGGTGGGGGGGATCTTGCCACTCCTCCAGGGGTTCAATACCACGTAGATTTCAGGCCGTCCTCCGCTTGGAGTTGCGCCAACAATGTGTCGACAGCGAAGGCTGATCGTTTTCCTGACTGCAGCTCTCCTGTGCAGCCGCGCCGCGAGCATCCAGGGCCAGGATGCAACGGCGTTGCTGAGCGGTATGGTGACGGACTCCCTCACCGGCCAAACGCTCAGCGCAGTCATCATCTCCATCGACAGCCTGGGCGTCGGCACCGTGACCAACCAGTTTGGTGCCTTTGAACTGCAGGCGTTGCCCCTCGGCAGGCACATGCTGACCTTTCAAAAAGACGGGTTCGTGACGCGAAACTTTCGTTTCACGATCACCGAGGAATTCTTGAGAGACGTCAACCTCGGGCGCATCGCACTCCTCCCCATTCCGCCCAACTACGTGGCTCTCAAGGGCATCGTCACGGACTTCCAGACTGGAGAGGCCGTGGCCGAAGTCCCTGTCATGGTGAACGGAACGATCGTGGCGGTCACAGCTCCCGATGGCACCTTCGAGAACCCGCGGGTGCAAATGCCCGCCGGGACCAACCTCATCGAGTTCCGCAGGATGGGATACGCACCGCTTCGGAACGAGCTGCTGGTCGAGGAGGGTGCCAACGAAGCTGCGTTGTCGGTGACACTCCAACGCCTGGCCGTGCCCATCGAGGAGGTGGTCGTGGAGGGAGAGTACGAGGAACTGGCCAGGGGCAAGCTCCGAGCCTTCTACGAGCGCCGGGGGTCGCACCGGGGGCAATTTCTGACGCCGGAGGACATCGAGAGGATCGCTGCAGTCAGAACCACCGATATCCTCAGGGCGGCTCCTGGGGTGATCGTGACCCCGGGCCAATACGGTGGTTTTGTCAGCCTCGTCCGCAACGACGCCCGCTGCGGCACCCAGCAGCCGGCGTTCTATCTGGACGGCGCCCCACTCAGGCTGGCGAACAACGAGTCGCTCGACGGCGTGATCAATAGAGGTGACATCGTTGCCGTGGAGGTGTATAGCGGCGTTTCCCAGATACCCCTTCAGTACAAGCCGCCCAACCCCACCTGTGGGGTCATCCTGCTCTGGACCCGCACCGGATCATAAATGCCAGGCTGCGGGAACTTTTCTGAGCGCCCGCGTGTTCTTCTTTCATGATCCCGTGCAACCGTCAGCCACACGCATCTATTTGCTCCTGTACCTGTCTTTCCCGTATTCTAGCGGGGAGGAGGATGCGTAACGCCTAGTCGTCCGACGAGACGGTTTCGCTACCTTCCGGCCCCGCAGCGATACAGCTCGCGGGGCTTTTCGTATGCCATGCACCGCTGTGACGAGGAGATGGGCGAATGATCCAGCATCGACCGATTACGGTGTACTACGAGCACCCTCAGTGGTTCCGGCCACTCTTTGACGAGCTTGACCGACGAGGTGCCCAGTTCGATGCCGTCAATGTTGCCGATCATCAGTTCGACCCGGCGGTCGCTGCCGGACGGGGGGACCGGCACCCGCTCGTGTTCAATCGCATGAGTCCGTCCGCATGGCAGCGCGGACACGGACCAGCGGTGTTGTACACCCTGAACTACCTGACATATCTCGACGCGATTGGCGCCCCGGTCTTCAACGGAGTGGAAGCCTTCCGGGTCGACATCAGCAAGGCTCTCCAGGTGTCGCTGCTCAAGCGGTTGGCGCTGCCGGTCCCCCGCACCGTAGTGGTGCCCCAGGTTTCGCTTCTTTCAGCGGCCGCAGCGCGGGTGGCGTTTCCGGTGGTCATCAAACCGAATGTGGGAGGGAGTGGAGCAGGAATCGTTCGATTCGACACGCCGGAAACTCTTGCGGCCGCCATCGACCAGGGGGCGATCGCCTCCGGCCTCGACGGCACGCTCCTCGTGCAGGAATACCATCCGCCTCGCACAGGCAGCATCGTGCGCGTCGAGACGCTGGGAGGGCGTTACCTCTATGGTATCCGGGTACACATCGGCGATGACACCGGCTTCAACCTGTGTCCTGCCGATTTCTGCCGCCAGGACGCTGGAAGCACCGGCCCGGGCGAGGCGCCCCAACGAGGCCAGGGGACGGTTCAAGTGGCGGTCGAGCGGTATGATCCACCCGCCGCGATTATCCGGTCCGTCGAGAGGATCGCAGCCTCGGCGGGTCTCGATGTGGGTGGGATCGAGTACCTCGAGAGCGATCGCGACGGCCAGCTCTACTACTACGACATCAACGCCCTGTCCAATTTCGTGGCGGATCCTGTTCCGGTGCTCGGCTTCGACCCGACGCGCGATCTCGTTGACACACTCTTAGGCCGCGCCGCGGCCAAAGCCGCGTAACGCCCATGCCATTCTGCTCACTGCAGCACGGTCATCCCCTGCTCGAACACGATGTCCACCGGGATACCAGCGGTGGCCAGGCGATCGAGGTCTGCCTGAAGGCCCTCGTCTATGTGGCCTTTTTCGGCGAGCAACTCGCCGGCGGCGGCATGGTCGCCGTCGCCCTGGAGTGTGATAATCACTTCTGACAGGGTGGTCATCGCCTGTTTCATCTGCTCGAAATCGACGTGATACGTCCCGGACGCGGGATCTCTCGAGAACGCACCTTGCTCCTCGAAGAAGTTGAACCTCACCATGTTCGCCCGGCCGTGGGCGCTGGACGCACCAAACCGCACCGACCGGAAAATGCTGGCCAGAAAGGTCACGTAGTTGTCCCGCACGTCGCCTTCCGTCAGTACGCCTTGCTCGTACAACTGGGTGACCATATACAGGCCGAGCACGTCCGCCTTGCCCTCCTCCATGGCTGTGTAGTGTTCGCGTAGGGCTTCGCGGACGGTGCCGCGTCCGTTGATGGTATTCTTGACACCCAGTCCATGCGCTACTTCGTGAAACATCGTATTGGCGAAGAATGCGTCGAACGTGATGTGCTCACGCTGATCGGGCGCGATCAGCAGCTCGCTGATCGGCACCAGAATGCTGTCGAACTTGGCGAGCATGGCGTTCTTGAGCTGGAGACGGCGGGTCCCTTTTTCTAGCTGTACACTTTCGTCATTCGGCAAGTTAATCGCGATGGTTTTCGATCCCGCATTGGCATCGCCCGCGTAATAGACCACATCATAGGCGTTGAGGTCTGAATCACGCCCAGGCCTTTCGCGCTTGTATGGCTCCGGTACGGGCAGTCCCTGCTGTAGCTCCGGAAGCAGTTGAGCGTAGTGCGAGAGTCGCTCGCTCCACTCGTGATCCTTGAGCAACACATAGGCTTCGTGGGCGGCCTTATAACCGAACAGTTGGTCTTCGTACGTCTCGATAGGACCGATCACGACGTCGATGTTGTTGGCCTTCATGTCCATCCACGCCACGTCGCTCTCCCGGTACTCATCTGAGAGGAGCGCGTCCGCGCGGAGCTCGAGGTACCGGCGGAGTCCGGCATCGTCCGCCAGCGTCGCCGCCTGCTTGAGCTTCTCCGCCGCGCGGGCGGTCGGTTCGGGGAATGCCTCGTGATAGGGGACGGCCGTCAGCCCTCCGTCGGCGCTCGCACGCACGAGCGTGTAAAGGCTCCGCAGCGCTTCTGCCTCGGCCGAGGTGGCGTCCAACGCTGCCTCAAACTGCTCACGAGCGAGGTGCGGTGGATAGAAGTTAGCCCCTTGCGGCTTTGGTCCGACCCCTGGGATGAATGGCTCATCCCCCACCAGACGATCCCACGGACCGTAGTTGATTTCGACGTAGCGGCGCACAGCGGGATCGTCGATGCTTGCGAGCAGAGAATCCCGGTTTCCGTAGGCCTGCGCCCAAAAGATCTCGTCCATTTCCTGCGCGGCCTCAATGAGGAGCGGAATCATCTCACGCTCCCGGTCGGACAGGGAACTCAGATCCGCCGTCAATCGGAAAGTTGCATATTGGGCGCGTCGATCGGCGACCGGGCTCCGATCCGGAGCGCAACTGGCTGTGGTAAACAGGGCGAAGACAGTTGCCGCGAGAAAACGGTGGTGTGCACTCATGGTTCCGATCTCAGCGTTCATTAGTGTGTCTCATCCAAGTCATCCCCGCGAGCGTCCAGACCCACGCGTCACAGAGGATGCGCGGCGATCCATTCCGCGAAGGCACGAAACGCCGCTCCGCGGTGACTGACGCTATCCTTTTCCTCCTGCCTCACCTCTCCAAAGCTCCTTTGCAGTTCCTCGGAAAAGAAGAGCGGGTCATAGCCGAACCCACCGCTCCCCCGTGGTTCAGACAGAATCCTTCCCTGACAGCTTCCCTCAAACACTCGCGGTATCGCTCCGGCGTCCGCGACAAAGACCGCGACACAACGATATTGTGCCCCGCGGCGTTCTGGCGGTGCCCCCGACAACCGCCGCAGCAGCTCAGCATTGTGGGCCTCATCCTGATTGGCTGTGGCCAATGCAAATCGGCGAGACCGTACACCGGGCAACCCTCCCAGCAAGCGGACCTCGAGACCTGAATCTTCGGCGACGGTCGGCAGGCGCGATTTACGTTGGAAGTACTCCGCCTTTCGCGCCGCGTTCCCCTCGAAAGTGGACTCCGTCTCGAGTCCAGCCTCCGCCGAGTCCTCGTACAATCCAATCTCATCGGGAAACACGATTCGACA
>JBDHFY010000050.1:0-17361 GCA_039590195.1 Gemmatimonadota bacterium | reverse complement strand
CCCATCCTGGCGAGAATGAGGTCTGGCTCCCGGTCCGTTGCTCGAATACCGAAGTAGATGGCGTCGGGGCTGTAGAAGACGTAGACCTCGGTCGGTTCGGTGGAGGGAATGCCCTCCACCGGCTCGTACTGGGAGAAGTCCGTCAGGAGCGCCGCCGCGCGCCAGACGGCGTCATCCAAGTGTCCATCGAGCTTGACCTCCGGGTCCTCGATCCGCGGAATCGGGACTTCCAGCTCCTCCACGCGGCCGCGGAATACCAATGAGTCCTCGGGAAGGGCCCGTTCGATGGCGCCGGAGGCCTGCTGAGCACCAGGTGGGGATATCTGGAAGGCAACCGCAAAAACGGTGGCCGCAACGACATTCATCATCGGTTTCGAATCTATCGATTGTCGAGTCCGAGGGACCCGCTTTTATCTACGCGGAGCACCTGGCTGCATGTTGAGAATTCCCGTTCAGAATACCGATGTCGGCTGCGCCACGGCAAGGGCGGGCCGCCGTGCGCATGGTCTCCGCAGCGCAGGGAAGTGCTGGGAGTGCACGTCACGCCGACGCGGCAATCCTCATCAGCAACTCCACGTTCCGGAGCCCCTCTCTGCCGTCCACTTCGGGTGGCCTGCCCTCCGCCACAGCGGCGGCGAAGTCCAGCAGCTCTCCCGCGTAGGGGTTGACCGGTGTGAAGCGCACCTCACTAGTCTTCATGTGTAACGTTCCGCCGCCGTGGGGTCCCAGCGTACCTTCACAAACCGCGTACCCGGCAGTGCCGTACACCTCCAGCCGGGACGGCGCCCCGAACTGCACCGACGAGCAAAACTCGGCTGTCGCTCCTGACTCGAAAAGCAGCACCGCCACCGCCGTCTCGTCGTGCGGTCCCCGCCAAACGGAGCGGCTGATGACACTCTCCACAGCCTCGACCTCCCCACACGACGGCGTCATGAGCCACCGGATGAGGTCCAGACAATGCGTCCCGACTCCCGCCAGGCTCCACCATCGCCCGACTTCCGGGGACGCCCGCCAGTTGCCAGCGTCCGGTGCCTGTTGGCTCCACTGGACCCGCATGTGGCGGACCTCGCCGAGGTCTCCCGCGCGAACCGCGCCCGCCACGAGCCGATGACCGCTGTGCCATCGCAGGTGGTAGGCGACCCCCAACTGGACTCCGGCGTCATCGCACTCTCGAATCATGGCGGCGCCTTCTTCGGACGAGGTGGCCATGGGCTTCTCCACGAACACGTGCTTGCCGGCCCGGGCCGCAACTATGGCCTGGTCCGCATGTAACCGATCGGGTGTGGCGATGATGACGCCGTGCAAGCTCAGGTCCTCCACCAGGGCGTCGAGGCTCGTGTGTGCGGGAGTCGGTGAGCCGGCTTTGTGGCGGTTCGCAAAATCCCCGGCCCGGGCTGCGCTCCTGCTCAGCACGCTCCACAGTTGGACCCCCGCGGTCTCCACAAGCGCGGGCGCGAGCCGCGCGTCGGCAATGCGTCCGGTGCCGAGAAGAGCTAGGTTCAGCATTGTGAGTATTCCTTTAATCAAGAAGGTCGTACGGTGTCGGACCTTGCTACCCATAGACGATGAGTGCTATAACCACACCATCACGATATAAACCACCACATGCGAGCATACCATGAGAAGAATTGGCTTTCTGTGCATCTTGCTACTCAGCCAGTCGACGTTCGCGTCCGCGCAAGGGCCGGCGGCGATGGGCGGCGGCGTCCTGCCATGGGACGCTAAGGACGACGTCGTTGCCGAAGTCGAGGCGATGACAAAACTCACTCAGGTCATGGTTGACAAGATCTTCAGCTTCGGGGAGCTCGGCTTCCAGGAGTTCGAGACCTCACGCTACATCGTCTCGATCCTTCGGGAAAACGGATTCGAGGTCGAGGAAGGCATGGCCGGCATTCCCACGGCGTGGATGGCGCGATGGGGTTCGGGGAGTCCCGTCATCGCCTTCGGGAGCGATATCGACGGCATTCCCAAGACGAGCCAGAAACCCGGCGTTGCCTACCACGATCCCATCGTGGAAGGAGCCCCCGGGCACGGTGAGGGACACAACTCAGGGCAAGCCGTCAATGTCACCGCTGCTCTGGCCTTGAAGAAAGTCATGGAGCGGGAAGGTATCACAGGCACCCTGGTGCTGTGGCCCGGCGTTGCCGAAGAGCTTGTGGCCACGAAAGCGTACTTCGTGCGTGACGGGTATTTCGAGGGCATCGATGCCGTGATCTTCACCCACGTGAGCAGCAACCTCAGTGTATCTTGGGGCGCGGGCACCGGCACTGGCCTGGTGTCGGTGGAATTCACGTTCGACGGACAGTCCGCCCATGGCGCTGGTGCTCCGTGGCGGGGGCGAAGCTCCCTCGATGCAGTGGAGCTCATGAACGTTGGCTGGAACTACCGCCGCGAGCACTTGCGTCCGCTCCAGCGCTCTCACTACGTAGTTACGGACGGAGGCGATCAGCCCAACGTCGTGCCCTCCAAGGCCTCGGTCTGGTATTACTTCCGGGAAATAACGTACCCGGAGATCAAGAAGAACTTCGACATCGGCGTCAGGATGGCTCAGGGCGCCGCCCTCATGACCGACACGGAGATGAGCTATCGGATCCTCGGATCGGCCTGGCCCAGGCACTTCAACAAAGTCATTGCCGAGACGATGTACGAGAACATCAAGCAAGTTGGCCTGCCCGAGTGGACCGCGGAGGATCAGGCGCTCGCCAAGGCCGTGCAACGCGTGATGACAAGTGAGGAAACGGGACTCGAGACGGAGCTCGCAGAACTCGGCGCACCTCTCGAATCGCCTCGAAGTGGCGGTTCCGACGACATCGGCGACATCTCCTGGGCGGTACCGACGGTGACGATGCGCTTCCCCTCGAACATGCCCGGTTTGCCTGGGCATCACTGGTCCAACGCCATTACCATGGCTACTCCCATTGCCCACAAAGGAGCGACGGCAGGCGCCAAGGCGGTGGCGATGACGGCCCTGGACCTTTTCACCAAGCCGAATCTCGTAGAAGAGGCGTGGAGATACTACCGAGAGGTCCAGACGAAGGACATGCAGTACACGCCGCTCATCTCGGCCGATGACGTTCCTGCGATACACCTGAATGAAGGCATCATGGCCGAGTTCAAGGTGGAGATGGAGAAGTATTACTACGACGAGACCAGATACGACTCGTATCTCGAGCAACTCGGCATCACGTATCCGACGCTCGGACCTTCGTCTTCGGGAAGTAACTGAGATCGACGTGTGCCCGTAGGGACTGAGATCAGCGGGTAGGGGCGTAGCATGTACGCCCCTACCGCTGATCTAACCGCAACACTGTCTGCAGCAGGACGTTCGCTCCGTTCTCCACATCTTCCGGACGGGTGAACTCCTGCGGTGAGTGGCTCACGCCGCCCACCGACGGAACGAAGATCATTCCCATGGGACCGATCCGGGCAAGTTCCTGAGCGTCATGGCCGGCGCCACTCGGCATGCGTTGACCGGCGAGTCCGAGATCCGCGACCGCCTCTTCGATGACCCGACGGATAGCGGGATCGGTCAGGGCCGGATCTCCCATGACACCGGGCTCAAACGCGAACGTCGTACCGTACCGCAAGGCAATCTCTCGGCCTCGTGACTCGATTCGCTGCCACAGCGCTTCGATCTTCTGGGTCGACAGATCGCGCAGCTCCACCGTGAGCGTCACTTCGCCGGGAACGACGTTTGGCGCGTTCGGACTCACTTGCAGCCTACCCACGGTGCCCACCTGACGGCCCGGCTCCGAGCGGACGATTTCATCCACCGCCATCACGAGCTCGGAGGCGGCGAGTAAAGCATTTCGCCGCTGGTCCATGGGTGTGGTGCCGGCATGATTCGGCACGCCCGTGACGGTGACGTAGTAGTGGTGAATCCCGACGATCCCCTCGACGATGCCGATGGGGATTCTTGCCCGGTCCAGAAACCCGCCCTGCTCGACGTGTAGCTCGAGGTACGCCTCGATGCTTCCCGAACCAGCGGCGGTCGCGGCGATCCACTCGGGATCGCCCCCGATCGTCGGCAAGTGCTCTGCCAACGACATGCCGTCAGCCCAGGCACGTCGCAGTTCGTCACGGGACAGATTTCCAACGAAGCCCTTGGCACCGTAGCTCCCCCGCTCTTCATCGCTCCAGATCGTAACCACCATGGGATGGCGGTTGCGATACTGCCTCCCTGCGAGGGTGTGTGCCACTTCGATGGACGCCATCGAGCCGACGTCACCATCGTAGTTTCCGCCGTTTGGGACGGAATCGATGTGCGAGCCGAACAGGATCGGCCGGGCATCGGGCACCGCACCCTCTCTTCGGCCGAGGATGTTCCCCGTGGCATCGATGCGGACGTCGAGCCCGGCCTCTCGCATGAGTCCCATGGTGAAGCCGCGCCCTTCCACGTCGGCGTCACTGAAGCCGGTACGGCTCACACCACCCTCGGGGGTGCGGCCGTAGCGCGAGAGGCCGGACAGGCGTTGATTCACCCGCTCGCCGTCCACACGCCAGCTTTTCCAATCGCCACCCTGCACACGGGGGCGACGCAGGGCGAGGCCAAGGGATGCCGCTGTCATGGTGTGTGTGAATGTTCGTCTGTCCATTGCGGTCCCGAGTCTATACGGCCGCCGGGCTCGCATCGCTCGTTTCCTCGGCTGTGCGATCCGGGAACTCTCTCCCAATCTCCGTCGCAGATCTCAGCGATAACGCCACGAATGTGAGAGTCCCATTGGCACACCCGCCCGTCGGCATGGTCGGCGCACCCACGACAAAGAGATTCTCGTGATCGTGCGTGCGCCCATAAGAGTCCGTCACGCTCGTCGCGGGGTCGTTCCCCATGCGGCATCCACCGGCCGGGTGATCTTGGCCTTCCTGAACTCCCACGGAAAGAATCTTGCCACCACCGGCACGGACCACGTCCTGGAAGATTCCCGTGATGCGGTTCTCCGTGTATTCACGAAGGTCTGCCGATTCGTCGCTGTCTCGGAACTCGATGCGAGGCATGGGATCACCCCACTGGTTTGTCGTGTCAGCATCGAGCGTGAGGCTGCTTTCTCGCGCGGGAAGCACGTCGTAATATGCCCGGAGCCGTGCCGCGCCCCGTTCCGAGCGCCTTCGCCAATCCTCCATGACGGCGTCACCCAGTAGCATCTCCCCTGCATCATTCGTCAATCGAGGATTGCGACCGGCGGTGGATTCCCAGATTCGCAAGTCATGTCTCACGTAGCGGGAGAGTCGTCCCGGACGCTGGAATCGTTTCGAGATGAGGCTATGCCGGTCGTACATACCCGGGAAGAGCTTCATCGGAACCTCGACGAACGCCGAGACGGGTCGGTGCCCGTTCATGTACTTGCCCACGAGACCGGAACGGTTGCCCAGGCCGTCGGGGAACTGGTCACCGGCCGACAGCAACAGCAGGTGGGGACTCCAGGCATATCCGGCGGCGAGCACAAACGTCGCCGCACGAAACTCGACAAGCTCGTCGGGGTCGTTTCGATCCACGGCCTGTACATGGTCAATCCGGGAGGACGCTGGAGCGAGGCCCAATCGTCGAACCAACGTCCGGCTGTGAAACTCGATCCGGCCATCCGACACGAGTTTTCGGAAGGTGAAGTCCGGCGTGTACTTGGCACCGGTGGGGCAGATCTGACAAGTATCACAGCGAACACAGACGTTGCGGCCTCTGTACGGGACGGTGTTCTTCGATACGGGATTCGTCCAAAACGGGATCCCGGACGCTTCGCCCCATTCCTTTAGTAAGGTTTGGCCGTAAGAAACAGGAACCGGTGGCATAGGGTAGGGCTGGGAGCGCACGTCCAACTCGGGGGGGCCCTGCTCTCCCGCCACGCCCATTCGCTCCTCGGCTTCCTGATAGTGCGGCTCGAGCTCGTCATAGCTGACCGGCCAGTCGTCGCCGACCCCGTAGAGCGACTTCACACGCATATCCTCGGGCGTAAACCGAGGGCACGTTCCACCCCAGTGCATGGCGAGCCCGCCCTCCCCCATGGAGCGCGACTGGATGCCGTGACCGGTCTGACCCCGAATGTGGTCGTTGGGCCACGGGTTATCGCCGTACGCCAGAAACCGACGGCGATGCTCAAACCTGTCTTCCAAATTGGACGTCTGGTCTCCCCCCTCCACAACGACAATTCGCGCGTCTCGCTCGTCGGCGAGCTTCTCGGCCACCATCGCAGCCGTGATGCCACCGCCGATGATGCAGATGTCGCTCTCGATGACTCTGGCCATGTCTAGGCGCTCCCTTCTAGAGGAGCCGGCCTCTTCGATGTGTCATCCAGACCCCGACATGCGTACATACCGATAGCAGCACGGTGACAGAGGTCGTTGGCTTCCGGCGTGGCACAGAAGTATGCGAGGAGTCCCACCGCAACGTGTCGCGCGCCAACCGCGCTGGGCAACCGGTCGAGACGATCTTGCTGAATTTGGCTACCGATCATGGCGCGACTCTGCTCTACTGGAAGCTCTCGAAACAAAACTCCGTAACGTCTCTCTGATTCGAGATCGAGGGCCTGCAGCTGCGAGGCCCACCGAGGTTCTGGGTGTGGAGGGCCATAGCGGATCTCGGATGAGGTTAGGTAGCTGTGACTCTGCTCCGTCACCGGCTCATACCCACGGAGCCACTCCAAGAAATCTTGGACGACTCGGTCTACACCATCCGGCCCAAGATCCGAAGCCGGTAGAACGGCGTGCCCTACGGCCCGGAGGGTCTCAGCGTCGATCGATGCACTCGCCTGTCTATCGGAAGGCGAACAACGAGTGAGGGAAAGGATCGACGCGATCGCAGCGGACTGCTTCATGAACGTTCTTCGATCACTATCTGCCATGGCACGCTCCTCGATGTTACTCGACTCGGGAAAAGATGTTTAGCCAGCCGTGGCTCAGGGATTCTCAGCCACAGAGAACACAGAAGTCACGGAGGGGTCGTCAACAGAGTCGGAGGTTCTGCTCAGCGAATTTGATCTAGAGACGCCTCTCTGTGTGCTCTGTGACCTCTATGGCCAAAAGGCCAAGCGTTCACCCGCAACCGTCCAGGCGATCTGTTGCAGCTATGGTAGCTGGCCCCGTAACCGTTGAGCCTCTCCAATCGCCACGTCGATCGCCTCGAGCAAACGGTTTCGTTCACGGATGAGACTGGTCTCGGCAAAGCGATAGCGGTCACTCCCAGGGTCCTCGTTGGCAAGGATCTCGACAGGGGCGAGGCCCGGCAACAGGCCCAGGCTCCGGCCAGGATCCGGATGAAAGGGGCTCAGGGGATCGTAAAGCACTCGGAAGAGCGGTCGCAGAACACGCACCAGGCCGAGATTGAATTCGCGTCCCGGCTCGCGGGGGGGGGCGTCTTGTACCTCCCTCACGATGTCGAGCAGACGGCGCTGGCGATCCACAGCGTCGCCGAGATCGAACCGACCACCGGCCGTTTGCTGTCGGCGGGCGATCACTTCGCCGAGTGCCTGGACCTCCGCCGCGAGATCCACCGGCACCACCGGAGCGGCGAGAAGCTCTGACAATGCATCAGCATAGAGATCCGAGTCTGTCTTGAGGATGTTGAAGTCCAGCTTGTCGAACGTGTCGTCGGGTGTGTGCCACCACCAGTATCCGCCGTCCTCACCGAGGCGGCTGTGGGAGAGCTGAAGCAACGGAAGGCCCACACCGTTGAATGCCTGGTCGGAGTTACGGCCGGGGGGACGCGGCTGAATCTCTGCTGCCTCCCGGCTCAGCACGACCCGCTTTGCGAGACCGGCGAGCGAAGATGTCGTGGCAGCCCCAAAACGTTTTGCGTCCATCTGACCAAGGCCCTCGACATTGACATAGGCCACGGCTCGTTTCCGCAACTCGTCAAAGTAGCGATCGACAAACCACGTGGAGCCGCCGTACCGTGCGTTGCTGTGCCCTGGCCACCACGCGACGACGAGGCCTCGGCGAAGCGTTGCGCGGCTCTGATAGAACGCGCGGGCAAGCTCCAGCATCGTCGCATTGGCGCCGCCGTTGTCGGTCCCACCATGGTACCACCCGTCGATGTGGCCGCCCATCAGCACGTATGGCGCGTCCGGATCCGGCGCCGGAATGCGGGCCACGGCCAGGCGAAGCGTCTTCCAACCGGTGCTGACCTCGACGCCGAGCCGAACCCGAGTGGGACCTTTGGCGACAAGGTCGCGCAGGACATCGCCGGCACTCTTGTTTACTTGCGCCACGGGGGTTGTCGGCAACCGATGATAGTTGCGCAGTGACGGCGTTCCCCAGGTCGTGGTGACGATCAGGTCGTTCAGCCGGTCTTCGGGATTCGTGTAGATGACGCCCACGGCCCCCATGAGGGCAAGTTGCAGCGTTGGGGTGTTTCTTGGCTGTCCCTCGATGAGGGCGACGGCACCGCTGAGATCTGGAAATGGACCGTCACCAGCCAATGTCAGGCGCTCACCGGTTCCCACCTCGAGGCCGGGGAGGTCGGCCAGGGTCCCCATGTCCACCAGTGGTGCTTCGAGTCCGTCTGCCGCACCAGAATATGATGCCGTAATCGCTTTAGGGGATAGGTCGCTGCCCGGTACCTCCACCGTGGCCGAGACGGGGTCACTGGCGTAGACAAGAAATGTGTGCACGTACACGGGCACGCCGTCCGCCCGCAGGACCTCAACGATGTAGTCGATGGCTGCGTTTTCTCCGGGACTTCCAGACAGGCGTTCGTGCTCGACGATGCCGCGGGCGTGCTGTTCCAGACGTGCTGCGGTGACTGCGTTGCGCACGGCGGCCCCCAACTCCGTGACTTGCGCCTGGACATTGGGGGCGGCCCCACTCCCGACGACGCCGCTGACGAGGAGCGTGCCGACGATCTTCTTGCTCGCATATCGCATCGGATCGACTCTCTTCCCGTGTGACGCTCGATTGGGATCGTTTCCGGGCTTGCGGCTTCCCCCTATTCTGCCCATGAAACGGGCTACCGCAAGGTGGCAACGGCGATCTGGTCCACCTCTTGCAGAACCTCCTTCAGCGTTGCCATCAGACGGCTTCGTGTAGGACGGCAATCCACGTAGGAGGCGTAGCAATGGACTACACCGCCGTCCCAAGGGGGAACGGAAGAACAGCACCCGTCAAGGTATTCTGCGGGCTCATATTGTGTTTTGCGGTATTGGGGGCAACGGGTACCTGGACGCTCGCGGCGTCTGCCGCCGGCTTCTGGGCTCTCGCCACGGCGTTCTTGCGTCGTGCGGGACCGATACCTTGGTGGTATCACATGTTGATGGCGGCCCCCGGCGGCGTCATCGGCAGCCTGCTCATTCAACGATTGCAGGCGCAGGTGAGTGGTCTCGACTTCGCGGTGCTACAATCGGCCGTCAGTGAAGGGATGATGGTCGGCTTCGTGACGGGCATTGGATTGAGCCTGATCATGCAGGGCATCCGCGGTTGGAAACCCGGCTCGACGGTCGCCGCTATCGGACTGTTGATCCCTATCTTCTTTCTCGCAACGATGGCGGCTCAGAGCATGTGTGCTTGCTCAACGAAGGAGAAAGCCTACGTCGCGGCAATGAAGAGCGATCTACGCATTCTTGCCATGGAGCAAGAGACGTACTTCGCAGAGCATGGAGCGTACTCGACGGACATCCGCGCCGTCACGGACTACGCCCTTTCCTACGGTGTGGACGTACAAGTCGTGACGGCGTTGCCAACGGGCTGGTATGCCATCGCCACCCACGAGCTGACGCCGATCACGTGCAGCATCTACGTCGGTGATGAGGTTGCCACTACCCGGGCGTCTCCCGGCGAATTCTTCTGCGAATAGAGATCATCGGTCTGGTAGCGGCCCGTTGACCTGCTGATCTCGCCAACGTACCCCACCACGAATATCTTTGCCCCCAGCCCCGTTCGACATGCGAGTGGAGTAGCGGAGCTTCGTTTTTGATTCAGATGCGCGGAACAGCCAGTCATCCCCGAACCGGTCTAGATACCCTCCCACAAGGAGCCGCCCATGAAACGCTCGATCGTCATCATCGCCCTGCTCGTGTTGACCAGCAATCTGACCGTGCTGACGGCCGGGGTGAGCAAAAAAGGGGGGGCCAGTGCACAGGAGCAATTCGTGGGCACGTGGGAGCTGGTCTCTATCGAAAGTCGAGGCTCCGACGGAGAGTGGGCTCCGGCTGAGGGGCGCCTGGGCGCCCACCCGATGGGCATGATCATCTATGACGCTGCGGGGCACATGGCCGTGCAGATCATGAGTCCCGAGCGTCCCACTTTCTCCTCGAACGACCTGTCGGAACGCACGGCTGAAGAGTTGGCGGGCGCGATCGCCGGCTATGTCGCCTACTTCGGCACCTATGACGTGGATGAAGGCGAAGGCTTCGTGATTCATCACCGTGAGGGCCATCTGCGTCCGAACCAAGTCATGGTCGATGCCAAGCGTTTCTTCGAGTTTGCCGGCAACGAATTGACGCTGACGGTCGCTCCAGCCAGGGAGGTGCGGCTCACGTGGCGGCGGATCGGGGGGTAGGGAGGAGGGAGGGGGAGGGTGAGGCACGAATCCTGCTGGGCCTGCAGGCCACCAAGGTACCGGTTGATTCATGCACCATGACCCCGTAATAACCACCGTTGTCACCATCGTCGCGCTGCTGCTCGTGGCGGCGGCGGCGGCAATTGGACTCAAGCGCATCCACCTGCCGTTCACCGTGGGCCTGGTGCTGGTTGGACTCGTCCTTGGGGCGATCGCCGACCGTGTCGAGCCGCTCGCGTTCTTGAACAGCGTGACGCTCTCCCCTGAAATCATCCTGTTTGTATTCCTCCCCACGCTCATCTTCGAATCGGCGTTCAACCTCGACAGCCGACTCCTCTCGCGAAATCTGACGCCGGTACTGGCGCTTGCCGCGCCGGGACTCGTGCTTTCGACGGCCATGATCGGGGGGCTCGTGGCGGCGCTCACACCGTTATCCCTGGGGCCGGCGCTCTTGTTTGGGGCGTTGATTTCCGCGACCGACCCAATTGCCGTCGTTGCCCTCTTCAAGGAACTCGGAGCCCCAAAGCGACTCGCCATTCTCGTCGAGGGCGAGAGCCTGTTCAACGATGCTACCGCCATCGTGCTCTTCCGGGTAATCCTAGGTGTAGTCGCGGGCGGGGCCATCACGGCATCTGTCGTCGGCGGCGGAATTGTCAACTTTGCGCTGGTGTTTCTCGGCGGGCTCATCGTCGGTGCCGTCATCGGTTACCTGATGATTCGCTCCATCGGCCTTGCTCGCGACGAACCGGTAGTCCAGGTCGCGCTCTCGACCGTCGTGGCCTACGCCGCATTCATCGCCGCGGACGAGTATCTGAGAGTTTCCGGAGTCATGGCTACCACCGGGGCCGGGATCGTCGTCGGAGCCCTTGGGTCGACGCGGTTCACCCCTCAGGTACGCGAGTATCTGCATAGATTCTGGGAGTACGCCGCCTTCGTCGCGAACAGTCTGATTTTCCTGCTGGTCGGACTCAGTGTACCGCTGAGCACGATTGCAGCGTACCTGGGACCTATTGCCATCACCATCGCGGTCGTGCTATTGGTGCGTGCGGCGATCGTGTTCGGCCTGATTCCGATCACGAGCCATCTCCCCGGAGCCGAGGCAATCGGCGGTCGCTACCAAACGGTGATGTTCTGGGGCGGCCTGCGGGGCGCCGTAGCGCTCGCACTCGCGCTCAGCTTGCCGGCGGAATTTGCGCAACGAGATCTCATCATTACGCTGGCAATCGGTGTGGTGCTATTCACCCTCCTGACCGGCGGCCTGTCGATGGGGCCACTGATCCACCTCCTCGGGCTCGACGAGCCGACATTGGCCGAACGCCTTGCCAAAGCACAGGCAGCCCTCGCCGCCAAGCGAGAAGCGCTCCGCCGACTCGGCGAGGTAGCAACCGCAGGCCCGTTCTCGAGCAGCCTGTTGGAGCGCGCCGAGGAGGACTATCGCGCAGAGGTCGAGACGGTCGAAACACAGCTCAAAGCACTTCGCAACGAGTGCGCTGCGGACGAGATTCGGCGGGTCCTGTGGTCAGAGGCCCTGACGGTCGAGCAGAACGCGTATCGGGATCTCTTCAACCACGGAACCATTTCCGAACCCGTCCTGCGTGAGCTCGAGCTCGCCGTCGAACTCGCCCGCGATGGGCTCAAGCACGGCTCGACGCCTCGGGGCGTGCCTTCCGTCGCTCCCCTCGAGGTGCGGGCCACCGCCGGCGCCGTGCGCCTCCTCGCCCGCCTTGCTCCAAACAACCACGTCGTACAGCGACAGCGACTGCGGGCCCTCGCGGCCAGTTACGAACACAACATTGCTGTGTTAGAAGCAAGCAACCGCGTGGCCGCCGAAATCGACCGTTTGGGCGAGCTGACCCACGCCCACCCCGAGGTCACACAGGAGTGCCGACAGGAGTTCCAGCGACGCAGTCAAGAGGCGATGGAGCGGATCGACTCGGTCGCCGAGCACTTCCCTGAGTATGCGAACGCAGTGCAGCAACAAACGACACGCCGCATTGCCCTCGACGGCGAGGCCGACGCGGTCGAGGAGTTGGCTTCCTCTGGCGTGATTCCGGAGTCGGTCGCTCGCGAGGCGCGCCAGCGAGTCGAACGTAATCAGCGGAAACTTGCCCGGCAGCCGGTCGCGGCGCTCGAGCCTCACCCCGAGGAATTGCTGGCACGCGTGCGGCTCTTTGAGGGGTTGGACCCCGCTGACTTCCAGCAGATCGTCAAGCTGCTGGCGCCGCGGACCGTACTCTCCGGTGAGCGAATCATCCGGCAGGGAGAGCGGGGTACGTCACTCTTTCTCATCGCGCGCGGAGTCGTAGCGGTGCTCGTCGCTCAGAGCGGTGGGCCCCAACGCGTGGCCACGCTCCACGCCGGTGAGTTCTTCGGCGAGATGGCCCTGCTCACTGCAGAGCCCCGCGCGGCCACCGTACAGGCCGTGAGCGATTGCCAACTCTACGAACTCACGAAGCGCGATGTCGACTCTGTGTGCCAGGTCTGCTCAGGCGTAAAGGCGGCACTGGTCGCGGCGTTCGAAGAACGGCGGGCGACGGAGCGGCGCATCGGGAAGAGGCCAAGTCATTACTAGGGCTTTGAGGTGAGACGTGAGAGGGCGGTAAGGCGGTAAGGCGGTAAGGCGGTAAGGCGGTAAGGCGGGCCGCACCGATGCGATGGGTTCGCAGAAGCGTCAAGCCCAGCTGCATTTGATCAGCGTCAATCTGCGAACTTCAGCGTAATCTGTGGCTTACACGAACCGACTCACCACCATCGTCACATTGTCCGAGCCCCCGCCTGCAAGAGCCTTGGACAGCAAGCTCTGGCAGGCAGCCTCAGCAGATTCGGCGTTGCTCAGGTGCTCGGCAATCTCTTCATCGGAAGCGTGCTTGGTGAGCCCGTCGGTACACAGCAGCAGGACATCTCCCACCTGCAGATCCACGGTGGAGATCACGGGAGCGATCTCCGACCCACCCACGGCGCTCGACAAGACATGGGCCCACTTGCAGTCACTGGCCCTTTCGCGAGGAAGGATGCCCTGTTCCATCAGATCCTGCGCCATGGTCTGGTCTCTGGTCACCTGCTCCATGCGAGAACCCCGCAGGCGGTAGCAGCGACTGTCGCCCACCTGGACCAGGTAGGCCTTCGGCCACAGCACGTAGGCCATCGTGAGGGTCGTCGCCATGGCGTGTTGTGCGTCTTCTCGCTCGGCCTGGGCGTGGACTTTCCGGTGGCTCTGGCGGATCGCACACTCCAAATCACAGCGCAGACGGTCTTCCATCCCCTCCCCGACCGCACGCAAACATCCCTTCGGACTCGTCGCGCAATTGACGATGGTCTGGATGGCCAGGCGGCTCGCTGTTTGTCCGGCTCCCCCGGAGCCGACCCCGTCTGCGACGAGGAACAGTGTGTTGTTACCGTCATCGGCTAGGTCGTCCAGCCCGTCCACGTTGGTCTGCCCGATCACTGCCACGCTTTTGAGCGAGGCTATCAGAAACTGATCCTCATTGACCTTGCGGACCTTCCCGACATCGCTGATACCCTGCGCATCGATCCGCACGTCCAGATCGGGACCTCGGAGGCAAACCGGCTCTTGGCCGGGGTCGTCAGTCACGTCGGGGGATTCCCTCTGCTGTTCGGCCTTCTGATCGGCCACCTTCGGGGCGATCCCCACGGAGCGGCCAGCGGACTCGAGGGCGCGTATGGCTTTGGCTGCGAGGGTGGAAAACATCATCACATAGCCTTGGCGTTGTGGGACTTGGACGAGAAGCCACTATCGCGCCCCCCATCGGGTTTCGGCAAACATGGGGGCCCACCCGTGGCGGACCCCTGAAGGCCGCGTGAAGCCAACTTTAAAGATACCACCGCTGCCGGCGGAAGGGGTCATACCCCTCGCCTGGCCCAAGGCAGCGGCGCTTGTGTACCTTTACTAACGGGCTCGCTGGCAGGTTCCCATCACATGATCAGCTCCACGGTACCGACCCGCTACTGGCATCGCCTGGACGATGGTCGTGCGCAGTGCGACATGTGCCCCCGCTACTGCAAGCTGCGCGAGGGACAGCGGGGTATGTGCTTTGTGCGCGCCTGTCAGGACGGCGAGATCGTGTTGACGACCTACGGACGCTCCAGCGGTTTCTGCGTGGACCCCATCGAGAAGAAACCTCTGAACCACTTTCACCCCGGGACGCCGGTGCTCTCCTTTGGGACGGCCGGCTGCAACCTGGGCTGCAGCTTCTGCCAGAATTGGGATATCAGCAAATCCCGTGAGATCGATACCTTGGCCGATGCGGCATCACCCGAGCGACTCGCTCGCTCGGCCCACGAACTCGGCTGCAAGAGTGTCGCATTCACCTACAACGACCCGGTCATCTTCCACGAGTACGCCATAGACGTGGCGCAAGCCTGTCATGACTTGGGCATCAAGACCGTAGCGGTGACGGCGGGCTACGTGTGCGACGAGCCTCGGCAGGAGTTCTACCGGCACATGGACGCAGCCAACGTCGACCTCAAAGGCTACACCGAGCGATTCTACCACCACGTCTGCAAAGGCCACCTCCAGCCGGTGCTCGACACCCTCATGTATCTCAAGCAAGAGACCGACGTGTGGTTCGAGACGACCACTCTCCTGATTCCCGGGGAAAACGACTCGGAAGACGAGTTGGAGAAGCTGACCCAGTGGGTGGTGGCAAACCTCGGCCCGGACGTGCCCATGCACTTCACGGCATTCCATCCGGACTGGAAGATGCTCGACAAGCCTGCCACGCCGGCGGCGACGCTCACCCGGGCGAGGGGGATCGCCATGAAGAACGGCGTGCGGTACGCCTACACCGGCAACGTGCACGATACGGCGGGCGGAAGCACGTTGTGCCACGAGTGCGGCGCGGTCCTAGTGGCCCGGGATTGGTACATCCTGCGGGCGTGGAAGCTCTCTGACAACGGCTGTTGTCTCTCCTGCGGCGCCGAGTGTCCGGGCGTCTTCGAGGGCCCACCCGGGACGTGGGGCGCCAAGCGACTGCCCGTGAGGTTGACGGCGTGATGGCCGCCGCACCCCGCTCCCCGCCACGGCGGTAGGGCGGTAGGGCGGTAGGGCGGTAGGGCGGTCCAAAGATAGCTGCAGTAGTGGAGAGGCCAAATAGCCTCTCCTTCTCATTTGTCCGACATCATGCCGAGCCAAAGCTCGACGGCGATTGCATGGCCCGCATATCTTGTCTGGCGGCTCACACTGCAAACCCTTGAATTGCTACACGCCGAGACTTCACATGAAGTTTGCGATTCTCTTCTTTCTCGTCAGCATCACCATCGGGTATTTCATACCAACACAGGACTCCATCGTTGTACAGGCCCTGCTGGCGAACACGGTCGTCGCGTTTCTGGGCGTCGGTGTGGGATATGGGTTTCTGGGCCCCAAGGTGTTTATGAAACGACACGACGGCCGACTCCACCCCCTGACCTACGTACTCTTCTGGCCGTTCCTCCTCCTGAACTGGGTGAACCTCTTTGTCTTCCGTGCGGTGGTCAGGGAGCACCCGTACGATGAGATCGTGGAGAATCTGCTTCTTGGTTTCAGGCTCTTTGGTGCGGACGAGCACCAGATGCGCAAGCTCGGCATCCTTGCAGCCCTCGACGTCAGCAGCGAATTCTCCGAGGTCCGGTTTCTCCGGGAGGGATCCGATTATCGAGCGATCCCGGTGCTCGACGCCACGCCTCCGACGCCCGCTCAGCTCGAACAGGGAGTGCAGTGGATGCGGGATAAGGTCGTCAGCGGTCCAACCTACGTTCACTGCGCCCTCGGACACGCAAGAAGCGCGACGTTCGTGGCGGCGTACCTCATCGCCTCGGATCGAAGCCTCTCGGTGGAGAATGCCATTGCGCACGTGAAGAACAAGCGCCCCGGTGCCGGGCTCCACCCGGGTCAGATCGCGAGTCTCAAGGCATTCGTCGCGAATCGAGACGGAGGCGCGGGGGTGTGGGGGCATGTAGGGGCGTAGCATGCTACGCCCCTACTACCCCATTCCCCTCGCGGTCTCCGCGATCCATTGCCACGCCTCTTGCACGTGCCGCGCCTCCGTGCCGGTTTGGCCGACCTGGAAGCGGATCGCGTACCTGCCGTTGAGTCGTGTGTGCGTGACAAAGAGTCGGCCACTGTCGTTCAGCATGTTGTGAAGGCCTTCGTTCAGGGCGTCCAACTGCCCTGGGTCGTCAACCCCCCGTGGCCGATACCGGAAGCAAAGGAGCGCGAGCCGGGGAGCAACCAGCAGCTCAAAGTCGGGAGCGTCGGCGATCTGCCGCCCAAGATCCTGGGCCAACGATATGTGCAACCGCAACAGACGCTGCAATCCCTCGACACCGTAACTCCTGACGACAAACCAGACCTTGAGGGCCCGGAATCGTCTCCCCAGTGGGATGCCCCAGTCGCGGTAGTTGATGACCGCATCATCGGCCCACGTTTTCAGGTACTCGGGCGCGATGTGAAACGTGCGCAAGAGAGCATCGACGTCGCGAACGAAGTATGCGGAGCAGTCGAAATTCGTGAAGAGCCATTTGTGCGGATTGAACACGAAACTGTCCACGGTGTCGATCCCGTCGATCATCCACCGATACTCGGGCAGCACCAACGCGCTTCCGGCCCATGCCGCGTCCACGTGGAGCCACACGCCGTGCCGATGGCAGATGTCGCCGATCGGCTTCAGCGGGTCGATCCCGGAAGCGCCCGTGGTGCCGAGACAGGCGACGACGCACAGGGGTGTATGACCGGCCTCGATGTCGGCTTCGATCGCCCGCTCCAATTCCTCGGGCACCATGCCGAGCGATTCGTCGACCGCGATCTTGCGAAGGTTGACCCGACCAAGCCCGGCAATCTTCACGGCCTTTTCTATCGAGGAGTGCGCCTCTGCGGAACA
>JBDHFY010000049.1:0-21365 GCA_039590195.1 Gemmatimonadota bacterium | reverse complement strand
CCTCGAGTTCGGAGACGGCAGCCACATCAACATCCCCATCGCCGTGCTCATCTGGCTGATGATCTACCCGATGATGCTCAAGATCGATTTTGCCTCGATCGCGAACGTCGGGAAACGGCCGCGCGGGCTGTTTGTGACGCTGTTCGTCAATTGGCTCGTCAAGCCGTTCTCCATGGCGTTCTTCGGGTGG
This sequence comes from Gemmatimonadota bacterium, assembly GCA_039590195.1. Classification (GTDB taxonomy): domain Bacteria; phylum Gemmatimonadota; class Gemmatimonadetes; order Gemmatimonadales; family GWC2-71-9; genus JBDHDY01. The sequence continues at coordinate 21,175 of JBDHFY010000049.1, read as the reverse complement.
CTGTTCTTCCGGCACCTGTTCCTGCCGTTCATTGGTGAGGAGCTGGCGAGCCAGTACATCGCCGGCGTGATCATCCTGGCCGCCGCGCCGTGTACGGCGATGGTGTTCGTCTGGTCATATCTGTCCGACGGGGACCCGGCCTATACGCTGGTACAGGTGTCGGTGAACGACCTGATCATGCTCGTGGCGTTTGCGCCGATCGTCAAGTTTCTCGTGTCCGGCACATCCGGGTTGGAAGTTCCCTTTGAGGTCCTGCTCTACTCGGTCATCATTTTCGTGGTGATCCCGCTCGCGGCGGGCTCGCTGAGCCGGCGGTGGCTCATCCGCAGCCGGGGTTTGGAGTGGTTCAACACCCGCTTCGTCGCTTTCTTCCAGCCGGTCACCGTCTTGGCCCTGCTCGCTACACTGGTCATGATCTGTGCCTATTCTCATTCAGGTGTACTTCAACTCTTCCCTGACCTACGGCCTGATGCGACTGTTCAAGGTCGATTACAAGGTGGCCGCACCCGGCGCCCTCATCGGGGCATCCAACTTCTTCGAATTGGCGGTGGCCACCGCGATCGCCCTCTACGGCCCGGCGTCGGGAGCTGCCCTGGCAACCGTGGTGGGGGTTCTCATCGAGGTCCCGGTAATGCTCTCGGTCTGTCGTGTGTGTGTGGCGACGCGACACTGGTTCCCGGCCTCCGCTGCCGGTGAGGAGCGGGGTGCCGTGGCCGCGTAGTGGAGCGTGGTAGGGGCGAAGCATGCTTCGCCCATGCTTCGCCCCTACACGTTGACGCAAACGTGAGGCCCACATCCCATGCGGCTTGCCCTCATCTCGGACATTCATGCCAACCTGCCTGCCTTGCAGGCAGCCCTCAATCACATTGCGACCCAGGCGGTAGAGGCGACATACCACCTCGGCGACCTCGTCGGATACGCCCCGTGGCCGAATGAGACCGTGGCGTTGCTGCAAGAGTCAGCGATTCCTGGTATCGCGGGTAACTATGACTCGACGGTGGCGACGGATTACAAACACTGCGGCTGCAGATACGAGACTCCCGTTTCGCCTGGACCTGCGGCCGCTGGGCGGCCATCGCTCCGGTCCCGCGCTGGTGCTCGTCCATGGCGCACCCACCCTCAACACGCTCTACTGGACCGAGGACCGCCCCGACTCGTTTTGTCTCGAGATGGCCCAGGCGGCGGGCGCCAAGACGGGAGATGTGATCGCGTTCGGCCACACCCACAAACCGTGGCATCGCGCGGTTGACGGGATTCACTTCGTCAATACTGGGTCAGTGGGACGCCCCAAGGACGGGGACTGGCGGGCCGGCTATGTGATCCTCGACCTGGGGGATGGCGATGTCAGCCCAGAATTCATCCGTGTGGAGTACGATCTGGAACGGGCGGTGAGGGGTATTCGGGAGAGCGAGCTGCCCGATGATTTTGCGGAGCACCTCCGGAACGGTGGTTGACCGCGAAGCAACCACGAAAGACCCGCCACCGCTTGTGCATTAGCGAAGACGCGATCTCACCCCAGCTAGCCCGACCCCTCGCGCTTCATGCGTGCTCGCAGCGCCGCCATCATGTCGTTGAACGCGGTCTCGATGTCCCGTAGGTGCCCATCGGCGCGGCGGAACTGCAGCTGGCGATCCAAATCTCCGTTCTTGACATCATCCAGCGCCCGCTTGAGAGCGACGAACGGCCCAGCCAGCCGTTGGGTGGTAAACAGCGCCAGTGCGGCCACCGCCACGATGACCAGCGGCGTTCGTGTGAGCACGATGGTCCACAGGCGGCTGCGGGCTTCGTCAGTCAGCAGGTCCGCCGACATCAAGTAGGAGGCCATGCCGAACAGAGGCACCGCTGCCACGATCACTATGAACCACATGATCGAGTACCGCAGTACGAATGGAAGTGCGAACTTGAAGCCGATTCCGCGAACCTTGTGCTTTCTGGTCATAAGCTCAATCCACAAGTTCCGTTGATTTCGTGCTCTGGGTAGCGCGTCGTCAGTGGCAGTCAAGGCTAGAGCTAGCTCGACTTTTCCCTTCCCGCAAGGGGAACGGGCACATGTCCTCGACAGGTGCGGCAGCCGGAACGGCGATCGAATGGCCATTCATGGGAGTCCACTGGTTCGAGCCCACAAGTTGCTAGCGGGTCGGTGTCCTCGTCTTCCGGCGGCCCATGAGTTGCTTCACCAACCCTGGCCCTCTCCCCGGCTCGCTCCACGGGCACACCTCGATGCAGATGGCGCACCCGAACGTCTTCGCGAAATATGGGATGCATTTGTCGAAGTCGACGTACCACTTACGCTCCCCGCGAACGAGCTGTTTCTCATTCGAGATCGCCCCGGGGGGGCAGTCGATGACGCAGCGGCGACATGCCAGGCAGAGGTCATCGACCCCGATGTCGATGGACTCGTCCGTCGCCAGGGGAAGGTCGGTCAGGATAGTGGCGAGCCTGAAATTCGATCCATACTCCTCGCTGATCATCGAGCCGTGCTTGCCGAGTTGTCCGAGGCCGGCGTTGATGGCGAGTGGGATGTGGAGGATATCGGTGCTGTTGGGGTTCCCGTAGGCCCGGGCTGGCCAGCCCATGGCCCGGATCTTCTCGCTCAACCGGACCGCAATGCCGCCGATCTCCCGGTAGGCCCGCATGACTTCCACAGCAGCGCGTTGCTGGGGTGCGTGGCACATCTCGGCTCGGTCCATCGGTATGCCGATGCAGATCGCGCGTTTGAACGGGACTTCGTGCCCGGCATAGACCGCGTCATCCGTGATCGTAGTAATTCCAACCAACCCGGCGCCCAGTTGCCTCGCCCAGAGCTTGACCTTCTTCGCCATGGCTCCCGGATCGTCGACCGGCTCCCTGTGTCGAGTGACCGGCCCTGTCTGTCTGCGAAGCTGCCAGGTGTTGGCCAGCATGTGCCGTACGACGGGCCAGGGATTGATATAGCCGAAGAAGTTGTCCAAGGCGTTCCACGGGAGATCCTCGCCCGTGGCGTTGTGGAAGACATGGCGAGTAGGGAATTTTTCGGCGACTCCGACGCCGTTGACGGCGTTGCCGGATTCGGGCGATCTCTTGTAGCCGAAGGCGTAGGTCGGTGGTGGTGGGTTGTGTGGCCTCATCACGTGCCGGTGATGCGTGTCATCCCTGGAGAGTGGGATCGTCATCGAGCCAGTAGATATCGCCCCTCACCTGACTTCTCCGATACTCACGTCTCACACGTCCACCCGCGAGCACGTAATGCGTCGTCATCTTTGCAATACGTATCAGAAGCCCGAGGTCTCGCCGGAGACGGCTCCACACGGAGCGAAAGGTGATGAACTGGCTGTCGAGCGTGTGCAAGGAATCCTCGTGAGTCTTGGGGATTATTTTTTGTGTTTCTTCCTACCCTTGCGGGCCTTGAGGAGTTTCTTGCCGGCCAGCCCGGCACCACCGATGGCTGCTACCAACCCCGCCGCGCCTGCCGCCCGTACCCACTTCGCGGAATCGCCCTTGTGTTGTCCCCCGGCTCGACTCTGCGGCTTCTCGAGGTCGGCATGTTGATAACAGTAATCCGAGCCGGTGACCGCGAAGCGGCTGCAGCGGGCTCCCCTCGTCGTGCTGGCCCGGCACTTCTTGGCCCTCGCTTCCCTAGTCATGGCCATGGCGAATTCCTCCGGTCTCGAGTGACGGTGATCGCGGCGTGCAATGATGCCAGAGGGCCAAGATACGGATGTGGGACTATCGAGTCCAGGCGTGTGCCGGTGCTAGGCCGCGCGCCGATCGGAGACAACGCGGCCCTGTGGGTGACTGAGAAAGACTGCAAAGGGGTTCGCCGGCCCTAACCCGCCGAGCTACTTACTGGGATCGAGCGACTCCTTCGACCTCGCGAATCAGCAAGCCCGAAATGGAGACCAACACCTGAAACTCGGCCGCCTTCTTTGCCGTGATGTATGTGGCGGAGCCGTAGTCGGCGTCCAAGAGGGGACTGAGTAACGCGTAACGCCGGCGGAGATCGAACATATCGAGCCGCTTGCCCGGCTGGGCCAGGCTGATTACGGTGCGGTCTTTTTGCTGTTCGTCGTCAATGTCTACGTAGCGGCCGCCGACGCGATCCAACTCGTAGGCCGTGTGCAGCCCGAGGAAATTGACGATCGGTTTCCACTTGAGGATACGAGCATCGACGTATAGCTGGTCGCCGGCAAGATCCAGGGTCGTGTCGCGACCGTCGGGGAACTGAAGCCTTGCCGTGAACCGCTGGTCGCCTGACGGCTCGGTTGACACCAGAACCGCGATCTCCTCGTGGGTCAACGCTCGGTAGCCCTGAGTGGCCACCGTGAGGGTACCGCAGAGTGCAGACAGCGAGAGAAGCAATAGCACCAGAGTGAGACTCACCGTCCCGCCCAGGAGGTGTCGCCTCTGTAGTGCCACGACGGACACAAAGAGGAAGACGATGCTCAGGAGGCCAAACATGACCGCAACGATGATCAGGGCAGATGACATGAGTTCTCTCTCGAGCTTCGCAGGTGCTTGACCGCCGTCGCCGTGAAGCGAGTGACTCGTTCAACCGGCTCGAGGCCGCAGGCGTGGGCTATCCACACCCTGCAACGACCTCTCACCGTAAAATGATCGTTGTGCCGTCCACCCGCCGCAAGGAGGTGTCGCGCAGTCCAGGGGTGTTGGCGACCCCTGATGATGGCCCGAGTGGCATTGAGTCGCCGTGACGGCGGTCACCTGGCGGGGAGGGAGGAGTGGGACGGTCTCCGGCCCGGCATAGGGAAGGCCGGAAGCGGGCCCTGGAGTGGTGTCGCTCGCGGTGCCTCCTTTCGAGGCGGTGCCTGTCCGGCTTCGTCGGCAGGGGTGCCGGACGGGGCCCCGGGCATAATGGAGGGGGGCACTTTAGATTGGCGGGGCCCGAGGCCGGCCGCCGGATGTCGGGCCTCACCGCGGTATCATGTGGCGCGCCGGCTCCTGGCCCCGGTGGGGGTGGGGTGGTATTGTTTTCTAAAGTTGTCCGAGCGTTGCTGCCGTGCAGTGATAGTGCACGGTGCGCCCCATGGTAGGATGAAGATGCACAGAGGTGGTGGTCGGTATGTCTAAAACCTTTGATGTGGTCATCGTCGGAGCGGGGCTCATGGGATGCAGCTCCGCTTTTCAGCTGGCTCGGCGGGGGTTGAAGGTGGCCGTCGTCGAGAAGGAGAGTATCGGAGCCGGGTCAACGGGACGGTCCTCGGCAATCGTCCGGCAGCATTACTCGAACGAGCTGACGGCCCGCATGGCGTTGTACGGCGCCCACGTCTTTCAGCACTTTGACGAGGAAGTGGGAGGGGAATGCGGCTTCGAGCAGACGGGTTTTCTGGCCCTGGTACCGCAGGGGGACCGCGAGGGTCTGGAGGCCAACGTCGCGCTTCAGCAAAGCGTCGGCATCGAGACCTCGGTCCTGTCGCCCGAAGAACTGCTGGAGGTGCTGCCGGGGGTGGAGACGTCGGACATCGCGGTCGCGGCTTATGAACCGGGGAGCGGGTACGCGGACCCGCATCTGACCGTCAACGGCTACGCCGACGCCGCGCGCAGGTATGGAGTGCACTTCTTACTCGACACCGAGGTGACGGGCATCCGCTTCAGCGGAGATCACGTCGTGGGCGTGGACACCCCGGTGCTCCAACTCGACGCACCGATGGTCGTGAACTGCGCCGGTCCGTGGGGCGCGCGGATCGCTCAGATGGCGAATGTCAGCGTTCCGATCAACGCGTGTCGGGTGCAGGTTGCCGTGTTCCGCCGGCCGGCCAAGTACACCGCGCACCCGGTGGTGCTCGATTTTGTCCATGCGACGTACTTCCGGGCCGAAACCGGTAACCTGAGTTTGGTCGGCTTGATCGATCCCCATGAGGCCGATGACGTGGTTGATCCGGACTACTACCGGGAGCACCTCGACACCCACTTCGTCTCACACGTGGGCGAGCGGTGGCTCGAGCGGTGCCCCGCCATGGAATACAGCCAAGCCACGGGCGGATATGCCGGACTCTATGCGGTGACGCCCGATTGGCACCCGATCGTCGATGAGGTGCCGCCGGGGAGCGGCTGCTTCATCTGCGCCGGGTTCAGCGGACACGGCTTCAAGCTCGCCCCGGCGGTGGGCGCCATGACCGCCGACCTGCTGACCGGCGAATCCTCACCCCAGTTCCCTGCCGAGCTCTTTCGCTTGGAGCGGTATGCGGAACAGACTCCCGTCCGCGGTCAGTACGAATACAGCATCACGGGCTGAGTGCTGGGATGGGGGGTAGCGGGGGCCGTCTGATCCTCAAGGGAAAGTGAAATGCGGAAGACTGCCGTTTGTCTGTTGGGCTTGGCGATGGTGGCGGGACCCGTCGGCGTGCTGGCGCAACAGCGGAGCTTTGACGAGGTCATTTCGGAGTTTGCACTGCGCGTTGCCAGCGAGGTGGAACAGGACGGTATTGGAGGAATTACGGCGGGTGTAGTGGTCGGATCAGATGTCGCTTGGAAACGAGGGTTTGGCTGGTCAGACCGCGTCGCAAAGGTACCTGCGGACGGAGAGACGGTGTATCGTGTCGGATCGATCTCAAAATCGGTGACTGCCGTACTCCTCATGCTGCTGGTGCAGGATGGCGTGCTCCATCTGGACGACAGTGTGGCCCGGCACTTCCCGGCGATCGGGCTCCTGGCCGATCGCCCGGACGGCGCCGTTGCCATTACCTATCGACAGCTGGCGAGCCACACCGCCGGCCTGATCCGGGAGCCACAGCTGCCAAACGCCGCGGCCGGCACCATCGAGCAGTGGGAAGAAAAGATCCTGGCGTCCATACCAAAGACCTCATTTCAGACCAAGCCCGGAGAGCAGTACTCGTACTCCAATATCGGTTTCGGCATGCTCGGGCTCGCGCTCTCCCGGGCGGTGGGTGAGCCGTTCATGGAGTTGGTGGTCGAGCAGATCTTCGAGCCGCTGGGTATGAACAGGAGCGTCTTCGTGCTCACCCCGGAGATTGAGGCACATCTCGCGACCGGATATGCCAACGGTCAAGATGGTTCGATCAATGCCGAACTACCGTCGCTCGAGCATCGCGGCCGCGGCTACAAGGTACCGAATGGCGGGGTGTACTCGACGGTCGACGATCTCGCCAGGTTCATTGCCGCCATGACTGGAGCTTCGTCGGCAACCCTGCTCACCCCTGAGAGTCGATCTGCTATGCTCACCATTCAGACACCCGGTGACTCAGCCAGAGGGTACGGGCTCGGATTCTCGATTCAGACGGCCGATGTTGAAGGCCCTCCACTGGTGATGGCGGGCCACGGCGGATCGGTGGCCGGCTACAACGCCTACATCACCTTCGAACCGGCGTCGCGGCTGGGCGTCATCTTGCTGCGGAATTACAATCGCGGGGCTACGAACCTGGGCGAAAGCGCCAGGGGCCTGTTACGGGAGCTCGTGGCGACTCGGTAGGGGCGGCTCGGTAGGAGCGTAGCATGCTGCGCCCCTACGCCCCCACGCCCCTACGCCGCCCCTATCGCCGGACCTCGCCCTTGACCTCCAGGAACAGCTTCTCTCCGGGAGGCGAGCTGCCGTACTCCGTTTCGTCTTCCAGGGTGAGTTTGAGGTGCAACGTTCCAGCGTCCGGGTGGCGGGCCAGGTGGGCGATGATGGCCTCGTCGGCCCGTATTCCGAACGTCTTCAGCAGTCGTCTGATGTCCTGGCGGTCGTTGTCGGTCATGGTCCGGTCTCCGCGTCGGTCTGCGCGATCATTTGATGGCCGTACTCTTCAAGGCTGTGTCGAGTCGTTCGAACAGGGTCTCGGCGCTGTTACAGTCGTCACCGCAGCAGACACGTCTCCCAATCTCGAATCCGAGTTCCCGATACGCCTCGAACTGTGCTTCGTCGAAGAATTGATCGGCGGTGGTCTGGTCGGGAAAACTCGGGTTCGCACGGCGGTATCCATAGATATCCTCGGAGAGATCGTCGATGATCGACGTCTTGATGTAGAGGAGGTCGCCTTGCGTTCCGTCGTGATACCATATGCGACCTCGCACGAACGGTCGCCGAGAGCGGCGGTCTTTACCCCGAGGGTGAAGAGGGTTGGTGCTCAGATCGATCTGGGCACCGAAGTCCACGCGGACCAGCTCCATGAGCCGCGCGAGATCGGCGAACGTCCAGTCGGGGTCAGCACCGGCGTCCGAGGCAACGATAAAGCGACAGCGGCGGCGGATGAGCTCATAGAGGCCGAGGTTCTCGAAATGTCCGCCGTCGGAGAGGTGCACGTGCGAATTCGTTTCGTTGAGACCTTTCCCGAGCATCTCCCGGAGCATGTACACGTACCACCACGGCCGAGAGAGGAGGCCGGAAAGGATGACCGGCCATCGAGGGTTTTGGATCCAGTAACCTAGCCGGATGTTGAGCAGCGTCATGACGAAGGCGAGCGGGCGCGAGCGCGTGGCGTAGGTATTGGGGTCCACGGCGGCGCCGGATACGGCGAAGGCCGTGGCGAGGTTCATGGCGCCACCGGCGAAATCCATTGTTGACGCATGACCGGTAGAATCGGCGCCAACGTACAGCGGGCTCAAGACAAAATTGTCGCCACCTCGGCCCCGCCACTTTGGGTTGGCGGAGCCGATCAGTTGGACGTTGGTGTTGATGAGGTGGTAAGGCGCGTCGGTAATGGGAATATTCCGCAGGTAGCAGCGATCCGCCTCCCTCTGTGAGGCGTACGGGTACCAGTGTGACTTAGCATCGTCCGGTTTCTTGTCTCCGGATGCTGCACCCTCTACGCTTGGAGGCATGTAGGCTTCCATCAGTCGGTTGCGGTAATATCGGTGCATGGAGACATGATTGATGTTGGCGATGGAAGCCAGGATCACCGATGCGAAGGCCGCCGTGAACAACTGGAACTGACCCACGACGGTGTACACCCCACCAGCCAGGTGGTAGAACCACAAGAATACGCCGTAGATGAGAAGCGCGAGCCCGACCGAGAGCAAGGTCGATCGCCAGCCCCTGGTCTCGTTTCCCTCCTTCCGCCCTCGCAGCGCGCTCAGCATGCTCACCAAGCCCGCAGCGGAGATGCCGGACATCACGGTCCGCATCCAGTCGTAGAACGGGCCAGCCAAGAAGTTATATACGATCGGCAGCGTACCCACGATACCGAACAGGACGGCGAACATCAGCGCCCGACCTCCGTGCTCACGCAAGCGTCGCTGCCGGGTAAAGGCCTGAAACCGCGGCAAGGACGCCGCGAGCACGAATACGAGCACCCACAGCAGGAAGATCGCAGCACTGATCACGCTGAGCAGCATGAGTATGATGAAGCCATCGTTCTGCGAAGAGCTCAACGGCAACCACTGGATGTACGGCTGAACGACGACCGGTGTGGCAAAGAACTCTCTAGACAGGAGATAGAAGACGAGCAGCATTATCGGAACGAGGATGACCAGATTTACCAGCGTGCCGGTGAGGATGGCCGCGACGAGGGACCACACGGTGATGCCGTGTCCTGGCGTCAAGTAATCGCCGTGCGCTCGGAGCCAGGCGAGTACACGTCCGCCGATCCCTCCGTGATCCCGTCTGGTGGTCCCGAACGGGAATGTGCTCGGTTGCTTGGCCTTGAACCAGGTGAAGGCGGCTCCGATGTAACCGCCGCCCGACACCGTCGAGAGATAGTCCACGGACTTCAGGAGTCCGTATCGTTCGAGCGCCTGCAGGAGTCCCAGATTGAAGGTCGCCGAGCGAATGCCTCCACCCGAAAACGATAGGCCCACAGCGTCCGTAGCTGGATCTCCCTTGGGGCGGCCGGCCTTCTCTCGCCGCTTTTGCAGCCAGTCCTGCTCCGCTTGCAGGACCTCCTTGACTTGCTGGCTCGGCTCAAAAAGTGATCGCCAGGTGAAGCGACGTAACAGGCGTGCGTGGGAACTCCACCGGGAAAACGGGCTCTTCGACCCGAGACCGTTGACCAGTGGCTTGAGCGCCTCGTCGCCTTGGGCTTTTTGTTCGAGCCAGCGACTGTACCGTTGCTTGACGGACATGACTCACCACTCAGATAGTAGATGCGGTTTGTCTGGACGCGATGTCGAGAGGCTGTGTCGCGTTTCGCCAAGATAGGTGATTCCCGGGCGGTGGTCCAGCAACGCGAGCGGCCATCCCTCGACGACTCAGAGGCCTAGCAGTTGGGCTGCATTTCCTCCCAAAATCTTGGACTTCTCCTCGGCGCCGATGGCGAGCGCGTCGATGCTCTCGAGCATCCTCTCCAGGCTGCCGATCTGATGGGGATAGTCACTCCCAGCTACGAGGTGATCCGGACCGGCGAAGTCGATTGCCAGTTGAAGCGCCCTGACGTCGAAATTGACAGTATCGTAGTAGAAGTTCTTCAAATACTCGCTCGGGGGCTTGGCAATGTTCTTACGGCAATCCTCGAAAGCGTAAAACCCTCTGTCGAGCCGCTCGGCAAGATACGGTATGGCGCCGCCAAGATGAGCCAGCACCCACCGGATTCGGGGAAAACGCTCAACGACACCGCTGAATACGAGCTTTGACGCTGCCAGTGTCGTGTCGAACGTGAAGCCCACCAGGGGCATCAACCAGTATTCCGTCATCGCCTCGACACCCACCGGATGAATCGGGTGAATATACAGCACGGCACCCTCGGCATCGGCCCGCTCGTAGAGCGGCCAGTACCGTTCATCGCTGAGCGCCGTTCCGTTGATGTTGCTGAACACCATGAACCCCTTGAAACCGAGTTCCGAGGTCGCGCGCTCGAACTCCTCGACGGTCGCATCGGGTTCGTTCAACGGAAGCGTCGCGAGCGCGGCAAAACGAGTTCCTCGTTCTGTCACGATCTTGGCCAGGGCGTCGTTTACCAGCGTGGCCAGTGGAACGGCCCGGGCAGGGGTCTCGATGTGTGTGCCGGGCGAGGTGAAGGTCAGGATCTGCTTGTCGATTCCCACCTTGTCCAGCACAGTCTGACGGAACTCGATGTCGCGGTGACCGGGTACGATGATGTTGTAGTCCCCGGGGTAATGCAACAGCGGATTTTCATCATCGTCGTATGTGACGCGGATCTTGCTCGGACCCAACTGCAGAGCCTTGAGGTATTCCGGTGGGTAATAGTGGTTGTGAAAATCGATGACGGTCATGTCTGGGAGTCCTTTCGATGACTCTTCGACCAGAGGTAGTAGACGGGCAGACCCACGACGACCAGCAACAGGCCGACCGCGCTGTCACGGACGTTCGTGACAATGTGGTGTATGATGATTACAAACGAAGCGACCGCAAATGTGGCTGGTACCAGTGGGTAGCCCCAGATCTCATAGTCCCGCTGAAGATGCTTTCGTCGCCGAAGCAAGACCAGCCCGACGGCCATCAGGCCGAAGAAAGCCCACTCCGTGTATATCACTCTCGTGAAAAGTGTGCGGTACGTGCCCGTGGCCACGAGCACGGAAGACCAGAAAGCCTGGATCACGATCGAGCGGTGCGGCGTGCGGTAGCGAGGGTGGATTTGGGCGAGCCACCGAAACAGGAGTCCGTCCCTGGCCATGGAGAAGTACACGCGAGGCCCGGCCAGGATGATGCCCGTCAGCGCGCCGAACGTCGAAAACATCACGAGCCCCGACATGACGGCGCCGCCGCCGAAGCCCAGAACGGCATCGGCCGCGTCCGCCGCGACACGCGTGGAGGAGGCCACCGTTTGCAGGGGCAATACGTAGAGGTACACAACGTTCATTGCCATGTAGCACACGGTGACAATGATCGTACCGAAAACGAGCGCTCGGGGGATCGTCTTCCTCGCGTCCACCGTCTCCTCGGCATTGTACGTGACCATGTGCCACCCGCCAAAGGTGAAGAGGCCGGCCATGAGCGCTGCGGCGAAGCCTCCCACCGTGAGCCCGGCCGTGTCGGACGCTGAGCCGACGAAGTGCTCGGGGAGCGTGGAGCCCAACGCGAGACCGAGGATGATGATCAAGGCGATGGCGATCACTTTGCCAAGGGTGAACAGCGATTGCACCATCGTACCGTGTTTGACGCCCAGGTAATTGACCGCCGACAGAAAGAGGATCACCGCAATCGCCACGGCCTTCAGCGAGCCATCCGACATGGGCACGAAGTAAGCAGTGTACCGGGCGAAGATCACGGCGATCGCCGCAATGATGCCCGAGTGCATCACCCAGAACATGGCCCATCCCCAAAGGAAGCCGAGCGCGGGCGAAAAGGCCTCCCTGAGGTATACGTACACCCCGCCCGTTCGGGGATAGGTCGACGCGAGCTCCGCACACACCAGCGCGCCGAAGAGCGTGAGCACACCGGAGACGAGCCACACGAGAAACACACCTGGGATCGAAGGGATCTGCCCGGTGATCTCAGACGGTTGAACGAAGATGGACGCGCCGATGATGGTACCGACCACCATCGCAATGGCGTGTGGCAGGCGTATGACCTGCCGCAATCTCACACCCGAAGGCTCGGTCATCGCTGGTGCGCCACTCGGCTTCCGCAACCCGATGACAATTGCAGCCGGCGCGCGTCGTGCGGAGAGACGGTCAATCTCGGGGGGCGAACGTGTAACACCAAGCCTCGCCTTCCAGCACCACCTCGTGCGACGCCCGAACGACGGTGATCTTGAGTTGCGTCACGGGCTTGCTATCGTGCACGCTGAGGACCTCGGCTTCGGCGGTGATGGTGTCACCGATGAAGACCGGGGCGGTGAACCTCCAATTCTGGCTGAGAAACACGGTACCGGGACCGGGCATGTCCATTGCCACGAGAGCGTGCAGGAGGCCGGTCGTCAAGCCGCCCTGGACGACGAGGCGCCCGAACTTCGTCTTTGACACGAAGGCCTCATCGAAGTGGAGCGGGTTCCGGTCTCCCGTCAGCTGTGCGTACGTCTCTACGTGATCAGCCGTTAGGGTGATGCTGCGCTTCGCTTTCTGTCCGACGGATAGATTCATCGTTTGCCCTCTGAGAGAACTTGCATCGTTTTGCTGAATTGAGATGCGCCCGGTGTCGTGTTGGATGGTGAAACCCCTCGCGACAGACCCACCACTACACCGACGGCTCCTCCGCAACCTTTACGATCAATTTGCCCTTGTTCGAGCCATCAAAGAGCCTGTTGACGGCGACCGGGGCATGCTCGAGGCCATCCACCACATCCACCCGGTATCGGATCTGGCCCTCGGTATGCCACTTGGTGAGCGCCGCTTCGGCTTCGTGAAAGCGGTCGGCGTAATCCAGGATGATGAACCCTTCCACGCGCGCCCGCTTGGTGAGAATATTGGGAAAGTAGTAGGGCCCAGGCACGGGTTCGACCGCGTTGTATTGCGATATCAAGCCACATATCACTATGCGGGCGTGGAGGTTGATCAGGCTCAACACGGCGTCGAGGGTCCCGCCGCCGACATTGTCGAAGTAGACGTCGATCCCGTCGGGGCACTGTCGCCTCAACCTGGGGCGAAGCCGCCCGGCCTTGTAATTTACGGCGCCATCGAAACCCAACTCGTCCACCAGCCAACGACACTTGTCATCGCTCCCCGCAATTCCCACGACACGGCAGCCGTTGATCTTTCCGATCTGACCCACGAGCGACCCGACAGCGCCGGCGGCGGCCGAAATCACCAGGGTCTCACCGGCCTTGGGTCTGCCGACATCCAGCAGTCCGAAATAGGCTGTCGTCCCGATATGTCCCAGGAGTCCGAACTGTGCGGTCAACGGGAGTGAGGGGTCTCGCGGCAGGCGGGTCAGGCTCGAGGCGGAAGCCAGCGCGTACTCCTGCCAGCCCAGGAGTCCGGTGACCAGATCTCCATCGCGAAATTGCGGATGCCGCGACCGCTCCACCACGCCGAGGGTGAACCCTCGCATGACCTCTCCGACCTCCACCGGTGGGAGGTAGGTCGGTGCCGCGCCGGCCCAGCCGCGGCTCGTCGGGTCGAGAGAGAGGTAGATGTTGCGGACGAGAGCCTCGCCGTCGCCAGGCTCTCCGAGTGGCTCCTCAGACCATTGGAAGTCCGAAGCCTTGAAGCAGCCGACGGGGCGGGCAGCGAGGCGCCACTGGTGGTTGGTGCTTGGTGCCATGGCGAAGACCTGCTCCGCTGCGCGAACGGGCGGGGGCGGCCCTACGTCTCAACCGCCCGCCCCATGCGGCATGGCTCGAGGGGTCAGCGCTGCGCGTAGACCTCTGTGTTGCCGTCGTCGTCGAACGTGAGGACGTTGTAGGGATCCACGCGATCCCCCATCTCCATCCCCGGCGACCCAATGGGCATGCCCGGAACGGCGATGCCGGCCACACTCGGTCGCTCTTCGAGGAGCCTCCCAATCAAGTCGGCCGGGACGTGCCCCTCCACGACGTACCCATCCACGACTGCCGTGTGGCAGGATGTAAGCTCCGACGTCACGCCATGCTCGGCCTTGATCTGTGCCAGGTTCGTGACGTCCTCGGCGACGACGTTGAAACCGGCGTCCCGCAGATGTTCCACCCACTTGGAGCAGCAGCCGCAGCTCGCTGATTTGTAGACAGTGATGGTCTGACCCTGCGACGCCGGCGTGGCGACCATGGCGACCGCGGTGATTGCAACGGCGAGAGCAGCTCCGCCAACGACGAGGCTTCGGGTGCGCATGAGGGCGGCCATTCGTCCTCCGAAGGTTCGGTGTGTGACGGACCGGTGCCCGCCGGCCCGCCGGGAAGGGGTAAAACTAAAGACAGGCGCTCGGATTCGCTACCTACCGGTCAGCCTGCTGGTGGGGAAGGTTGGGGAAGCGTGCCCGTTCGCAGGCTTGACGCGTAGCCGTTCCCGGGCCACGATCTGAGTCAGTAGAGGGGCAGGAGGGACAGAAGGGGCAGAAGGGGCAGGAGCAGAAACCCGACGTGCTCGCTCATCGGCGTGGAGCGCGTGAGCGCTGGGAGTGTCTCAGATCGGTTGTGTCAGTTGACGGGCAGGTGCACACGTTGCTCGAAGAAGGGATCGAGCTGGCCTCAGTTAGAGCGCCCTGACTCCTCCTGGCCAGCTAGCTCCGCCATGCGATCGACTGACACGTGCATTTCCGATTTGCTGCGCTCAACCTCTCCAGCCTCCCCCCCCACGGTCGCATTGTTGAGCTGCCGAACGAGTCCAATGAACCGGTCGACCTCGGCCCGCAGCGCAATGTACTGACGCTCGTTGGTCAAGAACGGGTTGGACGCAAACCACATGGCCACCAACAGCATGAGAATCCCGAGCGCGGCTGTGATAAACCTGATGCTGGAACCTTGGATGTAGTACAGGGGGGCCATGGCGCCATAGACGATGCTCATGCCGGCGGTTGCGAGGATAACCGGCATGTATCGCATCAGCTTGCGGCGTGCACTCACTTTACGCCTCCTCCCAATGACATCAACATTCTAGTTCGTGTGCGGTGGCTGTCCGGACTCGGACTACCCGACGCGTTGGCTGCTCAAAGCCGGGGATCATCACTCCTGCTGACATCTTGGGCTCGGCGTCTAAAGTGCGGCGTGACCATCCAAAGCACAAGCCTCGCGTCAATACGCCTCGCCTTCCCCGCGCGCAACCACTCAAGCGGCAGCCGGCAATTGTAGACCCAGTCGATTGTGGGGCGCCCTGGGCGATCCGGGCCCAGTCGTCGAGAGCCCCGCGGTCTGCAGTGGATAGTCGGCGGTGCCGTCATCATCGAAGCAACTATTGTACCAGACAGCACTTACACATTTTTGTGACGGCGCTCACGTTTGTAGTGTGCGAACGCCTTTTGCGGATGACTGTCACGCGCAGGCGGCGCATCGGTCCTTGCATAATGCTAGACCATGTTGTCGGGCAGCAAGGAGCGGGGAGCGGTATGCCCGGAGTGTTTCTGATGACTCTGCACCCCGGAGCAGGCGTTCCTACGCTCTTGAGATACGTCAGAGGTTCGTGGGGCTCGGCGGCCATGGGACAGCCGGTCTGGTGTGTTGTTCCGAGCCGAAGACGGGCCGTTTCTTTCCCCGGCCTTGACGCATCGCCGATCCCGCGCCACGATCTAACGTCACAAGGGGCAGGAGGGGCAGGAGGGGCAGGAGGGGCAGGAGGGGCAGGAGAGGCAGGAGAGGCAGGAGAGGCAGGAGAGGCAGGAGAGGCATGACGGTATTCACTACGGCCTGTCCGCGCAACTGCTACAGCACGTGCAGCATGCGGGTGCACGTGGAACACGGCAGGCTGTGCAAGATCGAGCCCCATCCAGCCAACCGGGCGACGCCCGAGGGCGTGTGTCTGAAGGGCTTGAGCTACTACGAGCGGGTTCACTCTCCGGATCGGATTCTCAATCCCCTGCGGCGAGACCCCAAGACCGATCGGTTCGCGCGCATCTCCTGGGACGAGGCGCTCGATGTCATCGCCGAGCACCTCAGCCGAATCAAGCGTGAGACCGGATCCCAGAGCGTTCTGTACTACGCTGCGAGCGGTACGAAGGGTCTGCTCAACGCGGTGGGGCTCGACTTCTGGCGGCTCTATGGCGGCTGCACGACGACGTATGGTGACCTCTGCTGGCCTGCCGGCCTCGAGGCGACCCGGCTGACGCTGGGCGACAACAAGCACAGCGCTCCCTGGGACATCGCCGAGGCCCGACTCATCGTGCTGTGGGGCAAGAACGCCGCGGAGACCAACATCCACCAAATGGTATTCATTAATAAGGCGCTCGAGGAGGGTGCCAAGTTGGTGGTCATCGATCCCCGGCGCACGGAGACGGCGGAGCGGGCGGACCTGTTGATCCAACCCCGGCCGGGAACCGACGGAGCGCTCGCCCTGGCGGTGGCCCACCTGTTGATCGAACACGGCCACATCGATCATGACTTCGTTGCCGCACACGTCCACGGCTTTGAGGAGTTTGCGGATTTTGTGCGGGACTTCACGCCGGACGAGGCGGCAGCGATCACCGACGTTCCCGTAGAATACATTCGGCGCTTCGCCGACCAGCTGGCGGCCATCAAGCCCGTCACGATCAGCGCCGGTTTCGGCATGCAGCGGTACACCAACAGCGGCCAGGCAATGCGTGCCATCCTTGCACTCCTTGCCATTACCGGAAACATCGGTCGGCATGGGGCCGGCTGGGTATATGCCAATCTGCAAAGCCACGTCTTTGACGACGTGAAGGACCCCATCGCCTGCTATCCACCCTCAGAGCCCGAAGGCCCCGTTCGGATCTCCATTTCGACGGCGCGACTCGGCCGGGAGATGCTCGAGACGAAGAACCCTGCTTTGCGGATGGCGTGGGTCGAGCGCGGCAACCCGGTGACGCAGAACCCGGAAACCAATACCGTGCTCGAGGCATTCCGCGCGCTGGAGTTCCGGGTGGTAGTCGAGCAGTTCCTCACCGACACGGCGCGGGAAGCGGACATCGTGCTCCCGGCCAAAACCATGTTCGAGCAGTCAGACGTCATCGGCGCGTATTGGCATCCGTACATCCAGTTGAAGCAGAAGGTGATCGAGCCACCCGGTGAGGTGAAACCGGAGTCGGAGGTCTATCATCTCCTGGCACGAAGACTGGGATTCGCCGATAAGGCCGTCGCTGTCCACCTTCCCGGCTCATCCGATGAGGATGTTGAGGCATTTCTCAATCGCAAGCTCGAGCCGTTCGAGGGGCTCACGCTGGAACGGTTGCGCGAGGGACCGGTGCTGGCGCCCGGTCACCAGGAGGTGGCTTTCTCGGATCTTGTGTTTGCCACACCGACGGGCAAGATCGAGCTGGTCTCGCAGGAGGCGGAGACGCGATGGGGTGTGGACCTGCTTCCCGTCTACCGCGAGCCGGAGGAGTCGGTGCGGCGCAAGGCGGACGATGCGGTGAAGTACCCGTTGTACTTCATGACCCCCAATACGAAGAACCGCATCCACTCGCAGTTCAACAACCTCAGGATGATTCGGCAGTTCGGGGACCATCCGGTCGCCCTGCTCAACCCCGACGACGCCGCAGCTCGCGGGATCGGTGACGGCGACGTAGTGCAGATCCACAACGACCGGGGGAGCATCCGGCTCGAGGCGCGGCTCGACCACGGGCTCAAGGCCGGTTGTGTCAGCGTCACGAACGGCTGGTGGATCAGTGAGGGGGGCACGGTGAATTTTTGCTCACTCGGCCGCGAAACCGACATGGGGCACGGCGCGGCGTTTCACGATAACCTCGTTCAGATCGCGACGGCCTGAGATTCGATACGCCTTCATCTTCGATCAGAATAAGTGCACCGGTTGCCAGGCCTGCCAGCTCGCTTGCACCATTGAGAACGGCCTCGAGCCGGATCAGAGCTGGCGTGCCGTCTACACCTTCAACCAGCGGCGCCAGCCAGGCATCCCGCTGTTTCACCTTTCCCTCGCATGTAACCACTGTGCCGAAGCTCCCTGCATGAGCGCGTGCCCGGCGCTTGCGTACGAGAGAGATGGAGTGACGGGCGCGGTACTCATCAATCAAGACAGATGCATCGGCTGCCGGTACTGTAGCTGGGCTTGTCCGTACGATGCTCCCCACTTCGATACGGGAAGGGGCATCATGACCAAGTGCACGTTCTGCAACGGGCGTCTGAAGGAGGGTTTGTCGCCGGCGTGTGCTGACTTGTGTCCTACCGGGGCATTCGATGAGGTCATGGAGGGCGGGGAAGGCTTTCCGAAAGCGGACATCGGCCCGTCGATCCAGATCATCCCCCTGCGGGAAGGGGGGCGTGCTCCGGAATCATCGCTTCCGGCGGAGGCCCCACGATACACCGGAGCGACGGCCCCTGCGATCGAGCTCGGCCTGCGTTCCGAATGGCCCCTGGCACTCTTCACATTTCTTGCAGCAACGCTGTTCGGCATGGTTGCCGGATCAGTGCGGGTGGGGTTGCGTGTGCATCCGGTGCTCTTTCTCACCATGGCTATCGTGGCCATGGCCGTGAGTGCGGCGCACTTGGGCAAGAAGTGGCGTGCATGGCGCAGTCTGCTCAACGTCGGGCAATCGTGGCTGAGCCGGGAGGTCACGTTCTTCACGCTGTTCGTCGTGACGGCGTCGGCGTATCTGGTGTGGGCGCCTGGCCAGAGAGCCATAGGATGGGGGGCGCTGGTGGTCGGTGCCGTGGCCCTTCTTTCCATAGACATGGTGTACAAGTTTGCCATGAAGCCTTCCATCACGCACAGTTCCGGTGCGCTCCTGACGGGGGCGTTTCTCGCAGGCGTCGTCACGGCAAACCCGTTCGTGGCAGGTGTCGTGGGGATCGTTAAGATCGGTTTGTACGCACGACGCAAGATCGGCTTTGCGATGGCGGATCTCGACGCCCGACCGCTGGTGAGCGTGCTGCGATTGGGGGTGGGATTCATCGTGCCGGCTCTCTCTTGGACCTTCGTTGCGGGAGGAGCGTATGAAGCGGTCCTCGCGAGTGCGTTGCTGGGTGAGATTATGGACCGCTGCGAGTTCTACGCTGAGTTGGAGACCATGACGCCGGCGCGCCAGATGGCGGATGATCTACGACGGCGGATGGGTGGTGTAGGTGGGCAGAGGGGGCAGGTGGGGCAATGGTAGGGGAGCAGCATGCTGCTCCCCTACGCGCCCCTCCCGCCCCCTCTGCCCCTCTGCGCTGCTCTATACCCGCCTCATCGGCTGCAATTTCCCATAGCTCAATGTCCGCCAAATCCACTCTGCGGGTCCGAACCGGAAGGAGCGGAGCCACACTGCGCTTGCAAGGAGCTGAATGGCGAAGATGGGAAGGGCCAACGCAACCGCCTCCGCGAGATGTAACCGACCGAACAATCCGAGGCCGACGCTGTAGAAGATGAATCCGCAGACCAGGGACTGACCCAGGTAGTTGGTGAGGGCCATGCGGCCGACCGCCGCGAAGGCCTGAACGATGATGGACCTGCCGCGGCTCGCCGTGACCGCAGCGGCACCGGCGGCGTAGGACAGGCTCAGCACGAGCGTGCCGACGAGGATGCCGGTTAGAGCGATGCCGGTGAACATGACGCTCTCATCCATGGCCGGCTGTGTGACGCCACCCACGAGCTGGAGGAGCATTCCGACGGTGAACGCGCTGATGGCCGTGTTCTTCCACTCCCTGGGAGACCGGGCGCTTCCGCGAAGGCGGGAGCTTCGGGCGAAGTACATCCCAATGAGAAAGAGCGCGAGTACGCGCCAGCTCACGAAGCTGAGCTTGAGGGGCATCCCAGACATGAAGAATGTGGCCGCGCGGTGGCGGGCCATCTCCCCAAAGGTTCCGCTCGAGAAGATGCGGTGTTCGTCTGCCATGAACTCGTAGAACTCGAGTTCGGCTACCGGAAGGAGTTTGGTTACGCGAACGATGAATAGCGCATCGGTTGCGTCAGGTGGTTCACGTGCTTCGCCGGCTACCGAGTCATCCGATCCCTCGAGAATCTCGCGGCGTGTCTCGAGCAACTCCTGCCAGTCGGGATCGGCCGGCATGGCACCTGTGGGGCTCACGGTCACGTAACCGGCCAAGGCGATGATACCGACCGCATAGAGCGCCACACCGGTCGTCAGAAGCGTCTTTGGCGCGAGCTTCCGGAAAGGGAGCGCGATCAGCGCGACCAAGGCGTAGAAGGCCAGGATGTCGGCGGCGAAGAGCAAGACACCGTGTGCGACGCCGATGAGCAGCAGGACGACGAGACGTCGCAGGTATACACCCGTGAACGGCGTTTTTCGCTCCTCGGACCGCGTGCTCTGCAGCGCCAGGCCCATTCCGAACAGGAGGGAGAACAGTGTGTAGAACTTGCCCTCGACGAACAGGGCCACGAACATGGCGGCGACATTGTCGGCGCCGACCGCCTGTTCTCCGGCGATGCCGGCGGACTGTACAGGGAATGCGAAGATGAGGATGTTGGCCAGCAGGATGCCAAATATGGCAAGGCCGCGGAGCACATCCAGGATCTCAATCCGTTCCTGTTCGGTAACGGGTCCCCACTTATTGGAGCTGGTGTCTCGTGCGGATCGCGCTTCGGTTGCGGTGTCGACCTCGGGTTTCATGGACGGTCCAATCTGTACCGGTCCATCGCTACTTGACGATCTTCAGAATCTCCTTGAATCGGTCGCCCTTCGCCACCTGGAGCAATTCGTAGAGGGCGGTCTCGGTGCTCGTCATGCGTGCGCGTGCGTCCCTCATCTTCTCGAGGCCGATCTCCTTGTTGGCCCGGGTTCGTGACGAGACGGCGTCCACGACGACTTCAACGTCGTAACTGTCGTTCAGGAGATCTCTGGCCGTTTGGTACACGCAGATGTGGGTCTCGATTC
>JBDHFY010000048.1:0-31053 GCA_039590195.1 Gemmatimonadota bacterium | reverse complement strand
CTCACGCTGCTCGACGTGAAGATGGCCGGCATGGATGGGCTGGACACGCTGACGAGGCTACGGGAACTCGATGGCGGAGCCAGAGTGGTGATGATCTCCGGCCACGGCACGATCCAGACCGCCGTGGAGGCCACCCAGAGAGGGGCGTACGATTTTCTCGAGAAGCCGCTGGATACCGATCGGATCCTCCTCACCCTGCGACACACGTTCGCCCACATGGACCTCGAAACGGAGAACGAGCGGTTCCGGGCGAGTGTGGCTGATCGATATGAGATCGTGGGGTCGAGCAAGGCGATTCGTGAGGTACTCGAGGTGATCGAGAAGGTGGCGCCCACGCCGGCGCGGGTCCTCATCACCGGAGAGAACGGCAGCGGCAAGGAGTTGGTGGCACGGGCCCTGCACGCCAACTCTCCGCGCGCGAACAAGCCCTTCATCGAGGTTAACTGCGCCGCGATCCCGAGCGAGCTCATCGAGAGCGAGCTCTTCGGGCACGTCAAAGGATCGTTCACGGGAGCCTTTGCGGATCGAGCCGGAAAGTTCGAGCTCGCCGACGGCGGCACGCTGTTTCTCGACGAAGTGGGTGACATGAGCCTGGCGGCTCAGGCGAAGGTGCTTCGGGCCCTGCAAGACGGGGTGGTAACCAGGATCGGAGCGGCCAAGCCCGTGACCGTGGATGTCCGGGTGATCGCAGCCACGAACAAGTCGTTGGAAGAGGAGATCGGCCGGGCCACGTTTCGGGAGGACCTGTTCTATCGACTGAACGTGGTGCCGATTGCCGTGCCACCGCTCAGGACGCGTCGAGATGACATCCCGGCGCTGATCGAGCGGTTCGTTTCGGATCTCGCCTTCAACAGCGGTATGAAGCCGAAACCCTTCGCCGAAAGCGCGCTTGCCGCGCTTGCCAAGCGGGACTGGCCTGGCAATGTGCGGGAGCTCAGGAATGCCGTGGAGCGCCTCATGATCCTGTCTGTTGGAGAAAGGGTGGAAGCGAGCGATGTCGAGCGGCTCACCGGTGGAGCGCCGGACGCGTCGGTCGGGGACCTGGTGCACTGCGGGACGTTTGAGGAGTTCAAGCAGGAGGCGGAGCGGGCGTTTCTCCTGGCAAAGCTCGATGAGAATGATTGGAACATCAGTGAAACTGCCCGGAAGCTCGCCATGCCGCGCAGCAACCTCTACAAGAAAATCGACAAGTACGGGCTCCAACGCCGGGATTGATGGTGAGACGACAAGCGAGGTCAGCAACGAGCGACGGGGCTGGACGCGGTTGGATCGCGTTAACGAAATGTCGTGCCAGCGGTTGCGTTGCTCTCCGAGGAAGGGTAACATCAACTTTAGTGTTCCATTCCAGTGAAGGACCGGTCGTGGGTTGGAGGGGCGGCATTGAGGCCGCTGCGGCGTGCCATCGGATGGTAGACGAGAATCTTATCCAATCATTCGGTGGAGGTCGCTGATCCTATGCGACTCGCATCGGCGAAGAAGGTTCCGTCCGACGACGGCTCTCTCGATCAATACCTCCGTGAGATCAGTCAATATCCCCTCATCGATCGCTCGGAAGAGGGGCGGTTGGCAAAAAGGATCCGCGTGGGGTGCGAGGAGTCGCTGGACAAGCTGGTTCGCAGCAACCTGCGGTTTGTGGTCTCCGTCGCCAAGAAGTATCAAAATCAAGGTGTGAGCCTTTCTGACCTCATCAATGAGGGCAACCTGGGTCTGATCCGGGCCGCTCACAAATTCGATGAGACCAAAGGCATCAAGTTCATCTCCTACGCCGTGTGGTGGATTCGACAGGCGATCTTGCAGGCCCTCGCCGAACAGAGCCGCATCGTTCGCGTTCCGCTCAACCGGGCAGGAACGCTCCACCGGATCGGCAAGCGATCGTCCGTCCTCCTCCAAGAGTTGGGTCGGGAACCGACGGTCGGAGAGATCGCCGAAGGGATGGACATCTCCGAAGACGAGGTGGCCAAGACCATGTCCATCTCGCAGAGTCACCTGTCGCTGGATGCCCCACTGACACCGGGCGAGGACAACCGGTTGCTGGACTACCTCCCGGACACGCAGAACCCCGGACCCGACGACGAAACCTTCGAGCGTGCCTTGAGCGACTCTGTGGAAGAGGTCCTCCGTACGCTCAAGGAGCGGGAAGCCAAGATTCTGAGACTCTACTACGGTCTCGATGGGACCGAACCGATGACGTTGGAGGAGATCGGCGGATTGCTCGGAATCACCCGCGAACGGGTACGTCAGATCAAGGAGAAGGCCCTGGCGCGCCTCCGTCACGTGAGCCGGGCAAGGTCTCTCGAGAGCTTTCTAACGTAGCCCCGCACCACTCCAGGCCAGCGGCATGCCACTCCAACACCACCCCTCCCAAGCTGTTAGCTGTTAGCTACCCCACCCAACCACAACGCCAGGCCGTGCCATATCCCAAGTCATGAGACGCCACACCCTACACCCTACACCCTACACCCTACACCCTAAGCCCCACTGCCCGCTGTCCACTGCCCACCCTTATATTCTGCACATGCCTGAACACCGTGCGCGTGCCACCCAACACCACTGGTTTCTGCAAACTGCGCGAGGGCCCCGGTGAAGCTGGGCGTGATATCGCTTGGGTGTGACAAGGCGACAGTGGATTCCGAACGCCTTGTCGGCTCGCTCGTGGGCAACGGCACCACGTTCGTCAAGGATCTCGAGACGGCAGACGTCGTGCTCGTCAATACCTGCGGCTTCATCGACGCTGCGAAGCAAGAGTCCATCGAGGCATTGCTCGAAGCGGGCGAGCTGAAGAAGCGGGGGTCCGTCAAAGCGATCGTGGCGGTGGGGTGCCTCGTCGAGCGGTACAAGGAAAAGTTGCAAGAGGAAATCCCCGAGGTGGACCTGTTCTTGAACTTCGGCGAGCTAGGCCGGCTGGCCCCGGAACTGGCGGCGAGGGGCCTGGTCACCGACCAGGTGACGCTGCATCCAGGCGTTCGACAGTATCTCGGTGAAGGGCCCCACGTCCGGTATCTCAAGATTTCCGAGGGTTGTGATCACACCTGCGCGTTCTGCGCCATTCCCCTGATGCGGGGCAAACACCGTTCGGAACCGCGGGAACAGCTGGTGCGTGAGGCGCAGCATCTCGAGGCGGGCGGCGCAAGAGAGGTGAACTTGGTGGCCCAGGATTTGGGGCATTGGGGCCGTGACCTCGGTCGCGCGGGACCGAAGCTCCCGGACCTTCTCGAGGCCCTCCTCGAAGGCACGTCCATTCCCTGGTTCCGCCTGCTTTACGTGTACTCCGCCGGGATCAGCGACCGGCTGGTTGATCTCGTTGCTTCCAGCTCCCGCATCGTTCCATACATCGATATTCCCATCCAACACGCGTCCGACCGCATGCTCGCACGCATGCGCCGCCCTGAGCGCCAGGATACCATCCGGCAGAAGGTAGCCTGGCTACGGGAGGCGATCCCGGATATCGCCATCCGAACCACGGCCATTGTAGGGTTCCCGGGTGAGACGGATGAGGATTTTGCCGTGCTGCGTGACTTCGCCGAGGAAATCCAGTTCGAGCGGCTTGGCGTGTTCACCTACTCCGAGCAGGAAGGCACGAGGGCAGCGGAATTCGAGGACGACGTTCCTGAGATGGCCAAGAACGAGCGGCAGGACGAGCTGCTCGAGCTTCAGCGGGTCGTCTCAGAGGAGCGGCTGAGCAGATTCGTGGGTCGTGAGACGGAGGTGCTCGTGCAAGACGTGATCGACCCCGATGAGGGCGGCGCCAGCCACGTGGGTCGCGTTCAGTGGCAGGCAGAGGATGTCGATGGCGTGACGTTCGTCGAGCGGGGCGGTTGGGCGCGCCCGGGTGAATTCCTCCGCGTCCGGGTGACCGACATTGAAGACTGCGACTTCAGGGCGGTGGCGCTTTCGTGACGCGTTCCCCCCCGATCCCCCCCTATGTAAATCGAAGGGTGGGTCAGAAGCACACGTTTCGGATCATGCCGGCCGGGGTTCCCAGGCGCGCGCCTTTCCGGGTGTGCCTCGCGGTCGGAAGTGTCTTGTTCGCTTCGTGCGCGCCGAGCCGTCCGGTGCGAGAGCCGGCCCGGCCTGTGGGAGGGCAACGAATCCGGGTCGGGCTTGCCGTGAACACGCCCACGGTCTCCGTGGGTGGGCAGGGACGGGTCGTCGCCACCTCCCGTGGCCGCCCCGCGATGACGCTGAGGTCCGGTGAACGGGTGACGATCGAGGTGGAGGGTCGCGGTCTTCGTGCGCGTGGGGAGAAGTTCGAGACACTCACCTTCGTGAGCCTGTCCCAGGAACGTTTCGTCACGGTGAATGAGACTCCCTATCGCGGCACGATCGAGGTCTTTCCAGCGGGCGACGGCGTTACGGCCGTCAACGAACTCGACATGGAGGACTATCTGCCTGGGGTGGTGGGCGCCGAGCTGGGCCGACGCTCGTCCGGAGAACGTGCCGCTGTTGAAGCCCAGGCTATCGCGTCGCGCACCTATGCGGTCAAGAACCTCGGTCGGTTCTCGGCGGACGGGTTCGACCTCAGAGCCGGCGTCTCCGACCAGGCTTATGGCGGCGTAGCGGTCGAGACGGAACTGATCCGAGGGGCGGTACGGTCAACCGCGGGATTAGTCCTCATTTTTCGCGGTGAGCCTCTCCACGCCTTCTTTCATTCGACATGTGGTTATGCCACGGCGGCACCGGACGAATCGTTTCGGTCGGTGAGATCGCAACCGTACCTTCGATCCATCTCGGATGCGAAGCCCGGCGGCTATTACTGCGACATCTCACCCCAATTCCGGTGGCGGGTCGAGTGGGACCAGCAAACGCTGCGGGATATATTACGCCGAACCCTGCCGCAGGTATTGGGCATCGAATCGCAAGCGGTGGATCAGATTGAGAGTGTTGGGGTCAAGCGCACGGGCCCGTCGGGACGGGCGACGGAGGTGCGCCTGCGGGTGGGCGGGGGAGAAGTTCCCGTGTTCGGCCCGGACTTGCGCGCGGTGTTCGCCACGCCGGAGGGACGTCCGCTCGGAAGCACGGCAGTTCAGCTCTCCGAACGTCGAGAGGGCGGTCGTCTGACGGGAGTCGTGGCAGCGGGTGCCGGTTGGGGACACGGCGTCGGAATGTGCCAGTGGGGCGCCATCGGGCGTGCTCGAGCGGGCCAGAGCGCTCGCACCATCCTTACCACCTATTACTCCGGAGCAACCATTGAGCGTCGGTATTAGGTGTCTAACTTCTCATAGCCTCATTATCGCGTTGGCGTTGGTACCGCGAGCTCTGGCGGCACAGGGGTTCTTCGAGCAGTTCAGCTACGAGGGGCTTCGGTTCAGCGGCATCGGGTTCGAGATCGGCCCGGTGGGTTCGGACCGCGTGACGACAGAAGTCTCGGGTGCCATTCGCGTCGACTACGGATTCATCGCACCACGGGTGCGGGTGCTCCTGGGTGGGAGCTACTTCAAGGGCGACCTGTCCCGTTCCGAGATCGAGAAGTTCCAAACGAGCTTACAGGGCGTGGTCGTCGATCCCACCGGCGAAGCTACTGTCGACGTGGGGCGGATCACCTGGGCCAACCTCCAGGCCGATCTGGATCTGCAGTATGTGTTTACCGGGAGTCCACGGTACATGACCTACCTCGGTGTCGGGCTCGGGGTGCATGTCCGGAACGGTGGAGGTGCTGCCATCGACGACACGTTCGTCGAGGATGCCCTCGATACGATCGCCGCGGGGGTCAACATCTCGTTCGGTGTTCAGGTTGCCGTAGTCGATCATCTGGACGTGACGGCCGACTTTCGTGGGGGTCTGACGAGCGAGCTGCTGCTTGCGTCGGCGCGCGTGGGCCTGATGTATCGCGTGCAGGGACGGGGCGGCGGATGAGTCACACAGTGAGGGTGGGCGTCGTCGGGGCGGGGGCCGTTGCTCAGGTGGCGCATCTTCCGGTTCTGGCGCGCACGGAAGACGTTTCGATCGTGGGCATCTGTGACAACGACGGGCCGAAGGCTCGCTCACTCGCCGCGCGGTTTGAAGTTTCCGACGTCTACGAGGACATCGAGGAGCTGCTCGAGTACACCAAACCGGAAGCCGTCCTGATCTGCACCCCGAACCACCTTCACGAGGTTCACGTGAAAGCGGCCCTAAGGGCGGGCGCACATGTGCTCTGTGAACGGCCGCTTGGCCTCACCACGGCCGCTGTACGCGGGCTCATCGAAGCCGGAACGCAATCGGGCAAGGCCCTGGTCGTGGGAATGAACCACCGGTTCCGTCGGGATGTCCAGGTATTGCGCATGTTCTTCGAGGGGGGGGAGTTGGGGAACATCCAGGCGTTGCGTGGCGGCTGGTATGTGTTTCGTCCTGCCAGACAGGCGCTCGGCTGGCGGAGCTATCATCAGCAGTCGGGTGGTGGGGCGATGTTCGATCTGGGGTTGGGGCTCATCGACTTGTCACTCTGGCTGGTGACTGAGGCAAAACCACGACACGTGACGGCTTCGTTCGACAGCAATTGGATCGGCGCCGGATCAGTCGAGGATGCTGGGTGCGCCCTCGTCGTCTGCGAGGGGGGCACTTCGGTGTTTGTCGACGTGAGCTGGCGTTACGTGGGTCAGGCGGAGCGGTACTGGTTTGGGGTGACGGGGTCACAGGGTTCGGCCCAGATCGGTCCGTTGACGGTCTTCAAGGAGCTGCACGGTTCGGCGGTGGACGTGACACCCACGGGGGCGCTCAGTCGGGAAGGGGAGTTCAGCGCCTCATATCATGCGGAGTGGGCGCACTTTCTGGCTATCGTCCGGGGAAACATCGAGCAGCCAGACCTGAGCGATCAGCTCGATCTCCATCGTGTGATGGAGGCCATCTATCGATCGGCTGCGGAAGGGCGCAGTGTCGAGGTGTGAAGCGGTCGCGGGGAGGGTGTTTCTGGGGCGGCGGCTGTCGGCCTAGTCGTCGATCGCCTCGTCGAAGACCTTGGCCTCCGTGAATAGCCGGAACAACTCCTGATCCAACATCCCGTCCGCGACTTCATCATTGAGGATGTTCAGAGCGCGTTCGGCCGGAACGGCGCGCTTGTAGGGGCGATCCGACGCTGTGAGGGCGTCGAAGATATCCGAGATGGTCATCATTCTCGTCTGGATGCGGATGTCGTCACCCCGAGTTCGGCGCGGGTATCCCGATCCGTTGAGTTTTTCATGATGGCCATAGGCGATCGCCGGAATGTCCTTGAGCTCGCGAGTCCATGGTATTTGCATCAGGAACCGATATGTGTGGTTCACGTGACTCTCGATCTCGAGCCGCTCGGTTTCGTCCAGGCTTCCCTTGCGAATGGCGAGGAACCGGACTTCGTCATCCGTCAGATACGGCTGTTCACCCTCGTCGAGGTCGCGGTAGTATACGTCGGCGTATCGCAACAGCTCCTCGAAGTTGCCTTCCGGCAACACCGTGGGCTCATTCGACTCCAAGACCAGCCCCAGGAAACGGTCGAGCGACCCCATCGTCTCCTCGTGCTCGGCGGTTAGGCGAGCCAGAAATTTCTCGTAGCCCTCGGACCCGTAGCGCTCGAGGTACTCGGTCCGCTTCTGGTAGAAATCTCGCTCGGTCGTGCGGCGAATGAAGCCGTATCGCTTCTTCACCAGAGCGAGGTCCGGGGGGTAGAGCTTCTTGGCCTTGATGAGAACCTGCTCACGCACCCCCACCTTGCCGAAGTCATGCAACAGACCCGCATAACGGATCTCGCGAATCTGTTCACGTGAGAACGACAACCCACCGTATGGACCAGTGATCGTCCGCTCGACCGCCAATGCCAAAGCAACCGTCATACCTGCCACGCGGCCGGAGTGCCCGAACGTGGTCGGGTCGCGTTGCTCGATGGCGGTGACCGCGGCGGTGACGAATCCCTCGAACAGTCGTTCAATGTCTTCGTACAGCTTGCTGTTCTCGATCGAGACCGCTGCTTGACCAGCAAGAGCAGAGACGACTTCGACGTTCCGTTCGTTGTAAGGAATGACCTCCCGCTCGAAGTCCTCGGGCTTGTCGAGCTTCGCCTCGAAGTGCCGTTTGCGGTTGAGCAGTTGGAGAACTCCGATGATGTCTCCCTTGTGGCTGGTCATCGGGATGGTCAACATCGATTTGGTTCGGTAGCCGTACTGCTCGTCGAACGATCGGTTGATCGAGTACGCGGCCCCTTCCGGAAGTTTGTACGCGTCGTCGAGGACCAGCGGCTTGCAGGTACTCGCCACGTAACCTGCAATGCTCGAGTGATCGATGGGAATGGAAAACTCGATGAGCGGGATGTCGGGCCTCGAATAGGTCTGTGACAGCTTGAACTGCAAGAGCTTCTCGGCGGTGTTGCTGTTCTGTACCAGGTACAGACTGCCCGCGTCGGCGCTCGCCACTCGCCGGGCCTGCGAGAGAATGAGGTCGAGGAGGGTGTTGTAATCCTTCTCGGTGGCAAGGGCGGCCCCAATGCTCGAGAGCTCGCTGAGTTCTTTGGTCCGTGTGGCGGTCTCTTGACGGAGTTGCTCGTTCTCCATCCGCGACAGCGATGCGCAGAAGGCGCTGCGCAATGCGATCAAGAGCTGTCGAGGGCGGGGGGGGAAGGGCAGATAAGCCGCGATGAGTTCCTCGGGCAATCCAACGGGGACGTCTTCATCCTCTTCGCCGCCCAACGCCAGGATGGCGCCACCGCGGTCCACGAACTCCTGCAGGTCGCTGCGCGAGAACACCCGCCTGGCTGGGGTGTCCAACAACAGCACAGTCGGCTGCACGGTGACGGTCAGGTCTGTCGCTGCGTGCACCTCCACCGTTTCAACTCGTTCGGCGGTCAGGGCCGCTTCGATCGAAGTGGCGTCGAAGCTTTCTGGGCACAAGAGGCGGTACGTCATCTCGATTGGTCGGAGGTGTCGGGAACCAGCGGCTGCACGCCAGTCAGCAGCCTCGTCGGCCGTCGACTCACCTGATCGGCAAAGTGCTCGAGAATGAGCGACGAGCGCCGAAGATGCTCCACGGCGTCGCGAATGACATCCTGGTTCTCGTCGAGTAATTCCCCCGTGGATATCGCGAGGGTGTCAATGCGGTTGAGGATGGATCGGCTCATCGCCAGCGTAGCGGTGAGGCTGTCATGCAACGGTCCAATCCGCGGAGTGATCTCGCCCACCAACTGGTCCGCATGTTCGAGACCGGCGTTGAGTTGCTCCAGAGCGTGCTGGATGAGCGGCGTGGTCGTCTCGATCATCTCCTGGGTCGTCGTCACGGCGCGTCCACTGTGGTCCATGAAACGGCGACTCTCCTGTAAGGTTTCGAGGAGCTCATCCTTCAATTCAGTCGCCACCTCGCCGAGCACGTCGACAGCGCTGCGGCGACGTTCCGATTCGATCGTGTCTCCGGGCGCAAGAACCCCGTCCGCCGTCGCCGGTGTCTCGAGCCGGATCACCGACGGCGTGATGGGTGTGAGCTGCTCGATGACGGCCCTCGTCCCCACCGGCAGAGAGAGTTGCGTGCCGTCGGGGTAGGCGTCCCGGATCGCCAGGCGGGCGATGAAGACGAGCCCGGTCGAGTCTACCTTCGGGTTGATCTCCACCACCCTGCCGATCTGCAGGCCCTGAAGGGCCACTCTCGTGTCTTCCGTCAATCCCTCAGCGGTCGCCGCTCGCATGTACAGATCGCTGCGAGCTTCCAGCAGGTTGCTGGTCACGATCAACACTCCGAGGGCAATGCCTATGCTCACGAGGATGAACAGACCGACGAAGAGATCCCTACGTGTAGTTTCCACACTGACTACTCAGGTTAAGTCCTGCAGTTTTCCCTTGGTCACCCGATAGCGCTTCTCAAACCTCACGCCCACGGCTTCCGGCAGGCTGTGACTCGTGGCGAGCACGGTACGTCTCGACCCTTGGGCCACGTCGCCCCCCCGAGCAAGCTCAAGCACCTCGCGCGCCGCACGGTTGGTCAGGCCAGCGAACGGCGCGAACGGCTGCTCGAGTAGGACCAGGTCGGGGTCGAACGCCAGCGCCCTGGCCAACGCGGCCCGACGGCGTTGCTCGGGGTTTGCCTGGACAGGCCGAAGGTGAGCCGCCGAGGTAATTCGGACTGCCGCTCGGAGAGTCTGCTCCCAAAGCGTAGCGGTAGCGCCACGTTTTCTCGCAGCGAGAGGTTCTGCAGCAGGCCGTCGCCCGCGGGAAGGTAGCCAAGACGGCGGCGAAAGGCGAGTCCCTCCCGCCGGGGCAGCGGGGCGAGTTCCTGGCCCTCGACGAGGACCCTCCCGCCGCACGGCCGTTCGAGACCGAGGATGAAGGCGCCGAGGCGGTCGATACCACTATCCTCATCTCCCACGATCGAGACTGCCTGGTGGACCACAATCTCGAAGGTGTAGCCACGCTCCTGGCGGGAGGTGAGCAGGATCTCCTCAAAACGGAGCGGTACCGGCGTCATTCAGGCAACCAAGACAAAGAGGGCAGAAATCACGAAGATGGCGAGGATGATCACCACTACGGAACGGCTCGCCGCGATGGGAACGCTGGTTGACGCTTTCGGGATCCGAAGCCCGTGGAAACTCGAGACGGTGCCGATGACGATCCCAAAAGCCAACCCCTTTGCCACGGAGAGCCAAGCGTCTCGCAACGTGAGGGATTGCAGCACGATATCGAAATACCGTGAACTGCTCATGTCGTTGAACGTGGCGGCGCTCAGACCAGCCAGCACTGCCACCAGGTCGAAGAGAATGATCAACCCAAAGACGGAGACGATCACTCCGCCAAAACGAGGAAGTACGAGGTAATGCACCGGATCAATGCCCATCCCTTCGAGCGCGTCGACCTCTCCCATGACCTTGTTGGTCGCGAGTTCCGCGGCGATGGCCGTACCAGAGCGCCCGGCCACCACAAGGGCGGTGAGGAGAGGGCCCAACTCCCTCACGATGGCCACGACCATGAGCGTGCCGATGAGCTCGGTGGCTCCCAGCCTCCCCAGCTCGCGAACGGCTTGCGAGATGAGGAGAAAGCTCAAGATGCTGGCCAGGACGATCACCAGAGGAACGGCCTGGATCGCCGTGAACCAGATCTGGTCGAGCAGCACTCGGGCCACCACTCGACGGCCAGCGCTGGGAAGGGTGGTCCACGCTGCCGCCGTTTGGGACAAGAAACGCGCCAGCGCTCCGAGATCGGAGAGCCAGCGCGTAAAGAGTTGTCCGAGAGCGTTAAGCGGCGCGATCACGCGCCAATGCTACTACGATTGCTCTAGTTGTCTCAAGGCCTCTTGCGCCTCGGTCATCTGAGGGAATTCGTCCGTGATACGCCGGTAGAGCTCGATGGCACGCTCCGTCCGGCCCCGGTCCTGGTACACCAGGGCCCGAGAGTAGAGGGTCATTGCCTCCGCGGGGATCTCCCGTGCCTCGCGCAGCTCCCGGATGTCCCGGGACAGGGCAGGCAGGTTCACACCGCTCGTCAGCTGTGAGCTGAGCGTCACGAGGAGGTCATAGAGCTTGTCCCGCTGGTCGCGGACCCGCTCGGTCTTGAGCAGTTCACTCGTTTCGACGTCCACGATCCGGGCATCAATGCGAAAGTCACCGTAGAAATCGATGAAGCTGCCGAAGACCATATACCGGGCTCCAACCAGCTTCCCGAGCTGGGCCGCGCTGTTCGCGTCCACTCGTCCGGAGCTGGCAAGCTCTTGCTCCTGGAGGATGGCGTTGAGCTGGCTCCGCTCCACGATCCGAAGGGCGGAATTCTGCGCGAGTTCGGTCAATAGCATCTGCTGGAGTCCCACGCGCAAAGCCGCGAAATCCTCCGCATCCTGGCCGTACGATCCGCCGTCCTCGAAGGCCATCACAGCGATCCCCGGCCGGGTGTCCTGGCCCTGGCTTGACGCGACGGGGACCGCAGCGATTCCCGTCGCCAGCAATAGGGTACTCATTGAGCGCCAACGCATAAGACTCTCCCGCATCTAGAGGGTAAGCTCCATCCCTTCGTGGGCCGCCGTGACCTCGATCCCGCAACCGAGGTCGTGGGCTGCCCCACGAGCTTGCTCGAGCATGGCATCGACCGTTTGATCGGCGTGTTCCGGACTGTGATGGAACAACACGAGCTGTCTCACTCCGGCATCTGCGGCCAACTGCACCGCTTCGATGTTCGACGAATGGCCCCATCCGGCAAACCGCAAGGCCTCCTCCGGCTGGAACATGGCGTCGTGAACGAGAACGTCTACGCCGCCCAAAAAATCGACAAATTCCGAGCGCCATGTGGAGCTGACTTCGTAGTTGCCACCGGGCCCGAGTTCATTGTCTGTCGCATAGCCAAAGGCTCGGCCCCCGCTCAGCGGCGTCAGCCGAAAGGCGAGGGTGTTGCCTGGGTGCCGCAGTCGCTTGCTTCGGACCGTAAAGCCGCCTACCTGGAACTCCTCGGCCCCCACGTGCGCTACCGTGAGCTTGGCGGCGAGGGTGTCCAGTGGCACCGGGAACACTACGGGATTCATCTGTTCTCGCAGAATGGCCTCCAGATTCCGGTCGGCCTGCTTCGCTCCCCAAATCCGAATGGTGTTTCCGCCGCCGAAAAACGGGGCGAAAAACGGCAGGCCCTGGATGTGATCCCAGTGCGTGTGTGAAACCAATAGGTCCACGCTCAGCGGGCCTTGGCCGTTGGTGTGCAAATCGAGCCCCAAAGGCCGCACGCCGGTTCCCGCGTCTAGAATGACGATCTTCCCGTCATCACTCCGCAACGCCACGCAGGGAGTGTTACCGCCATAACGAGTTGTCGACGGACCAGGTGTGGGAATCGACCCTCGAGTCCCCCAGAAGACTACGCGATACGGCATCTGCGAAGGCGCACCCTCATGCGACAAATGGTACGGGGCCGTGTGAGGCGTAAGCTATACATACTGTAACCCGGGCCGCGTGACGTAGGTCACGAATGGCCCGCGGCAGCCTCGAGAACGGGGCGATTGCGGATGACAATCCGCTTGCCGGAGACTTCGATGAGCTTCCGCTCCACGAAGTTCCGCATGGTACGGGATACGGTTTCCCGGCTCGATCCGATCATTTGCGCGATCATGTGGTGCGTCAGGCGTCGAGTGACCACCCTCCCGTCGTTGTCATCCGCCATTTCCAGCAGGAGACGTGCCACCCTCCCGTTCACGTCCAGCAGGACTAGACCGCCGATCTTGTGGTCGGCCTGGCGAAGGCGCTTCGACAGCCCCTGAAGCAGGCCCAGGGCGATGCGGGGGGTCGCTTCAAGGCATTGATGGAAATCGTCGCGCCGCAAGATCACATGGGCGGAACGCGGCTGATCGTCGATCAGGGCCATCTCGCCGAAAAACTCGCTGTCCTTCAGGGTCGAAAGGATGACTTCGCGACCGTCTTCACCGATGAGGACCACCTTGACCTGTCCGGACACCACCACATAGAGAGCATCACCGGGATCGTCCTCGAAAAGGATCACGCTGTTCTTTGGATAATTCCGCCGCCGCGACACCTTGCTGACGCGGCCCAACTCTTCGTCTCGCAGGTGTGAGAACAGCGGGACCGCCCGAAGGGTCTCGGTTACCGAGGCAGGTGAGTCTTTGGACATGGTTGGAGTTCGGCCCAGCGTCAAGATTAGCGGCGGCCGCTGGCGGTGTCAATCAAGTGAGGAACACGCCGGTTGCCCACAAGTCGGTGTCCCATTTATATTTCCGCGTCCACTAAGCCTATAGTCATTCAGCGGAGCTTCATGTGAAGACGGGAATCCATCCTGAGAACCGGCGCGTGGTGGTGCAGTGTGCCTGCGGCAATTCCTTCGAGACGAGGTCCACCATGTCCTCGATTCACTTGGAGATCTGCAGCCGGTGCCATCCGTTCTTCACGGGGAAGCAGAAGCTCGTTGATACCGCCGGGCGCGTCGAGCGGTTCCGACAGCGGTACGGAGCTGCGGAGCCGAAGGGAGCGTAGCCCTGGAAGCGCGGCTCGCGGCCGCGCTCGCCTCGGCAGCGCAGATCGAGCGCGAACTAGCCGATCCCGCCACTACTGCCGACCCGAACAAGCTCAGAGTTCTAGGGCGGGAACACGCCCGTCTCGAGCTGATCCGGAAGACGGCCGCCCAATTCCACAAGCTGAAGGACGAGCTCGAGCAGGCCCGTGAAATGGCCTGCGAGGCCGATCCCGAGCTCGCCGCCCTTGCCCGGGCAGACGAGGAGCAATTGGGCCCCCAGGTCGCCATCCTCGAGGAGAAGCTCCGGGACCTGCTCATGCCCCGCGACCCCCTCGACGAACGCCATGCCATCGTGGAGATCCGGGCGGGGACAGGCGGGGACGAGGCCGCCCTATTCGCCGCGGACCTGCTGCGAATGTACCAGCGCTACGCCGAACGGCTTGGATGGTCGGTGGAGATGGTATCGCTTTCGGAGGGTATGTTGGGAGGGGTCCGCGAGGCGGTGGTCAGGGTCCGTGGCCAGGAGGCGTTCGGTCGGATGAGGTTCGAATCGGGGGTCCACCGGGTGCAGCGGGTCCCAGTGACCGAGGCGCAGGGGCGGGTACACACCTCCGCCGCCACCGTAGCGGTGCTTCCGGAAGCCGAAGACGTGGACGTGAAGATCGACGAGAAGGAACTCAAGATCGATGTCTTCCGCTCCTCGGGGCCCGGAGGACAGAGCGTCAACACCACCGACAGCGCCGTCCGGATCACGCACCTCCCCTCGGGTCTCGTCGTCCAGTGCCAGGACCAGAAGTCCCAACTGCAAAACAAAATGCGGGCGCTGGAAGTGTTGCGGGCCCGTCTGCTGGATCAGATGCTCGCCGAGCAGGAGGCGGAGCGGGCACGAGAACGGAGAGCCATGGTCGGCACCGGCGACCGATCCGCGAAGATTCGCACCTACAACTTTCCCCAGAACCGGGTGACGGATCATCGGATCAACCTCACCATCCACCGTCTCGATGCGATTCTCGATGGAGATCTCGACGAGGTCGTCGACTCCCTTCGCACCGCTCACCGCGAGGAGCGTGACCGCGACTGACTCCGACGCCCGAGCGACCGTGGGTGAGGAAGTCGCCCGAGCCACCCGGACCCTCGCGGCGGCGGGGGTGCCGCACGCGCGCCGGGAGGCCCGCGCGATCTGGGGTGCGCTTGCCGGCGTTTCCCCTGGCGATTCTTGGCTCCTCGACAGCCAGCCGGCGCCGTCGGAGGGGCGACGGACGTACCAGTCGGCCGTGCGACGACGCTGTGGAGGGGAGCCGCTGGCATATGCCGTTGGCTCCGCGAGTTTTCGGCTGCTGGAACTCATGGTTGACGCCAGGGTCCTCATCCCGCGCCCGGAAACCGAGGGACTCGTCGGTCTGGTCCTGCAATGGGCAGCTCGGAAGAAGCGATCCGGCGCAGTGGCCGACGTCGGGGTCGGATGCGGTTGCATCGCTCTCAGCCTGGCGGTGGAGGGTCCCTTCGAGAGGGTTGTTGGCACGGACGTGGCGGCGGGGGCCCTGGAGGTCGCGACCGCCAATTTGCGGCGGGTTCAGACCACCGCTTCCGTGGAGTTCCGGCTGGGTGCGTTTTATGCCCCATTGGGGGAGGAAGTCTTCGACGCCATTGTCTCCAACCCACCGTACGTGACGGCTGAGGAGTTCGAGGGGTTGGAGCCAGGGGTCCGCTGCTATGAGCCCCGGGAGGCGCTGGTAAGCGGCCTGGCCGGAATGGAGCATATCGAGAGGCTCCTTGCCGGGGGGGCGCACCACCTCTCGGACGGTGGTCTGATGGCGCTGGAGGTCGATTCAGAGCGCGGGGCCGCCGCAGTCGACCTGGCCAGAGAGACAAGCTGGGGGAACGCCCGGCTGGAACACGATCTCTTTGGGAGGCCGCGCTTCCTCCTTGCGACCAAGGAGTGATCCGGTATGATCTCCTGTCCTATGATTGCGAATCCCTGACCGTGCCGGGCGCATTCATCGTCGTGGAGGGCCCGGATGGGGCGGGGAAGACCACGTTGGTCAAGCGGCTGGTGGCGCGTATCATCCCTATGGGGCTGGAGGTGGTGGAGGTCCGAGAGCCTGGGGGGACCCCGGTCGCGGAGATTGCCAGGGGGGCTGCCCTCGATCCGGAGCTTGATGCCGCGCCCCTCGCCGAGCTCTTCTTGATGCTGGCGGCACGGGCGGACCTGGTGGCCAAGGTCATACGCCCGGCTCTCGAGGCGGGAAAGGTGGTGGTCAGCGACCGCTTCGATCTGTCGACTCAGGCGTATCAGATTGCCGGCCGCGGCCTTCCGGCAGAGCCCGTCCTGAGGGCCAACCACCTGGCCACCGGTGGACTGCGACCCGATTTCACACTGGTACTGGATCTTCCGGGGGCGGTTGGATTGAGCCGACAGGCGGCCGATGGGAAGCGGGCGGACCGCATGGAGCGCGAGGCGCATTCCTGGCATGAGCGCGTGGCGGAGGCCTTTGCGGGGGCCGGCGGTGACGGGGTCGTGCACCTGGACGCGGAGCAGCCTGCCGATGCTGTGGAGCGGGACGCTTGGCGGATCGTATCGGGGCGACTTGCAGAAGCACTCGACTTGGGTACGGGGTGAAGAACGGATGCGGTTGAACTGGAGGAAGTGATGAAATACCGCCGGATTGTGTTGCCTGTGGCCATTGGGCTTGCGGCATTCCTATCAGGTGGATGGCTGCTCCAGCGCAGCTCATCCGGGCAGGTCGGCGTCTACCAAAAGGCACGCCTGTTCGAGGAGGTGTTGAACCACATCTCGAGCTACTACGTCGATTCTCTCGACGAGCAGCGGCTGTACGATCTGGCGATCGATGGAATGCTGGAGCAACTCGGCGATCCTTACTCCGGCTTCCTGCGTGCCGAGGATTTCGAAGATCTTGCGGTCAGCACCACCGGCAATTATGGCGGCCTCGGCGTCCGGATCGAGGTGAGCGATGGCTGGGTCACCGTGGTGACCCCGCTGGCAGACACGCCTGCGGAGCGGGCGGGCGTGGTCGCCGGGGACCGGATCGTCAGCGTCGAGGGTGAGTCGGCCGCCGGGTGGTCCATTGAGCGAGCGGCTTCCGTCTTGCGTGGGGAGCCGGGGAGCAGCGTGAGCCTTCGGGTCGTCCGACCGGGGCTATCGGAGCCGCTCACGTTCAACATCAAGCGAGCGAAGATCCATGTGACGTCGGTTCGGTACGCGCAGGTGGTGGATCCGGGGATAGGCTACGTTCAGCTCGAAACCGTGAGCGAGGAATCGGCTCAGGAGTTGGCTGAGGCGGTGGACGGGCTTCGAGCCGAGGGTGCGAGAGCCCTCATCTTCGACCTGCGCTTCAATCCGGGTGGCATCCTGCACCAGGGTGTCGCCGTCGCGGATCTCTTCTTGGACAAAGGCAACGAGGTGGTGAGCACTCGCGGGCGTGCGCCCAACTCGACCCGCACGTTCGACACTACGCGGCCGGAACGGTGGACAGACATGCCGGTCGTGGTTCTCGTCAATGAATTCACTGCCAGTGCCGCGGAGATCATCGCGGGAGCGCTGCAAGACCACGATCGCGCACTGATCGTCGGCACTCCGACCTTCGGGAAGGGGTTGGTACAGACGGTGTTCCAGTTCGGTCGCGAGCAGGCCCTCAAGCTCACCACGGGTCGGTGGTACACTCCGAGCGGCCGGTCGATCCAACGGGCCTGGAGCGGCGACCTGAATGATCAGGGGGTCATCGCCCTCGGCGTGTTCGGTGACAGTGCGGCCGCCGCCGCCGACTCGACGGACTTCCGATCCGCCGGAGGCCGGTCGCTAGGCGGCGGCGGTGGCATCCACCCGGACTACGCGGCAACGCCTGACACATTGACCGACGCGGAACGCGCATTTGCCGAGTATCTGGGCTCGCAGGTCCAAGAGTTCCGAGACGTGATGGGTGCCTACGCTCGGGACCTCAAGGCCACGAATGCGATGAGCGATGTGGACTTTCGCGTCGACGACGCGATGCGCGGCGAGTTGTTGGGAAGGCTACGGGCCCGCGGAGTCGAGATACCTGACGCGATTTGGGAGGGGGTGCATGATTTCGTGGCGAGCGAGTTCAGCTATCAGGTGCTTCGCGTCGTCTTCGACCGCCAGGCCGAGATGGCACGGCGGACCGCGGATGACGCCGTCATCCTGGAGGCCGTCGAGCTCCTGCGTCAGGCGGAGAGCATCGATGCCCTTTTCTCGCTCGCCGAACGGACGCCGGGCGAGGCGGCCTCCGGCCTGCCATAGGCGAGAGTGCTGCGAAACGCGAGACGCCCGCCACGAGCGGGCGTTTCTTTTTGGGCGGAGCGACGGTCAATCCGGCGTGACGATTCGCGTTCCCTGAGGAGGACGGAAGACGAGTTCGGCTGCGGGAATCGGGATGTTGATATCGACCGAGTCAAAGACGAACGTTCGCCGTTGGCCCGATTCTTCAACCAGGGCCACCTTCCGCAGCAGGCCGTCCCCGCGCGAAACAGAAATGACCGCTTGCCGGAAGGGGACTCCCTGTACTCGAGGGATGAGGCGCACCCGGTCCACCTGGAGCCCGGCGACCGTGTCTGGGCCCACGTACGAAGCGTCGTAGCGCTCCAGGGGCCGGTGAACGAACTGAGCGAAGAGGTTGGGGGTGGCCGTCCCCGATGTGGGGATCGTCTGCCGGATGACCTGATCGGGGACGGTACTCGGCGTGAAGAGCCACAGCCACGTACCGTCGGCGACGATGCGATCTCCCTTCGGGTCGCTGAACCGCATGGAGAAGCGGTCGGGCGGCGAAAGGTACAAGACCCCTTGGGATTCCTCTGGGCCTCCCAGCATGGGGTTGATGATCGTCTGTCTGAATTCGGCCTTGAGCGTGATGATTTGCTCGTAGGCGGACTCCGCGGTCCCGAGCACGACTACGGCGTCCTGTGCGGCAAGAGGCTGCGCCACCGTCACGGCCGCCAGCAGCGGAGCCCACTTCATGCGTGGACGGGAACCGGCAACGGGTCAGCGATTCGGCGTCCCACCGCTTCCGCAATCTGGCCCGCCTGGCGCACCAACTCGGCGAACTGGTTCGGATAGAGGCTCTGTGCCCCGTCCGAAAGAGCTTCGTCGGGCGCCGGATGCACCTCCACCATGATCCCGTGGGCGCCGGCCGCGATCGCCGCTCGCGCCATTGGGGCAACCAGAGCCCGCGCCCCGGTTCCATGGCTTGGGTCCGCGATCACAGGAAGGTGTGAAACCTGCTGGATGACCGGGATGGCGTTCAAGTCCAGCACGTTGCGGGTGCCGGAGTCGAACCCCCGAATGCCCCGCTCGCAGAGAATGACATTCTCGTTGCCTTCGGCCGCGATGTATTCGGCGGACAACAGGAGTTCGGTGACCGTCGCCGCGACGCCACGCTTCAGGAGTACTGGCTTCCGAGCGCGTCCAACCTGCTTAAGCAGCGAGTAGTTCTGCATGTTCCGCGCGCCGATCTGGATGATGTCGGCGTATTGCTGTACGATGCCGACGCCGTCAGGGTCGACCGCCTCGGTGACCACGAGGAGCCCCGTCTCCTCCCGGGCATGGGCCAGAAGTTTGAGCCCTTCGATCCCGATACCCTGGAACGAATACGGGGACGACCGAGGTTTGAAAGCACCCCCCCGGAGAACTGCGGCACCGGCCTCTCGCACAGCGTGTGCCACTTCCAGGATTTGGGTTCGAGACTCCACGGCGCATGGTCCAGCGATCACCACGATCTCGTCGCCCCCAATGGTGAGCCCACCGGGCAAAGTGACTACCGTGTCATCCTGCTTCCACTCCCGCGACACCTGCTGGTAGGGCTTCGTGACCTGAATGATGTCGCGGACACCCTGCAAGGCGCTCAACCGCCCTGCGTCGATTCGAGCGTCATTGCCGACAATCCCGACCGCCGTGCGCTGCTTGCCTATGATCGGGTGGGCCTCGAACCCCAGGTCCTGTATCGCCCGCACGACGCGCTGGAGTTGTTTCTCGGTAGCATCATGTCGCATCACGACGAGCATCTGTGCCTCTCCTATACGGCGAAACGATCTCCGTCTCGGGCCTCGGCAACCTCGCCGCCGAAGACCTTGGCGGCCGCCGCCGCGGGGTTGGTTCCCTCGACGGGCGGGTAGAAGTGCGTCAGGACCAGGCGTCGCGCGGAGGCTTGGCGCGCGAGTTCCCCCGCCTGCCCAGGTGTCAAATGTATGTCGATCGCCCGGTCTTCCGGGAGCGAGCATTCCGCCAGGAGCAGGTCACATCCGGACGCCCAGCTCGCCAGGGCCTCGCTGGGTCCCGTGTCTCCTGTATACACCACTCGACGCTCGCCGTCACGGACGCCAAACGCCAGGCTCGAGGCGGTGTGCGGCGTCTTGAACGCCTCCAGCACGATCCCGGCCCCCAGGTCGTGACTTCCGCCCGATTCGATTTCATGAACCTCGAGGGGATACCCCGGCTTGAGGATCGAGTCGCCGAATGCGCCGGCGAGCAATGTGAGTCTGGACTCAAACCCAACCGGTCCGATGAGATGGAGGGGCGACGTCCGTGGCGGCTCGGTGCCCCATCGCAGGGCGAAGAGGAATGCCGGCAGCTCTCCCCAGTGATCGGGGTGGAAGTGAGTCACGGCGACGTGCGTCACCTCCGCCCACGGTACCGCGAAGGTGCATGCCCGATGAAGGGTGCCCGCGCCGCAATCGAGGAGCAACCGCACCGCTCCGGCCGTGATCCAGTGGGCCGGCGATGTGCGTGTCGGCGAGGGGGCGACGGTTCCGGTTCCGAGAACGACGAGTTCCACGCTATCCCCCCGCGCCCATGAACACGATCCGCTTGAAGAAGATCCCATCGGGTGTGTCCAGCTTCAGCAGGTAGACCCCGCGGGGTACAGGTGCGCCGTCGCTGGCGGTGCCATCCCACTGGAAGTCCGGATCACAGCTGCCCGTCATGAGCGGGCTCGGTCGACCGTAACGACCCGCCTCGAGCTCTTCCCCGATTTGCGGGTTCGGCAAGAGCGTTCGAACGAGGTGTCCGCGCAGATCGAGGATGTCCAGGCGAACCCGGCCCCGGTGAGCCAGGTCGAACCATACGCAGGTGAATTGGGCGCCCAGCGCCCTATTGGGAAAGGGATTCGGGAAGTTTTGAAAAAGGAGCGTCACGGTCGGTACGCCATCGTCTACCACCAGAAACGTGCCAGCGCTCTCCGTGGTCGCCGTGTCGGCGCCGAGCGTCGCAGTCACCCTCCAGCTGTAAGGAGAGTTGATCTCGAGATCGGTTGTTGGAGTGAAGGTCGTGCTCCTCAGATCCGCTTCGTCGATCTGCGGCAGCCCATCGCTCACGCGCAAGACCTGAATATCGTACATGAACGGGCCCGGCGGCGAGACCACGTCTGGGGAAACCCATGTGAAGGCTGGGCGCGGGTCTCGAGTGGTCATCCCGGCCACGTCGTTCAGGGCGGTGAGTTCCACCCACAGAGGGGCCACGAAGCCTTCTCGCGGTTGCTGAGTGGTGACGACATCGTTTGCCGCGGTCACGTCAAGTTGCACGCCGACCTCGGCGGCCGGTCGGAGCGGTGTGGCGAGCGTCACGTCTGTTCTCGTCGTGACGGTGTCGAGCACCGTCGTAGTCGGGTGCCGGCGGGTGGTGATGCGGAGGCGGTATGTGAGCGGCAGTGCGAAGGCTGGGACCGTCGACACGCTCCACGAGAAGTTCGGGGTGACGCTCGTGAGCAAACGCTCTGTAGGTGCAGTCAGGGCCACTCCCCGGGGAAAGGTCGCGGCTAGGGTTGCGTCGGGCGTTCCCCACCCCAGGTCGAAGTTGGGTGCGTCGCTGTTCGAGCCGCTGGCACGCAGCGCGTTGCGAATCTCGACGGGGGTGAGCGACGGATGCAGCTCGAGCAACAACGCGGCGACGCCGGCGATGAGTGGGGCACTGAAGGATGTTCCCGATGCCCGCGAGAACCCCGTCCCCGATGTCGGATCGACCACGAAGACCGCAACGCCCGGAGCCGTCACGTCGGGCTTGACACGTCCGTCCGCCGTCGGTCCGCGCGAGCTGAAGCTCGCGAGGGCGCCGAGGGAGTCTGTCGCCCCTACCGCGATGGTGGAATCGCCGTCGGCGGGCGTGGTGAGGAATCCTGATCCCCGAACCCCCAGGTTCCCCGCTGCCGCGACGACGACCATCCCGAGCTGCGCGGCCATATCGGCCGCGATCGTCGTCACCGCCACGTCGCCGTTCAGTTGATCGAGGGTGTACCCGAAACCGGCGTCGAACTCGAGATAGCCGAGGCTGGCGGAGACCACCCGAGCGCCCAGGGTATGCGCCCATTCCAGGGCTGCGACGAAGTCGTCCTCTTCCACACGGGTCTCCGAGCGGACGTCTTCGGTCTTTGCCAAGAGGTATTCGGCGCCGGGCGCGACGCCCCTCATGGTCCCAGGAAGATCCGCTGCCAGCAGCGACCACGTTTGCGTGCCGTGCCGTGACGCTCCGGGTGCGTCGTTCGCCTGATTGCGCACTACCGGGTCGTCGAAGACGAAATCGTATTCTGCCGCGACGGTGACGCCCTGAAAGGCCGGAAGCTGCGTTTCGAACCCCGTGTCGAGAACGGCGATCCGCACGCCCCTTCCGCGGGATCCGCGGTCGGCCAGTGGAAGTACGTTCAGCACGCGCAGGGGCATCGTGGAGGCCCCGTAGAGCGAATCCTGCCGAGGGGCGGCCCGTGGGCGTGTGGGAGAGAACTCGGGTCCCGTGGACGGCTCGGGCTCACCGCGAAAGCGCGCCACGGGCTGAACCCGGCGCACGATCTGGCCTGAGCGAAGGTCGGCCAACGCCTGCGCGTTCAGATCGGCCGAAACGGCGTGAAGCCATTGGCTGCGCCGTCTGACCGAACCGCCGAGGTCGGTGACTAGCCGGGCTGCCTCGTCGAGGTCCCGTTCGGTCCGGATGAACATCCACACCGACACCACCGTGTCGCGGCCGACGAGGCGGACGAGCGACGGCGAAATGTCGGTTGGTTGAGCTGATGCGTTCTCGGCAAGGATGGAGAGGACGAGAGAGAGAAGTAGAGCAGCTCGGCGCACGCCTACGCAGCTTCGTGCTCGCCCAACCGGACTCCCACAATCGTCGACACGCCGGGATCCTGCATTGTGACCCCGTACACATCGTCAGCGGTCTGCATGGTCCGCGGGTTGTGGGTGATCACGATGAATTGGGTGTCTTCCTTGAACTCATTCACCAAGCGAACAAACCGCTGCACGTTGGCGTCGTCGAGAGGTGCGTCGACTTCATCGAGGAGACAGAAAGGGCTGGGCTTGGTCAGGTAAATGGAGAAGAGCAGCGAGATCGCGACCAACGCTCGCTCGCCCGACGAAAGCAGATGGATGCGCTGGGTGCGTTTCCCCCGTGGGGCCGCGCGTACCTCGATTTCGCTTTCCAGCGGGTCGCTTTCGTCGACCATGATCAGGTCGCATTCCCCGCCTTCGAAGAGCGTGTCGAAGACCTTGTGGAAGTTTTCCCGTACGGCGTTGAAGGTCTCCTCGAACATCGCTCGTGCCGTCTCGCGAATCTCCCGAAGTGCTTGATCGAGTGACTCACGGCCCTCCGCAAGGTCCGCTCGCTGCTCTTGGAGGAAGTCGAACCGCTTCTTCTCCTCGTCATGCTCCTGGGCCGCTAGAGGATTGACCGGTC
The DNA here is from genome assembly GCA_039590195.1 of Gemmatimonadota bacterium. Taxonomy (GTDB): domain Bacteria; phylum Gemmatimonadota; class Gemmatimonadetes; order Gemmatimonadales; family GWC2-71-9; genus JBDHDY01. Next base: position 7,506 of record JBDHFY010000048.1, on the reverse strand, counting down.
CCATCGTCTCGATTGCCTCCGCGAGGTGCAGCGCTTCCAGCTCGAGGTCCTCCCGCTCGCCTTCGACGTCCGGTGCCAGTTCCAGGAGTTCCGCCAGCGGCTTGTGCCATTCGGCTTCGATGCGCTCGACCAGGGCGTTTCGCTTGCCCTCGATCTCAGCCTGGTCGAGCTCCACCTGGTGCAGTTCATCGCCGAGTCGTTGCACCTTCGATCGGTGAGCCTCCAACTGGGACTCGCTCGCCGTCAACGCGTCCTCGCACCGCTTGAGCTTGACCTCCGCATCTCGCGCGGCGGTCTCGAGTTCCGAAACTTCGATCCGACGCTCCGCCAGAGTGTCGGTCCAGCTTGACTGCTGCCCGGCCAGGTCCCCGGTCGATGCCTCGATGTCGGCGAGCTCTTGGTCGAGACGCGCCATCTCCTCACGTGCGTCGCCCAACGCCGTGTCGGCGCGCTCTTCCCGCTCCCGGGCTGTGCCTTCTCTCGCCGAAACCTGAACTTCCTCCACCTGCCAATGGACCCGGCGTTCGCGGGCCGTTTCCTGCTCAGCCTCGAAACTGGCGAGCAACTCCCGCTCGTTCCCCAGCTCGCTCTCTAAGCGGACACGGCTGCTGTCAACCGTGCCGAGTTCGGCGTCCACGGCCTGCAGTCGGGTGGTCTGCTCGTCGAGCCGCTCCTTGATGCGCGACAGTGCATCCTCGGCTTCCCCGTGATCGCGCTCTGCACGTTGTGTCTCGCGCACCGCATCGTCGAACGTTCCCTTACTCAACTGAAGCGCTTCACGGGTGCGTTCGGACTGTTGACTCGCCGTGGCCAGCGTCTGCTCGGCCGTCTTGTGAGTGGCAGCCGCTTCTTTCGCGGCACCGCCGAGTTCCTCGATCTGCCGCTCCGCCTTGGACAGCTTCTCCGACAGGGTCTCGAGTTCGGCCCGACGGCTCAACGGCCCGCCCCGTTCCTCAACACCGGGCAGGAACACAGCTCCGTTGGCTCGGAGAATGGCCGCACCTGATTCGTCGAGTGGCTCATGCCCGGCAAGGAGCGCCCGAGCCCAGGGGCCTGCCGGCTCGGCAACCTCCAGGTCCAGAGTCCCGGTCGGGTTCTGCTGGACGCCGGACGGACCGGGACCCAGTGGCAGGAGGAGCAGTGGGCCCGGCTTCGCTCCGGTGTGCCAACGCCGGATGGCTTCGACCGCCGCCTGGTCCTTCACGAGCACGGCGTGAAGCCACTCCGCCAGAACCAGTTCGGCCAATCGAGCCCCCTCGTGGGACGGCCGCAGGAAATCGCTCAGGGGACCGAGGATGGCCTCGGGGCCGATCTCCGCCCTCGCCTCCAGTAGCATCTTGACGGCGGGGGCCACCCCCGCTCGCTCGCGCTCCAGAACCTCCAAGGCGTCCCGCCGCGCACTCAACCGGGCAGAGGTTTCTTCGGTGGTGCGAAGCTCTGCGAGCAACGCCGCCTCTTGCTCTCTGGCCGCCAGCACCGTGTGACGGGCTCGGTCCAGCTCACCGGCGGCCGCGCGATGTTCTTCTTCGCAAACCTCGAGTTCGGCTTGCGCCGTGTCCTTGCGTGTTCGTGAATCGTCGAGCGCCTGCCTCGTCGCCTCACCTCGCTGCTCGGCGTCTGAACGCTGGACCCGAAGGTCCTCGATTTCGCGTTCCAGAGCGGTTCGCTCGCCGGCGAGCGCCCGTTGACTCTCCGCCTGCCGCTGCAACTCATTCTCCAAGTCCCGCACGCGATCCCGCTGTCGTGCGAGTTTTTCCCGGACCTCGGTTTCGCCGGCGGTCCGAAGATCCAGCTCGGTTTGAACGGACTGCCGTGCGGTTACGGCCGCCTTTCGCTCCTCGGCTGCCGCGTTGCGTTCTCGCTCGGCCTGCTCCGCTCGGCCCGCGGCCTGATCCCGCTCCTCCCGCGCCCGTTCCTTCCGCACACCGGAATTGCTCAGCCGCTCCCGGACGAGATTCAAGTCTCCTTCCAACTTTTCCACTTCGATGCGGCGATCGGCCAGCCGGCGTTCGATCTCTGTACGCTGTGCTTCGGCCGTCGCGCGCTCGTGCACTCGGTTCTCCCGCTCGCGCTCGGCCGCCTCGAGCTCACCCCGAGCCGCCGGCAACGAGACCGTGAGATCTTCCCAGCTGGTGCGTAACGCGGCATCCCGTTCGCCAAACCGATTCAGATCGCGGCGGCTCAGCGTCATCACGATGGCAAAGCGATCGTGACTGAACTTCTGGTAGCGGTCCGCCTTGCCACGCTGCCGCGCCAGGCTGCGGACCTGGGTGTGAACCTCGCCGATGACATCGTCGAGTCGTTGCAGGTCTTCCCGTGTCTTCTCCAGCCGCCGCTCGGTGGTCGTCTGCCGATCTCGGAAGAGGCCGATTCCCGCCGCCTCTTCGAACAGGGCGCGGCGTTCCTCTGCCCGATCCGACAGGAGGCGGTCGATCATTTGCGCTTCGATCACGACGCCGGCGAAACCGCCGAGGCCAGTACCCCGAAGCAGATCCTGGACATCCTTTAACCGGACGGGCGTTTGATTCAGCAGGTAGTCGCTCTGGCCGCTTCTCGAGAGGCGTCGAGTGATGACCACTTCCTGGTACGAGATCGGTAGCTTGCCCTCGGTGTTGTCGATGTGGAGCGAGACTTCGGCGATGTTGAGGTGGCGTCGTTTGGCCGATCCATGAAAGATGATCTCGTCCATCTTCGCGCTGCGGAGCATCCGCGTACGCTGCTCGCCGAGGACCCAGCGGACGGCGTCCGAGATATTGGATTTCCCGCAGCCGTTGGGCCCGACGATGGCGGTGATGCCCTCGTCGAACGGGAGTTCGACGGCATCGGCGAAGGACTTGAAGCCCGACAAGTGGAGCCGGGTCAATCTCATGGCACGGTTCCCGATCGAGTGACGAGGTTTGCTGTAATGCCGGCCTGGACGAGGAGTGATTCGGCAACGACAGCCTGCTCGGGCGCCTCAAAGGCGCCGACGAGGATCTGCACCGTGCCGGCTGGCGACTCCACAATGTACGCGGGGATACCCCTCTCACGAAGCCCTTCGACCTCTTCGCGGGCCGCCGCCACATTCGGCCGGAAACCCAGGTCCAATGCCTGTGGGGTCCGCAGGATGTTGCCTTGCCGCCGTTCCACCAGACCGCGTTGCCAAAGCTCCCGCAACACGGAGTCTGCGGCGGTGGGGCTGGGGAGGAGGCCGAGAATCACGCGGTACCACACGCCCTGGTTCCCGATGCGTACCGGGGTGACGGCGGCGGCCAAATCGTCTCGCTCGAGCTCCGCAGCGTGGCCGAGAGCCCGCTCCGCGGCGTTGAACGCTGCTACCTGAACCGAGTAGAAAAGGGTGTCACCTCGGTTTCGGTCGGATTCGTTGACCAGTGGAGCCGACGCAGCGATGACCGGCCGCGCTACGATGGGTGTGTTCCGACTGTCGTCGCTCCTGGCGGAGAGCCACACACTCAGTGCCACTACCGCGACGGCAACGGGTGAGGCAGCCATGAGCAGCCTTCGGCTGCCGGGCTTGAATCCGCGAAACTCTGTCGTTGATGCCGACGTTGCCTCGGTCAACGCCGGTTGGGGTTCGGGTAGCTGTGTTTGATCTGTCGGAGACGGCGGCGGCATGACCGAGCCGAACCGCGGCATCGCTCCCTCGTCCGGGGCAGTCACTTTGGGATCCCAGACGACCGTCATCGTCGGCACGCCCATGTTGAGCTGGTGGGTGATGCCGGGCTCGGTATCGCGCTCGTGGTCGTATCCCTTGGGAGCCAGGACGATCAGTGCGTCGGGATTCAACGCGCACCGCTCCAATGCGGATGGAGGCACGAAAGCGAGGAGCAGTGCGCCTTCCTGGGCGAACCCCATGGCCAGCCGACTCCAGCGAGGGCTTTCCCACACCTCCGCCGGGTTGGCGGCGTACGAGCCGGCGCTGACGAAGTGGAGCCCCGGGGTATCCTGCGCCTGGGCTACGTGGTTGAGGGAAGCCCCGTACAGAAAGGCGTCGACAATCCCCTCCGATGGGGGGTGCGGGTCCAGAACGGGATGCTCGAGCGAGAGATCGATCAATGCCACGCGTCGCGCGTCCGCCGTGGCGGCCCGGGCCAACTCCCACGCGCATTCCGCCGCCCAAGTGGCGTCAGCCGTTACGGGCGTCATGAGCACCACCGTGTGGTCGGCGAAGAGTGACGCATCGGGTTGTCGGAGGTCGCTCCGCGAGATCCTACGAACGGTCATGGTATCGTCGACGTCGTGTCGCGGGAAAAGATGAAATATGCCTGGCCCAGCGTGCGTCCCAATTCGTCGGCCTCGCGTCGCGTCGGATACGGGCCTAGCACGACTCGGTACCGGTCGTCCCCGGGTGTTGGCGTCAACACCTGAGCATCCAACCCGGCCTGACGGAGATTGGTCGCAAGATCTGTGGCCCACGCCTCGTTGTATGTGGCACTCACCTGCACAAAGTAGAGTTCGCCCGTCGATGAGGGGGTTGGGATCTGCTCGGCGAGCATCTGCAGGCTCGGCCGATGCGGGTCCCAGCGAACCACGAGCCATCGACCGTCGGCCCCATCCGTGACACGACCGAGTTCGCCGCCCGTATCGGGGTCGATGGCCACCACGTCCTGGCCACTTCGGACCAGCGCGGTACCATTCGGAGTGACGACCGGGAGATCGCGGTCCCAGGAAGCGGATGCAGCATGGATGCGCAACGAATCCGAGGGGGTAGCGATGTCGACGATCCACACGGAGTCGGCATCGGCCGGGCGGAGGAGCAGATATCGTCCGTAGGGATCGTAGCGAATGGCCGTGACCATCCGGGGCAGCGGCCGGCGAGAGAGGACCCTGAACCGAAAACGGTCGACGACGATCAACTCGGCGGCCTCCGTTGCGGCGACGACACGATGTCCCGGGGGAGACACGGCGACAGCCACCGCCCGCGAGCGCAGCCGAAGGAACATTCTCGCAGACGAGTTCTCGGGCTCGACCGCCACCAGCCCGGAATCAGCCGCGACCACGATGAGATCTCCCCAGGGGGCGGTGGCAGTGTGGCCATCCGGGAGAAGATCCACCGATTCGGACTGGCCATCCGCCAGGAGGTTGACCCTGCGACCCGCACCCGACGGTTCGATGGCAACGAGTCTTCCACCGGTCGTTCCCCAGACGTTCGTGGGTATGGTGGAGAGCGTATCAGGCCACTCGCTGACCCGGCGGTCGCTCACGGCGCCGATGGTGCCATTGGCGCGGGTCGTGTATGCCTGGCCGGTGGGGCCGAAGGCCGCGGCCACGATGCCCGAGTCGATCATCTGTTGGCGTCCGGTGGCCAGTTCCAGCGCGATGAGTTGGGAGTCCGGGGTGTGGATGTAGACCTGCCCCTCATCCTCGGCAAATCCGACGACCTCGTAGGCGACGAGGTCAGGGTTCTCGAATCGCCAATTGAACTCTTCCATGGCAGGGAGGTTGTACACTCGCACGCCCCGTCCTTGCTGGGCTGCGAAGCGGAACGCCACCTCCGTGCCAAACGACGAGGTCGGCTTCTCTCGAGCGAATGCCTCTTTGACCGGGTTTGACACGGGCTCGGAGCTGCAGGCGAGAGCCCCGCCGAGAAGGACGAGCGCAGGAAGGTGCCGCATCCTATAATGTAGCACGAGATTGGAAGCTAAATCCTCCCCAAACGACAGCAAGCGGCTAGAACGTTGGTCCGATGCTGAGGGTCCAGAACGCGGACTTGCCGGGTCGGCTCAGCGGTTTGGAATAGTCTCCCCGGAAAATCATGAAGCCGAGGATGTTACCGCGGATCGAGAGTCCGAGGCTCGTAAGTGGCGCGCGGACCAAGGCTGGGTCGTCATAGGGATCCCGCTTGAACTCGATCTGGGAACCGGCCCGCCAGGCCATGCCGGCGTCGAAAAAGACCGCCCCTTCGAGGGGCGCGATCCCCGGCAGGATCTTGCCGAGCAGAGGGAATCGGATTTCGGCGTTGAACACGCCCACGCGGGTGCCGATGAGTTGATCCAAGGCGCTGCAATCGCTGACGTCGGTCCCCACGTCGTTGGCGCATTCAAACCGGCGGTACGAGCCGGACGTATAACCGCGGAGCAAGTCGGGCGTGCCGATGAAGATGGGGAACTGGTGATCGTCCCGCCCGAAGCGTCCAAAGAACAATGCCCGCGTCGCCAGGACGAAGGGGCCGATCAAGTGGTCGTAGCGGCGATGATCGCCGAGCAACTGGTGAAAGCGCCACGTGCCGACGGCCGGGGCATATTCAAAACGACTGCGACGTCCGAACCGCGGCCCCGTCCACAGCGACACCGAGTTGTCGTGCACCAGTGCCACAGAGGGTTGGAGATAGCTTGCCCCGCCCAGCGAGGTCTTCTCCAGTTCGCGCTCGAGGCCAAATCCGGAGGCAGACTGGAACGACGTTTGAAAGTGGAGCAACGCGTGCGACACATTGTTCGCGCTGATTCCAAACTCGAGCCTGCTGAAGCGGTTGAAGGGCCGGGAAGCTTCTGCGAACGCGCGGTGCACAATGAACCGTTCGATGCGCTGGTTCAGGACTTCACGACCGGTGGCGGTATCGACGGAGATACTCGCTCCCGTGAAGAAGAAGAACGGGTTCTGTTGGTAGCCGACTGACCAGGTAGTGCGGTGTGCCAGGTTCGCGAAAGCCGCCAGAACCTGAGCTTCCTCGATCCGTCCATTGATCTGTGCCCCGAGGACAACGCGTCGGTTGCCTAGGATGTCCGAGAGCGAAATGGCTGTGCCGCCGTAAACGCCGGAGCCGAAGTTATCTCGCTGGAATCCGATACTGGGCTGCACGGCGTAGTCGACCCTCAACGTCGGGCTGTACGGTTGGAACTGGAAATCCGAGGTGTCCGGAAGGGCCAAGGCGGCGCTGTCGAGCAGCGCCTTGACGGAGATCGGCTTGGCCTTCGCCACGAACGGTTTTGGATCGGCGGCGGAACTTCTGAAGCCTTGCCTGGCGCGGTAGAAAGAACCGGCCCCTTGGCGGCCGTTCCACAGGGTCGTGTCCGACACCGGGAATAAGCCCCACGATCCCTCGAGCGGGGGAAGTTCCGGATCGGCGGACGCCACCAGCGGGGCGGCGTGCGTCGGGTATCGCTCGCCTTTGAGGGACCGTGGGTTGTCGACCGCGTACACGTTATACTCGCCGGCCTCGTAGTACGCGAACGCCAGGCGATCCGCCTGCCGCGCCCAGGAAATGGCCGGCGAGATCGGGGTGATCCCCGAGACACCGGTGAAGACGTTCGTGAGCTGATACAGCGCGTTCTCTTCCAACTCGAAGAGGAAGACGTTGGCGATACCGGTGCGGTCGGAGACGAACGCCAGAGATTTACCGTCCGGCGACCACTGAGGATTGATGTTCTGACCCTCCATCCCTGACAGCAGTTCGGTCGTGTGCGAGTCGAGGTGAAGGAGAGCGAGGGCCATGCTGCCCGTGCGAAGTTGTGTGAGATCCGTTTGGGGGCCCCGGTCCGTGACGAACGCGATGGTCCGACCGTCGGG